>PKYK01000058.1 GCA_003133665.1 Acidimicrobiaceae bacterium | reverse complement strand
GTCGTCCAGACCTTCTGGCCGTTGATGATCCACTCGTCGCCGTCCAGCACGGCGCTCGTCTTCAAGCTCGCGAGGTCCGAACCGGAGTTGGGCTCCGAGAAACCCTGACACCACGTGATCTTGCCCTGCAAGATATCCGGGATGAACTCCTTCTTCTGCTCCTCGGTGCCCCACTGCAAGATGGTGGGACCGACCAGCGTGTCGCCGAAGAAGTCCGCGCGCATCGGGGCGCCGGCCTTGGCGAACTCTTCGGTCAGCACAACCTGCTGCAACAGTGAGAGTCCCTTGCCGCCATACTCCACTGGCCAACCGGCGCAGATCCACCCGCCGGCGAAGAGCGTGTCGGTCCACGTTTGATTGAACGCCTTACGTTCGTCATCGCTCATCGAGAAGCCGGGCGTGAACCAGTCCGGGGGCAGGTTCTCCTCGAGCCAGACGCGGACTTCGGCGCGGAAGGCCTCGGCTTCTTGGGGGTAGGTCAGATCCATAAACGGCAGCGTAGTCAGGTTGGAACGTGCCGTCGCCAGCCATTTGTGCCGGTCGTGAAATTGGGGGAGAATGGGGAACTTCGCCGAAATCGAAAGTTGGCCAGTGTCCCGCTCCCTTCGCCAGACCATTGATGACACGAAGGCGTCCTGGGCACACTCCAAGACCATCTCGACGCCCCCGCACGTGCCGGCCCAACCGGCCGAGCCGGGCAAGCACCGTATTGCGTTCCTGATCTATCGCGGGAATCCGCGCTGCGGGGGCCAAGGTGTGTACACCCGCCATCTGACGCGCGAACTGGCGCGGCTCGGCCACAGCGTCGAGGTCTTTTCGGGCCCTCCCTGGCCCGAACTGGACGAAGGGGTGGGGTTCACCGCGGTGCGCGGACTCGACCTCTATCGCGACCCCGATCCTTTTCGCATTCCCGCCCGATCGGAGTTCACGTCGCTCGCCGATCTGGCGGAGTTTGGCGTGATGTTGAGCGCGGGCTTCGGCGAGCCGCTGGCGTACTCGATGCGCATCAAGAAGATCCTCGCGAACCGCCGTCACGACTTCGACATCATTCACGACAACCAGTGCATGGGTCCGGGTATCTTGAGTCTGCACCGTGGCGGCTGGCCGCTGCTCGAAACGCTGCACCACCCCATCACGGTGGACCGATCTATCGCCCTTGACCACGCCGAGACGTTCGGGCAGCGTTACACCACACGTCGCTGGTTCGGATTCCTGCGCATGCAGGTTCGAGTCGTGAAGCAACTTCCCGCGGTGTTGACGGTGTCGCACAACTCCAAGGTCGACATCAACGCCCAGATGCGCGTTCCCCTGGAACGTCTCACCGTCGTGCCCGTCGGCGTTGACCACAACGTCTTCAAGCCCTACGACGACGTGGTGAAGAAGAAGGGCCGCCTCATGGTGACCTCCAGCAGCGACGTGCCGATGAAGGGCCTCGTTCCATTGCTCGAGGCCATCGCCAAGCTCCGGGTGGAGCGCGACATCGATCTCATCGTCATCGGAAAGCCCAAGGCCAAGGGTCGCGTCGCCAACGCGTTGGAGCGTCTGGGGCTGAACGACATCGTGACGACGATCTCGGGCGTGAGCGACGAGGAGTTGGCGCGCCTCTACGGCGAAGCCGAAGTCGCGATCGTGCCGAGCCTCTACGAGGGCTTCTCACTGCCCGCGATCGAGGCGATGAGTTGTGGCGTGCCCGTCGTGGCGACGATGGGCGGGGCACTGCCCGAGGTGGTGGGCGTGAGCGGGGAGACCGGACTGCTGGTCGAGCCGAACAACCCCGACGCGTTGGTGCAGGCGATTCGCCAGTTGCTCGACGACGCGCAACTGCGGGCGCGTCTCGGAGCGAACGGGCGCGAACGGGTGATCCATCGATTCACCTGGGAGGTCACCGCTCGCGGCACCGCCGCTTGCTACGACGCCATCCTCTCGGGCCGGCCCCTTCCGGATTCGGTGAACTTCGACTGATGCTGACCGCCAACTACGACCAACTCGGACTGCGTCGCGGTGACAAGATCCTGGACCTCGGGTGCGGATTCGGACGACACGCGTTCGAGGCCGCCCGCCGCGGGGCCAACGTGGTTGCCCTGGACGCCGGGCGCGACGAGGTCGAGGGCGTCGCGGCGACCTTCGCCGCGATGGTCGACGCCGGCGAACTGGCGGCGGACGCCTTCCACACGGCCGCGGTGCAGGGCGACGCGCTGCACCTTCCGTTCCCCGACGGCTCATTTGATCGGGTCATCTGCTCTGAAGTGCTCGAGCACATTCCCAATGACCGTGGGGCGATGGGCGAACTGGCGCGGGTCCTGCGGCCCGGGGGCACCATGGCGGTCACCGTACCGCGCTTCGGGCCGGAACTGGTCAACTGGGCGCTCTCCGACGCGTACCACAACGTGCCCGGCGGCCACATTCGCATCTACCGACGCTCGGTTCTCCAGTCGCGCCTGGAGTCGGTGGGTCTGAAGGTCACCGGTCACCACCACGCCCACGGCCTGCACAGTCCGTACTGGTGGCTGAAGTGCCTGGTGGGCACCACGAACGACACGAACCCGATCGTGCGCACCTACCACCGCCTGCTGGTGTGGGACATCGTGAAGGGACCACGCACCACGCGGTGGGCGGAGAAGTTGCTCGCGCCTCTCATGGGCAAGTCCATCATCATCTACGTCGTGAAACCGGTGGCGCCGTGACCACGGTGACGAACTACCTCTCGGGGGTCCCGGGCATACTCAGTTCGCACGAACTCGCGGCCACCGCCGCTCACGTCGGCGAACTCCAGAGTGCCAGCGGTCAGATCCCGTGGTTCCCCGGGGGGCACTGCGACCCGTGGAACCACGTCGAAGCGGCCATGGCCCTCACCGTGACCGGCTACGGCGACCAGGCCCGTTCGGCCTACCGGTGGCTGGCGCGGAACCAACTCGGTGACGGCAGCTGGTTCAACTACTACCTGGCCGAGCGGGTGAACGACACCCGTCTCGACACCAACGTCTGCGCGTACATCGCGACCGGCGTCTACCACTACCTGCTCGCCACCGACGACGTCGACTTCGCGGCGGAGATGTGGCCCCACATCGAGCGCGCCATCGAATTCGTGCTGCGCTGGCAGTTGGACGACGGCACCATCCGCTGGTCCCTCGACTCGCTGGGACGACCCGAGTCCTACGCTCTGCTCACCGGCTCCTCTTCGATCTTCCACTCGCTGCGCTGCGCGACGGCATTGGGTGAACGACTCGACGTCGCCAAGCCCGCCTGGGAGCTGGCCGCCGGCCGGCTCGGTCACGCCGTGGCGCATCACCCGGGGGCCTTCGCACCGAAGAACGAGTTCGCCATGGACTGGTACTACCCGATCTTCAGCGGAGCGCTGGTGGGCGAGCACGGCGAGCGTCGTCTCAGCGACGGTTGGGAACGTCACGTCATGGACGGTTACGGCGTGCGGTGCGTCTCGACGAACGACTGGGTCACCGCCGCCGAGACCGCCGAGTGCGTGCTGGCCCTCGACGCGCTGGGACTCACGAGTCGAGCCTTCGATCTGTTCGACTTCACCTGCCGCCACCGCCGCGACGACGGCGCGTACTGGACCGGCATTGCCTACCCGCAACAGTCGACCTTCCCGGGTGGCGAGACGACGTCGTACACCGCGGCGGCGATCATCCTGGCGGCCGACGCGTTGACCTCGTCGTCGCCGGCGTCGGGGCTCTTTCGTCACGGGGAGCTGGCGATGCCCCTGGACCTCGCCGAACCGGGCTGTCCGCTGTACGCGGGCTAGGCACGGCGCCTCAGAACCCGCAGCGATCCCTCCTGCGCCACGTCCACGAAGCCGCCCCGGTCGAGCGCGGCCAGGTAGATCTCGTAGGGCGGGCGTCCACCGTCGGCTGGGTCTGCAAAGACGTCGTGGATCATCATCAGTCCACCATCGACCACCTTGGGGGTCCAGGCCTCGTAGTCGGCCCACGCGACCTCGGCGCCGTGGCCGCCGTCGATGAACAGCAGGTCGAGTGGCTGGGCGAAGTGGTGCGCCACGACCGTCGACGGCCCGATCAGGCCGAGCACCGTCTCTTCCAGTGCGGCGTCGGCGATGGTTCGCTGCCACGTGGGCAGGGTGTTGAGGCGACCGTCGACGGGATCGACGAGGTCGGGGTCGAAATGCTCCCAGCCGGCCTGGTTCTCTTCGCTGCCGTGGTGGTGGTCGAGCGAGAAGAGCACCGACGACGTGGCCTCGCCCGCCGCGCCGAGGTAGACGGCCGACTTCCCGCACCACGCACCCACCTCGAGCCAGGTGCCGCCCGGCACGTCACCGCCGTGCGCGAGTGCGTGCGCGAACAGCGCGAGTCCCTCGTTGCGCGGCATGAATCCCTTCACCGAATCGGCAAGGGCGAGCAACTCGTCGCGACGACTCATCCGGTCACCAACTTCACCATGGTGTACACCCCGAGACCGGCGAAGACGATGCCGCCACCCAGGCGGATCTTCTTGAGCGGCACCACGCGCTGCAACAGTTGACCGCCGTAGGCCCCGACGAACGAGACGATGATGAGCGCGAGGGACGAGGCGAGAAAGACCTCGAGGGGTCGATGGGTCTTGGCGCTGAAGTTCGCGGCCTGAATCTGGGTGAGGTCGCCGAACTCCCCGATGAAGATGACGGTGAAGGCAGTGGAGATCTCGCGCCACCGCGAGCCGGCCCGCTCACTCGCTGCCTCGCGCTCGCCCTCCTCGACCACTTCGTCCTCGGAGACGAAGAGGAGGTAGGCGCCGCCGCCCAAGAACAGCAGACCGACGATGAAGTCCTTGATGTGCGCGGGAAACAGCGTCAACAGGTGACCGGCGAGCACCGCAATGCCCATCTGCACGACGAAACCGGCCGACGCACCGACCACGATCGACGTCGGGCGGGCCTTCGTGCTCATGACGATCGTGGCGATCATCGTCTTGTCGGGGAGTTCCAGCAGGAACATCAGGGCGAAGATGCCAAGGAAGGCCCCGATGCTCATGCGGTCAATCTAGAACTGTTGGCGCATCGCCGCGCAGAAGGTCAGACCGATGCGCATCCGTTCGAGTTGCTGGTCGATGGTTCGCTGTTCCCCGCCGAGCGAGTGGGACTTGTGAAACGCCTCGACCGTGGCCGCGAAAGCCTCGTCAGTGATGAACGTGGGTATCCCCAGCGCGAGCCGCGAGAGCGAGCTCGGTGGGAACTTCTCGACTGCCTCGTCCCACCGCGTGGTCAGGTACGTCCACACCCTGGGGCCCGTGCGGGCGTTGCGCGTCAGCAGGCCAAGCTCGATGGTGGCATCCTGGTTGCGGAACTCACTGAAGCACTTCTCGGCGGCGTCGAGGGCGCAGCGCTCGTCGGGGAAGTCCGCGAGTCCCCACTGGTAGCGCTGTTCCTCCTGGGGATTCTGGGCGTGTCGGAACCGATCGAGGAAGGTCTCGTAGTCGCCGGGACGGTTCTGGTCGGCCGTCAGGCGCAGGATCGAGCGCGCGAGGTCGCCGTCGAGAGTATCCGCATCGAAACGCTGCAGCGCCTCGGCGCGGATGGACTCGTCGCCGCCCACGATGCCGAGCGTCGAGAGCACCAGGGCGCGAAGTTGCGGCGTGAGTTCGTGTTCGCCGTCCTTGGCGTCCCAGCCCAGGCGTGCGAACTGGGGCTCGAAGAGTGCGCGAACCTGGACCGCGAAGGCCTCACGTTGATCATCGCGCAGAGCGCGATTGACGAAGTCGACGGCGGTGGTGACGGTGGACCACGGAGTGGGCTCGTCCTGGTCACCGAGGCCTCGGGCGATGGCGTGGAACGCGTTCCACGTGATCTGTCCCGCGAAGAGCGACGCCCAGCTGTCCGCGACGAGCGTGGCTCGCTCGAGTTCCTCGAGTTCGTCGATGTGCCCGGCGAGCGCCGCGAGTTCGGCCGTGCCGTAGCGGGAGCGAAAGACACCCGAGCCACCGGCGTTGAGAACGACCGGTGCGAGATCGCTGACCGGAAGGGGCGCATCGGCGAGGAGGTGCCGGCTCACGGGGCCGCCGCTCAACGAGCGGGTCAGAACGGGAATCAGCCACGATGAGCCAATGGCGCTCTCGCCGCGGGACGGGCCGTAGGCGAAGGGCCGCTGGCTCAGCGTCGCGTGTTCCAGCGTGACCAGCGGGTGGCCACCCTGGAGGATCCAGGTGTTCATCAGACTACGCACGGGCTGTCCCGAGGTCACTTCGAGCGCGTCCCACAGGTCGGTCGTCACGGTATTGGCGTAACTGTGCTTGGCGAGGTAGAAGCGGATACCGTCGCGGAACACGTTCTCGCCCAGATACTGCTCCAACATGCGCAGCACCGAGCCGCCCTTTTCGTAGGTGAGAATGTCGAACATTCCGCGCGTGTCGTCGGGGGAGATGACGTCGTACTCAATCGGTCGGGTCGAGTGGAGCCCGTCGATCTGGAGGGCGGCGTCGCGGTCGACGCCAAAGCCGACCCACATCTTCCAATCGGGGCGGAACTCGTTCGTGCAGAGCACCTCCATGAACGTGGCGAAGGCCTCGTTGAGCCAGATCCCCTCCCACCATTCCATCGTGACGAGGTCGCCGAACCACATGTGGGCGATTTCGTGGGCGACGACGGTGGCGACCCGCTGCAATTCCGCGATTGACGCAGTGGCCGGATCGATCAAGAGCGCCGATTCGCGGTAGGTGATGCAACCCAGGTTCTCCATGGCCCCAAAGGCGAAGTCGGGGATGGCGATCATGTCCAACTTGTCGCCGGGATAGCGGATATCGAAGTACTCCGAGAAGAATCGCAGAGCGAACGCGCCCGCCTCCACCGCAAGCTCGGTCAGGTGGCCCTTGCCGACGGGGTAGACGATGCGCAGCGGCGTGCCGAGTACGTCAACGGCCTCGGTCTCTTCGAAGTCACCGACCACGAAGGCCACCAGATACGTCGACATCTTCATCGTGGGGGCGTAGCTGATGGTGCGCTGACCGTTTCCAAGGTCAGTGTCGGAGGTGACCGGCGAGTTCGAATAGGCCGCCAGGTGGCTGGGGACAGTGAGGTTGATCTGGAAGGTCGCCTTGAACGACGGCTCGTCCCAGCAGGGGAAGGCCTGGCGGGCGTCGGAGTGCTCGAACTGCGTCGTGGCGATCGTGTGCGACGTGCCCGCGCTGTCGATGAAGGTCGAACGGTAGAAACCGACGAGCTGGTCGTTCAAGATCCCGGTGAAGGCGATCTCGACGGTGGCCGGTCCGGCCGGGAGCGGGGTGTCAAAGGCGAAGGTCGCGGTCTCGTAGGTGGTGTCGAAGACTGGAACGACGGAGCGAAAGCTCGTGCCCGCGCAGGACAGCGTGGCGGCACCGAGCGTGAGTTCCTTCGCGTGCAGGGTGAGCTCCGGCGTTGATTCATTGACGTCGACATCGATTTCCACCCGACCGGAGAAGGTTGCCGTGTCCAAATCGGGGGTCAAGAAGATCCGGTAGTTCGAGGGGACGACGGTACGGGCGAGACGGTAGGGGTTATTTGTCGTAGACATACGCCCCCACCTTAGGGGCAAAAGTTCTACGCTCTCTAAGTGACAATTCCGCCGACCCCCGTTTCGCTGCGCGTCAAGCCCGGCCCCAATCGACTCGCGGTGACCGGTATCGGTAACGCGATGTTGGACATCATCGCGCGCGACAGCAACGACGTCCATCGCGATCTCGGACTGGTGAAGGCCACGATGACCCTCATCGAAGAGCATCAGCTCGACACGTTCTACAACGCAATGGGACCCACTATTCAAATGTCGGGCGGTTCGGTCGCGAACTCAATCGCCGGTGTCGCGTCGCTGGGCGGAACGTGCGGTTACATCGGGAAAGTCGCCGCGGATGAGTTCGGCGAGCGATTCACGCACGACCTGCGTTCGATGGGCGTGGAGCTCGATCTGGCGATCGCCACCGCGGAGGAAGGTGCCACGGGCCGCTGCCACGTGTTCATCACCGACGACGCGCAGCGGACGATGGCGACCTATCTGGGGGCCTCGAACCAACTTCACGTCAACGACATCAACGAACGGCTCATTGCTCGGTCGGAGATCACCTACGTCGAGGGCTACCTGTACGACCTCCCACCCGCCAAAGTGGCGATTCAGAAGGTGGTCGACTTCGCCCACGAACATGACTCCATGGTGGCGCTCTCGCTGTCGGACATGTTCTGCGTCGACCGTCACCGCCGCGATTTTCTCGGCCTCGTCACCAACGACGTCGACGTGCTCCTCGCCAACGAGGCCGAGATCCTTTCGCTCTTCCAGGTCGCGCACTTGGGACATGCGTTCGCGGCGCTTGAGGAGATCGGGGTCCTGGCCGTGGTGACGCGTGGCCCCCTCGGTGCCGACGTGGCGACGGTATCGGGGGTCGTCTCAGTCCCGGCGAGCCCGGTCGAACACGTCCTTGACCAGAACGGGGCGGGCGACATGTTCGCGTCAGGCTTCCTCTACGGCCTCGCGCTCGGGGCCGACCCCGTCGAAGCGGCCGAGTTGGGATCGCTCTGCGCCGGAGAGGTCATCAAGCATCTCGGCGCGCGTCCCGAAAGCGATCTCGAGGAGCTCGCGATCGAGGCCGGGCTGCTCTAGGCGCTAGAGGCCCAGCGCGTCCAGCTGCGCATCGAGCTCCTTCGTACGGACCGTCTCCCAGCGCACCCACGTGACGGCAATCGGAATGCAGGCGAGCAGCATCAGGGCGTCGCCGCCAATCCACATTATGGCGCCCCCGAGGTGGATATTGGCGAGGATCGAGGTGCTCGTCGAGCCTGCGGGCGACGACATCGCGTAACTGGGAAAAGGGTTGTGCGAGCTCATCGCGAGCGCCAGGCCCGTGAACGTGTCCACGGGAACCGCCGCCATCACGTACACCAGCCGCAGCCCCGGATGAATCGTGAAGCCGCGTCCGAGACCGAAGGCGACGCGGAAGAACAGATAGCCCACCACGAGAAAGCCGATCTGTTCGAGGTGGTGGAACCACTCGTGTTCCAACATCAGGTTGAAGAGGCTCGTGAGGTGCGTGAGGGGGATGAAGACGAAGTAGAGGGCGAAGGCGGCGAGCGGGTGGGTGACGACCTTCATGACGCGACCGTCGAAGACCCGACGAATCCTCGCGCCGCCCGCCTCGTAGGCCAGATCGAGCGGCGCGCTGAGGGCGAATATCGGCGCGGCGACCATGATCAACATGAGGTGTTGAATCATGTGGTCGCTGAAGTACTCCATGTCAAAGACGCCGACGATCGACTGCGTGGCGAGGAACGTGACCGCGAGCCCCACCAGGAACAACCAGGAGCGATGGCGGGGCCATTGTGGGGCCCGATGGGCGGCCGCGAAGTAGACCAGCCCGGCACCGATCAGGAGGACCATCGGGATTGCTCCTACGTGCCACTGGTTTAGATGGCGCCATGAGAACTGCTGCATCGTCGATGATGGCACGACGACATCCTACGACGACGTCCTGCGCCTAGTGCCGCTCGTTAGGATGGCCCCGTGAAGTCGAAGTGGTTTACGCCCCGTGCCGTGCTGCTACACCTCGCATTGCTCGGCTGGCTCACCATGTGCGCAATTGCCGCATGGTGGCAACTCGGCCGAGCGGTGCAGGGGAACTCGCTGAGTTTCATGTACTCGATCGAATGGCCCGTCTTTGGCATACTCGGCGTGCTCGGCTGGTACGCCATGCTGAACATGGAGAAGGCGAGCGCCAGCGAGGAGTCGGCCCGCCGCGAGTACGAGGAGAAGATGCGCGCGGAGGCCCGCAACGCCCGCGAGGAAAGCGCCGAGGTTGAGGATCCGACACTCGCGGCCTATAACGACCACTTGGCGAACTTGGCGACCAAGACCAAGAAGAAGCTCTGGGGTCACTAGTGGAGAGAGCTTTTCAGCGTTACCGGCTGATGTCGTACGTCACCGGAACAACGTTGATAATCCTCTGTCTCTTCCTGGTTCTGCATACGGTTGACCTGACCCTCTGGAAGCACCTGAAGGTCGCGGTGACCGTGGTGGGCATCGGTCATGGCGTGGTGCTGTACCCGATCTACATGGTGTGGTGTTTCCAGTTCGCACTGAAGGCCCGATTGCACGTGGGTTACGTGGTGCTGATGCTGCTCGCCGGTTTCGTGCCGGGCCTGGCGTTCTACATGGAACGTCGAATGGACGCCAAGATCTTCCCCAATGGACACGCGCACGCGTAACCCCTGGCTCGAGCGGCGCGTCGTCGCCTTCGCCCATCAGGGCGGGGCCTTCGAAGGACCGTCATCGACGCTGTTCGCCATTGGTCAGGCGATTGCCCGGGGCGCGACGGCGATCGAACTCGACGTGCACGCCACCCGCGATCGTCAGATCGTGGTCTGTCACGATGAATCGGTCGATCGAACGACCAACCATCACGGTGAGATCGCGGCGTTGACGTTGGCCGAACTGCGCGAGATGGACAATGCCTATTGGTGGGTCGAGGGTGAGGCGGTCACGCATGGTCGCGCGGACGAGGACTATCCGTATCGGGGCGAGGCGCCCGCTGACCCGCGATTCACCGTGGCGACGCTCGAGGAAGTGGTGGCGTCGTTCCCGAGGGTGCTACTCAACATGGACATCAAGCGCACGGCACCCGCCGTCGAGCCCTACGAGCAACTCCTCGCCGACGAACTGCGCCGCCTCGAGCGGGTCGACTCGGTGATCGTGGCGTCGTTTAACGACGGCGCCATCCAGTCGTTTCGAGCCATCGCGCCTGACGTCGCCACGTCCGCCGCGACGGGCGAGACGGCAGCGTTCTACTTCTCGTTGCTCGAGGATTCCGCGCCGGTCGTGGCCCCGGTCAGTGCCTTCCAGGTGCCGGCGACCTTTGGCGACGTGACGGTCGTCGACGAGCGATTCGTGCGGGCGGCCCACGGAGCGGGCGTGGCGGTGCACGTCTGGACGGTGAACGACGTCGACGAAATGGCCCGACTGCTGGAACTCGGAGTTGACGGCATCATCAGCGACACGCCCACGCCGCTGGCCGCGCTACTTCGCGATCGAGCCTGTGCGTGGGACGGGGCGCTGTAACGGCGACGGTGTTACCCGCGGCCGCAGTTCGGCTTCTTGCCGTGGTTAGCCTTCTTTTTTGCGCGTAGCTTGCGCTTCACGGTCCGCTTCGACATAGGTGACAATGTTAGTAGGTGGAGGGCTCTTCGAGCCAAACGAGGGGACAACCGTGGAAGATCTGGGCAATGACGCAGTCGCCACGGGCGAGCTCGTGGTGGTGGCGACACCACTGGGGAATCTCGGCGACATTTCGCGAAGGGCGCTGGCCCTGCTCGCGGACGCGGACGTGGTCTACTGCGAGGACACCCGTCATTCGAGCACCCTCTTCAGCGCCCACGGCATCGCGGTGAAGGGTCGCCTGCACTCGCTGCACGAGCACAACGAGGCTTCCCAGTGCGACGAGATCATCAACCGGGTCCAGAACGGGCAGGTCGTCGTGCTCATCAGCGACGCCGGGACACCGGGCATCAGTGATCCCGGGAGCCGGGTCGTCGCGGCCGTCGCCGAGGCCGGACTTCGCGTCACGACCGCGCCGGGTCCGGCGGCGGTCATTGCCGCCCTGACCATCAGTGGACTCGCGACGGACCGTTTCGTCATGGAGGGCTTCATGGGGCGAAAGGTGGGCGAACGCGAAGCGCTGTACCGCCAGTGGACGAACGAACCGAGGACAATCGTCTTCTACGAATCACCTCAGCGTCTGGCTGCGACCCTGAGCGAACTGGCCGAGCATTTCCCCGAGCGGCGCGTCGCGGTCGCACGAGAGATCACGAAGCTGCACGAAGAGGTGGTGCGCGGGACGGTGCGCGAGGTCGCCGACATCTTTGGCAACCGCGACGTGGTGGGCGAGGTCGTCGTCGTCCTCGCCGGAGCCCCGGAAGCGCCGATCGTCGATGACGACATGGTTCGAGCGGCCCTTCGCGAACAACTGGCCAGTGGGGCCAGTGTGCGCGACGCGGTTTCGCACGTGGCCGACGCATTGGGAGTGGCGCACCGTTCGGCCTACCAACTCGCGCTCCGACTACGAGCGAGCGAAGGTTCGTGAGAAAGTAGCCTTTCTAGATGGGTCGCTTCTACATAACAACTCCCATCTACTACGTCAATGACGCGCCACACGTGGGCCACGCGTACTGCACGGTCAACGCCGACGCCATGGCTCGCTGGCACCGCCTGGTCGGCGATGACACGAAGTTCCTGACCGGCACCGATGAGCACGGGCAGAAGGTCGCCGACGCCGCGGCGAAGAACGGCGTCTCGATCCAGGAATGGACGGATCAGACCTCGCGACGCTTCCGTGAAGCGTGGGACACCCTGGGGATCAGCAACGACGACTTCATCCGCACGACCGAACCTCGCCACTACGAGAGCGTCCAGAAGTTCCTGATGGCGATCTACGAGAACGGCTACATCTACAAGGACGTCTACCAGGGTCTCTACTGCATCAGTTGCGAGGACTACTTCACGCTCGAGTCCAGCGACGACGGCAAGTGTCCGATCCACGGACGACTCCTGACCGAGATGGAAGAGGAGAACTGGTTCTTCCGACTCAGCGCCTTCGAGGACCGGCTGCTCGAGTACTACGATGCGCACCCGGGTTTTGTCACGCCGGAGACCAAGCGCAACGAGGCCTATTCCTTCGTCAAGGGCGGACTGCGCGACATCTCGATCACCCGAACGTCGATCTCCTGGGGCGTACCGGTTCCTTGGGACGAACAGCACGTCTTCTACGTCTGGTACGACGCGCTGATCAACTACCTGACGGCGATCGGCTACGGACGCGACGACGACGAGGTGGGCGAGTGGTGGCCGTGGTCGCATCACCTGATCGGCAAGGAAATCATCCGCTTCCACTGCGTATGGTGGCCCGCGATGTGCATGGCGGCCGGTCTGGAACCGCCGTCGCACGTGCAAGTGCACGGTTGGCTGCTCGTCGGTGGCCAGAAGCTGTCCAAGACCATGGCCGCAGAGGGCGCCGTCCGACTCTCGGACATCTCGCCGGTGGTCTTGACCAACGAGTTCGGCGTCGACCCCATTCGCTACTACCTCTTGCGCGACACCTCGTTGGGCAACGATGGCGAGTTCTCCCTCGAGGGCATCACGCATCGCTACAACACGGACCTGGCCAACAACCTCGGCAACCTGGTGGCGCGCGTCACCACGGTGGTCAACTCCAAGTGCGCTGGAAAGGGACCAGCGCCGCGGACCGACTCGCCACTGCGCGTGGAGGCCGAACTGGTGATTCATGAAACGGCGGCGGCGTGGAACCGGTTCGCTCCTCAGAGTGCTCTGGAAGCGACGTGGCGTCTCATCGGCTCGACGAACGCCTTCCTCGAACAGAACGCTCCTTGGAAGATGGAGCCTGGCCGCGACGTGGACGACGTCCTTGGCGACGCGCTCGAAGCGATTCGCCTCGTGACGGTGCTGGCCACTCCGGCGATGCCGGGCGTCTGTGAAGAGATCTGGCGACGCATCGGTCTCGGTGGCTCGCCCATCGACGAGATATTCGAGCGAAGTGCCGTCTGGGGTCGTTATCCGGGTGGCCGAGACGTGGAGAAAGGCGACCCGCTCTTCCCGCGCATCAAGAGCGGCGCATGAGCAGATGGACTGACGCGCACTGTCATCTCCAGGATCGATTCCTCTCCGGTGACGAACAGGTCGCCGCTGACGCGAGGCGCACCCTGGAGCGGGCCTTCGGCGCCGGAGTCGACCGGGTTGTGGTCATCGGTACCGACGCGACGACGTCCGCCGAGGCCCTCGCCATCACTGACCTGGAGAGTCCCGTGGAGATCTTCGCCACCGTTGGCCTGCATCCCCACGACGCCACGGAGGATGTCGCCCCCCTGCAGGAAATGGCGCGAGCGGGCCATCCCCGACTCGTCGGTATTGGCGAATGTGGTCTTGACTACTACTACGAACACTCCCCGCGCGTTGCCCAGCGAGCCGCCTTCGCCATGCAGATCGCGCTGGCCCACGAGCTGGACCTCGCCCTCGTCATACACGCTCGCGACGCCTTTGACGATCTGCTGGCCATTCTGCGAAGCGAGGGCGCGCCACCTCGCACGGTGATCCACTGCTTCACGGGCACGCCCGAGGACGCGCAGCACTGCCTGGACCTCGGGTGTGACATCTCGGTGTCGGGAGTGGTGACCTTCAAGAATGCCGCGATGCTGCGCGAGGCGGTTCGGCTCGTGCCGCTCGATCGGCTCCACGTGGAGACCGACAGTCCGTTCCTGGCGCCCGTGCCGCACCGCGGCAGGGCCAACGAGCCGGCCTTCGTGGCGGAGGTGGGCGAATTCGTCGCCGAGCTGCGCGGCGACGAGGTGTCGGTTTTGCGCGACGCGACGGCGGCCAATTCGGCCCGGCTCTTCGGCGTGCCGGTCCGATGAACAACCCTCTGATGAGGGATTTCATTTAATCTTCGAGACTGAGTTGCCTTTGGCGCCACCCTTGCCTAGCGTTGTGGGGCGGGAAGTCTCAGTACAGCCCGTTGTCCTGGTGGAGGGTGGAGGTCTGGGGACATCAATGCGACGAGCGCTGCGGCGCTCGTTGGCCTCTTTGACCGCGGTCAGCCTCATGGCGACCACCGCGGTCCTCGTCGAGCCCCAAATGGCGGGGGCCACGTCCGTGCACGCCCCTCGCCATGTCCCGAACGTCGTCGGTCTGCCCAAAGCCGACGTCTACGCGGCGATGCGCCACGCCGACCTCTACTTTCGAACCGTCGGCCCCGGGAGCGCCAACGGTGCGTGGACCTCGGTGGCCAGCGAGAACCCGCGCCCGGGCACCCTGCTGGCGTGGCACGCCACCATCACGTTGACCACGTCACTGCACGCGGGTCACGCCCTGCGCGCGGTGCCTCGGCTCATCGGCCTCTCCAAGGCCCAGGTCTACGCGGCGATGCGCAAGGCGCAACTGTACTTTCGAACCCAGGGCCCGGGCAGCTCCAGTGGCCGGTGGGTGGTCGACGTCCGCCAGACCCCCGTCCCCGGAACTCGGGTTCGCTGGCATTCGACCGTCACTCTGACCACGAGCACGGTGAGGCCTGCTCGTCCAACGAAGAAGATCACGTCCGCCAAGCCCAAGCCCAAGCCCAAGCCCGCGACGACGACCACCAAACCCGCGCCCGGACCCCCGACGACGACCACCAGGCCCCCGACGCCGACCACCACCGTGCCGGTGACGACCACGACGTACCCGGGCGAGACCACCACCTCGACGGCGCCGACCACCACCGAGCCGGTAACGACCACCACGGTGCGGGTGACCACCACCACGGTGAAGAAGGCTCCAGTGCGCTACCGGATCGGCCTCGCGACCTGGTACTCGTACACACCGGGACGGTGCGCGTCGTCGTATCTGCCACACGGCACCCGCATCATCGTTCGTGATCTGGCGACCGGTCGCACCATCCGCTGTACGGTGACCGATCGACAGGGGTCGAGTACCGGGCGGGTCGTGGACCTCTCCGAAACGCAGTTCAGCCAACTCGCGCCGCCGTGGCGCGGCGTCGTACGTGTCAAAGTCTCTTGGTGACCCATACCCGTACCGAACTCGTCGCGCTCCTCGAGGCGCACGGACTGAAGCCCTCGCGGGCACTGGGCCAGAACTTCGTCGTCGATCCGAACACCGTTCGCCGCATCGCCCGGTTGGCCGAGGTCGGACCCGGTGACCTCGTGCTCGAGATCGGCGCCGGCTTGGGATCGCTGACCCTGGCGCTCGTCGAGACGGGAGCCGAGATCCAGGCGATGGAGGTGGACCGGCACCTGCTCTCGCCGCTGCGTTCGGTGGTCGAGCCCTTCGGGGTCACCGTGCACCACGCCGACGCCCTCCACGCCGACTACGAGGAGATCCTCCAGGGCCGAGAGGCGACTGTCGTCGCCAACCTTCCCTACAACGTCGCCACCCCCCTGGTGCTGCACCTTCTCGAAACCCAGCCCCTCATTCGGCGCATGCTGGTGATGGTCCAAAAGGAGGTCGGCGAGCGGTTCGCCGCTCAGGCCGGCGACGAGGCCTACGGTGCGGCGTCACTGCGGGTGCAGTACTTCGCCGACGCGAAGGTCGTTGGCAAGGTCGGACCGACGGTCTTCGTGCCGCGTCCGAACGTCGACTCGGCGCTGGTGTCGATCGTTCGTCGCGAGCGCGTGCGCATCGACCCCGCACTCGTCAGCGAAGCGGACCTCTTCACCGTCATTCGCACGTCATTCGGTCAGCGTCGGAAGATGCTGCGCCGATCACTGGCCGGATGGGTCACCGAAGGCGTCTTCGAACGCGCCGACGTCGACCCGACCCGTCGACCCGAGGAACTCTCGTTGGAGGAGTTCGCGCGACTGGCGGCCGCTCGATGATCGGGCTCCGCGCTCCCGCGAAACTGACCTGGAACCTGGAGATCACCGGGCGCCGCGAGAACGGGTACCACGAACTGCGCAGCGAGATGTCCACCATCGACCTGGTGGACACGCTGGTGGTGGACGAGTCGGCTGACTACGTGCGCGTCGCCAACCCGACGTCGGCGGTGCCGAGCGACGAGACGAATCTCGTGGCGCGAGCCCTGAAACTCGTGCACCGAACCGCCGGGGTCGTGATCGAGAAGTCGATACCGGTCGGCGGAGGACTCGGCGGCGGCAGCGCCGACGCGGCAGCCATTCTGCGTTGGGCCGGTGGCGTGAGCGCCGACGAGGCACTGACCCTGGGGGGTGACGTGCCGTTCTGCCAGGTCGGGGGACGGGCGCTCGTCGAGGGAGTGGGCGAGATCGTGACCCCGCTGCCCTTCGAGAGTCGTGCGGTGACGTTGATCATGCCGGCGTTCGGCGTCTCCACGGCCGACTGCTACCGCACCTTTGACGAGCTTCGAGCCGGTGGCTGGCAGCCCCAGGGACGCAATCACCTCGAAGTGCCGGCCGGCGTCGTCGAGCCCCGGCTGAGCAGCACGCTCGAGTGGCTTCGCGCGCGATGGGGCCCCGACGTGCAGTTGGCCGGTTCAGGCTCGACGATGTTCGTCGAGGGCCACGTTGATGACGGGCCGCACGCCTGGGACGTCGAGGGTCCCGCAGGCACTCTTCGGTTTTACCAGACCACCACAACGCCCAAATAGGCGTCGGCGAAAGCTATTTACCGGCGGCGCGACGCTGGAAGCGAGTTCGCTTCAGCATCTTCTTGTGCTTCTTCTTGCGCATGCGCTTGCGGCGCTTCTTGATTAGTGATCCCATGGCTCGTACGACTCTACTAGATATGCCCCGAGGCCGACAAAGCGGCGGAATCCTGGCGGGGAGGAATCGCCCCCTTCCGTGGGAGGCCGGCCCGGTTGGCATCGACGGAGCCGGCCGCGACGGTCCCGCGCGATGGCCGGGTTCTTCGAGCACCGAGTGAGGTGCTCATCCATCGAATCGCGCGCCGACGTCCCTGTTCGACGCGCCGCGCAGGGACGGCGTTGACCCGATGGGCCCACGCGGTCGACCGGCGGGGCCTACGAAGGATCGCTGATGCGATCGATGCGCAGCGCCTGGCGCGGACAGCCCCGCACGGCGTAACGCGCCGACTCCAGGGCCGCGAGATTCGAAAGGGGGACCGGAATCGTGGTGATGATGGGGTAGCCCCACTCGTCCAGGTGGACGAGGTCCGGAGCCAGTTCGGCGCAGTGGCCGAATCCGTCGCAGAGGATCGGGTTGACGCTCAGGACGAATCCGCCCGACCGACGTCTTATTCCCATACGAGTTCCTCTTCGCGTTCGATCGAAGGCACCGAGGCGAAGTATTGGCCCGAGCGACTCCCGGCGCAGTGGTCGCCACGAAGGTGGCTCTCGATGTCGGTGGCAAAGACGTCCAACGCCGTTCGCACGAGACGCACAACGCCGTCAGGGTGCCGGCAGGCGCCACGCCCTTCGATGACCCCGCAGCGCTCCACGAGCCGTTGGTAGGCCGCCTGCGCGTCACGGGAGTTCGTGGTGAGGTGGACGAGATCCTCGGCAATCGCGGGCAGCCCGAATGCGCAGGGCCCGCACTGGCGCGCGCTCTCATTCGCCATCCATTTGGCGATGCGCTGGGTCTCCACGATGCCACATCCGTTGCGCGGCAGCACCACGATGATGCCCGCACCGGTCGTCGCCCCAAGGGGCTGGAGCGTGTCGCTGGCGTAGGGCACGTCGATCCGCGAGCCGTCGAACCAGGTGCCGCCGTATCCGCCGAGGAGAACGGCCTGGGGGGTGGTGTCGGCACCGGCCGCTTCGAGAATCGAGCGCAGCGGTGTGCCCAGGGCGACCTCGAGCACGGTGGGCCGTTCAACGGCGCCCGACACCGAGACGAGGGTGCTGCCGGGGTTCGCGCTCGTGCCGACGCTGCGGAACCAGTCGGACCCAAACCGACCGATCAACCCGACGTGGGCGCAGGTCTCTGCGTTGTCGACCAGGACCGGTCCGTGGCCGATGCGCAAGATGTGGGGACGCAGCGGGCGGTACTGCGGCAGCGACTCATTGTCGTCGAGCCAGTGGACGAGCGCCGACTCCTCGCCCGCGACGTAACGCCACGGTGGAGTGTGGAGCTCGAGTTTGGGCCCGCGCAGGCTGCGGCGCTCGCGCTCGTGGATCGCCCTCTTGAGGTGATTGACCGCCGCGGGGTTGTCGCGCGACACGCAGACCGCGATGTTCTTGGCCCCGATGACGGAAGCCAGGAATTCGGCGCCGTCGAGCACCAGGTGCGGATTCGCACTCAGGAGGGTTCGGTCCTTGTGCGACGACGGCTCGCCCTCCATGGCGTTGACGACCATGAACTTGTTGTGGCTGCGCTGCTCGCGGATCAGCTTGGCCTTGCGGGCGGTGGGGAACGCCGCACCTCCGCGACCGGTGAGCCCGGATGCCTCCAGGTGCTCGAACAGCGACCCCGATCGCGGGGCGCTCGCGAAGGCCTCTTCGTGCTGGGCCAAGGAGAGTGGGCGTCCCGAAGCCTCGTGCAGGACGCGAGGCAGTGAGTTGGGCGCGATCATCGACGGCCCTTCTTGTTCGATGGTCGCTGCGGACCACGGGGGAAGGGTCCCGTCGAGGGTCGCGGTGCCGCGGGGGGCGGCGGGGGAACCGAGCCGAGACGGGTCGCGGTGGTGCGCCCGCCACTCGGCGGCGCGGGGGGAGCGGCGAGCGGTGAGAGCGCGGTTCTTCCGGCGGCGCGCGCGGGGCGACCGAGGTAGCGCCACAGCGCCGCCACGAACACGACGCTCGAGCAGGCAACGACGAGCACCAGGCCCCAGCTCTTTCGACTGTCGGTTCCCGTAAGGAACGCGTGGACGATGGACGTGGCGAAACCCAACCAGCTGAACCAGTGGATGAACCGCCAGGTCGTGTTGGCGATGCGGACCTTCAACAGACTCGAGATCCACACGGCCAGGATGAGGTCGAGCGCCACCGCCCCGACGCCGACCGGCACGCGTTTGTAGATCGAGGTCATGGGCACGAATATCGAGATGACTCCGGTCGGCACGTAGCTGTCGAGGACGGTCGTCGCGATATGAATGGCCAGGAAGACAATGGCGACGATGGACATGGATCGGTGGAGCTCATTGATCTCGAAGCGGCCGATGATCGTGCCCCCGATGCGATTGGCGACCAGGGTGCCGAGCGCGACCACGATGGTGAAGAGCACCATCGCGACCATGCCGGTGGCCCGGGTGGTGTACCACAGGTAGGGCGAGGTCAGGGCGATCATGAGGGGGTCTCTTCTGCTCGGGGCCATCCACCGACGAACTCGACGGAGCCGTCGTGTCGAACGAGGCGGCCGGACCATCCGGCCTGGGAAATGTAGTAGCCCGCGTCCTCTCCCCACAGTAGGGCGGCCGTCGCGAATGCGTTGGCAATGACGCAGCTGCTGGCCGTGACGGTCGCGGTGGCGTACGTGCTCTGGGCGAACGTGCCGGTACGCGGATCGATGATGTGGTTCGCCGTGCGAGATCCCACCCGCCAGGTGCGAGTGGTCGCCGAGGACGTGGCGATGCCG
Organism: Acidimicrobiaceae bacterium; assembly: GCA_003133665.1. Taxonomy (GTDB): domain Bacteria; phylum Actinomycetota; class Acidimicrobiia; order Acidimicrobiales; family RAAP-2; genus RAAP-2. Next base: position 18,187 of record PKYK01000058.1, on the reverse strand, counting down.
CCGTTGGAGAAGCTGATGCGCGGCTCGCGACCGGTGATCGTCAAGGAATCACCGACGCCGATGACCCACGGACCGTGGGGCCCGTGTCCTCGAACCGCGATATCGCCTCCGAGTTCAACGACCACGCCGCCGTAGGGCGCCACGTCCTCGGCGACGAGATCGACCACCAGGGCTTTCGCGCTGGCGCCGAGATCGAGCTGACAGTCTCGAGCCAGCGTCACCGTGTGGCGCGTGCGGTCGAGGGTGATCGCGCCGAGACCGGGGGCAGGGACCGGAGCCTTCGCCACGACGTCCACTTGTCTGGCGAGTTCGTCGTAGTCACGGTCGTAGCCCAGGGCCAGCAGCGCGGGCAACACGGTCGGATCGCAGAGACCGTCGGTGGCGGCGCCCGCGCGCAACGCGGCGTCGAGCGCCAGTTCGAGCGCCTCACTTATGGCGACGGTTTGACCCTGATGTCGGTTCAGGCGTGAGATCTCCGAGTCGGAGCGAAACCGGTTGCACGATGCGTCGATCTCGTTGATCCAGTGCCAGAGACGCTCCTCGGCGAAGGGCATCTGACTTTCGTTCTGAGTTGTCAGCGAGCCGGTCAGGCCCCATATCTGGAAGTTCATGGTGTTCAGTGGCAGACGGTCTGGGACTTGCCCGAAGGCGTCGTGGTGGTGGTGCACACCGTGGTCACCGTCACCGGCACCGTGACGGGAGGGGTGTAGGCGGTCGTTGGCGGGGCAGTGGGGGCCGGAGTTGTCGCGGCTGGTGCCGGGATCGTTGCGACGGGTGTCGGCGCGGTGGGAGCCGGTGTGCCACCCGATGACGTGCCAACCGTCGCCGTGGCGCCAGCGGCGGTGCCTCCCGCGGTTCGACCCGGCGTCTTACCGGTCGATGAAGTGCGACCGGTCGTGGTTCGACCAGTCGTCTTTCTGACGGGCGTGGTGCCGCCGGGAACGGTGCCGCCCGCAGTGGTGCGCTTGGTTGATGTCGATCCCGCCGTGGTGCCACCCGCCGCAGTTGTGCCACCCGTCGACGTGGTGCCGCTTGACGAAACGGGCGCCGACGCAGACGTCGCGGCGTTCGTCGCATTGGCGACGTAGCCCACGAGGAAGCCAGAGGCTAGACCCGAACCCAAGAAGACTGCCTGCGTGAGGTGGCGAACGCTGGTGAAACGGCGCTTTCGTAGTTGCGAGGAATCAGAAGGGGGGCGCATAAGAGGTTCCTTTTCTCCAAGAGTTTGACATCGCTCCCTAAGAGGCAGTTTGGGACAAATTGTGAAAATTGAAAGTTTTCATGATTTTATTCCGTACAAACGGTCTATTTCCCAACTTCTGCACAACTGTTGAAACGTGTCACTGAAGGCCGGCGGTGCTGAACCGGCCTCCGCGCCCAAAGATCGATGAGTTCGTGCGACGCCGAACCTCACCGTTCACCTGGCGGTTAGTGACAGATGACGGTGCCGGACGGCGTGGTGGTGCAGACCGGGGTGTGCACCACCGGGGCCGTGGTGGGCGGCGTGTAGGCGGTGGTGGCCGTCGAGCCACCCTTACTGGGTGTCGTGTGCGTGGTGGTCGTTGTCGCGGCGTGCGCGGCCACAGTCACCGGAACGGTCGTCACGGGCTTGGCGTTGGCCGCGGTGTAACCGACGAGGACGGCCGAGGCGACGCCGGAACCCAGCAGGATTCCCTGGGTGAGGCGACGGACGCGGGCGAACCGGCGATCGCGCTGTTGTGGGGTACGGGGATTGGGGCTCATAAGTAGTTCCTTTCCCGAACAGTCTCGCAGCGCTGCCTAAGGGGCACTCAGGCGACACGTAAGAAAATCGGCAGAATCGGGGTTGCCGACTCAGCGCCGCCGTTCAGGCCACAGGTTCGACGGGCAAGGTGATCGTGAAGCGCGCGCCGCCGAGCACCGGATCGCGATCCACCGTGACGGTTCCTTGCAGTTCGGCGACCACCTGGGCCACGATGGAGAGCCCCAAGCCGGAACCGGGCAGGGCGCGCGCCGACGCCGAACGCCAGAACCGGTCGAAGACGTGGGGACGATCGGCGTCGGAGATGCCCGGACCGCTGTCGCTCACGGTGATGGTTCCGTTCTCGGTGACCACCTTGATCTGGCCACCATTCGGCGCGAACTTCACGGCATTGGTGAGCAGGTTGCTCACCGCGCGAATGAGTCGGTCGCGTCGGCCGAGCACGATCGACGGTTCCACGTGCGTGTCGATCGTGATGTCCTTGATGCGCGCGTACGTGCGGGCGGTGTCGACGCACTCGTCGACGCACTCGTCGAGGCGCAGCGCCTCGATGGCCCCCTCGCTTCGCTCGCCCCGGGCGAGTTCGCCGAGGTCGGTCACCAGTGCGGCGAGTTCGTCAACCTGGGTCACCATGTCATTGGTGAGCTGGCGCAGGTCTTCGGGGCTCAGTTCGTCGGCGCGCGAGAGCACCTGGGCGTTCGTCCGCAGCGAGGTGAGCGGGGTGCGCAGCTCGTGACTGGCGTCCAGGACCAACTGTCGCTGCAGGGACTGGCTGTTCTGGACCGAGGTGAGCAATCGGTTGAAGACCCTGCGCAACCGCCCGAGTTCGTCGGCGCCCCCTTCGGCGATGCGGTGGGTCATGTCGTTGGTCTCCGCGACCTCTTCGATCTCGTCGGTCACTTCCTCGAGTGGGTGCAGCGCCGCTCGGGCGATGAAGATCCCGAGGCCGAGGGCCAGCAACAGCCCCGCGACGGCCACCAGCAGCAGGGTGCGCACGAGGTTCCGCAGCTCGTTGATCTGACCGGTGATGTTGACGATGAAGAGTTGGGCCGACGTCGACTTGATGACGCAGACGCCGGTGGAACAACTCACGATCGTGTTGGCGGGAAGGGGATTGACGAGTTCGCGATAGAACTCGCCACCGAACTGGACGGTGCGAAGGACCTGTGGCGATTTGCCCTTGGCGACACTGAGAATCGTCTGGTCGATCGGGACCTTCGACGTCGGCGAGGTCTGTCCGTTCGCGAGCACGAGTTCGAAATACGAGCCAGTGGTTTGGGACTCGTCGCCCAGTGGGGGGCTCGACGTGGAGTGCGAGACCTGGATCAACAGCGACTCGTCGACTGAGCGCAGCAGGGCGCTGCGAGTGGTGACGAACGACGCGAGGCAGGCGAGCAACACCGCGACGGCCGCCACGCCCACCGTGGCGGCGATGACGCGTGAACGAAAGGTCACGAGGTGCGCAACGCGTAACCCACGCCACGCACCGTCTGAATCAGCCGCTGCTCGTTGCCCTCTTCGAGCTTGCGCCGCAGGTACCCGATGTAGACCGCGAGCGAGTTGGTACCCGAGTCGAAGTTGTAGCCCCAGACCAGATCGAGGATCTGGTCGCGGGTGAGCACCTGACGCGGGTGATGGAGAAAGAGCTCCAGCAGGTCGAATTCGATCTTCGTGAGCTCGATCTTCCGGTCGCCGCGACGGACTTCGCGAGTGGGGGGGTTCAGGCTGAGGTCCTCGAAGCGCAGGACCGTCTCGTCGCCGTCACCGAGGCCGTGGCGTCGAAGGAGCGCACGCAGGCGCGCCAGGAGTTCGGCCAGGTCAAAGGGCTTCACGAGGTAGTCGTCGGCGCCCACGTCGAGCCCCTCGACGCGGTCGTTGACCGCGTCCCGCGCGGTCAACATGAGGATCGGGGTTGAGTCACCGGCTCGACGGATGCGGCGGCAGACCTCGAGCCCGTCGATGTCGGGCAGTTGCAGGTCCAGCACTATGGCATCAGGGGCTCGGAGCTGGATCGATTTGAGCGCGCTGGTCCCGTCTTCGAACAGCTCGACCTCGTAATTCTCCATGCGCAGCGCCCGTCCGAGAGCGGTGCGGATGGCGGCGTCGTCGTCAACGATCGCGACGTAGGAGGTCGGAGAGGTGTTGGTGGTCACGGCGCAGCTTTCTTGGATCGGTCGGTCAGGCTCTAGTGTTGTTGTTTGGTATTAAGCATCTCCAGACATTCTCTAAGAATCTCCGAAGATTGTCACGGTACCGCAGTGGCGGGTAGTTCAATTGGCAGAACGACGGACTTTGAATCCGTAGGTTGGAGGTTCGAGCCCTCCCCCGCCAGCCACTGATCTCAGACACAGAATCGGTTTATCAGGGCCGCGAGTTCCAGTGGAGCGTCACCCTGTATCGAGTGACCGGCGCCGGGCACGTGGATCACCGTGGCCCCGGGCAGACGCCGGCGAAATTCGTCGTCGTCGTCGTCGTCGACGACCGATCCGGCGGCCATGGCTCGAAGCAGCGTGACCGGCATGGTCAGTTCGCCCAACGTGGCCCAGAGGTCGCCGACCTCGGGGGCGACGAGCTCGGATTTGGGGTGCTGTTGGTGGCGCCAGACCCACGTCCCGTCGCTTCGCCGCAGGGCGTTGTGCAAGATGCCTCGACGCAGCGAGGACACCGACCGCGTGGGGTTGTGCTCAATCGTGCGGGCCAACATCTCCTCGAAGTCGTCGAACGACGTTGGTCCGTTCACGAAGTCCGTGATGTGGCGGGCCTTCTCGGCGTTCACCCCCGGTGTGATGTCGATGAGCAGCAGCGAACTGATGAGGTCGGGACGGTCGTGGGCCACCAGAATCGAGGTGAGGCCGCCGAGCGACATGCCCACGAGCGGGCGCGGACCGCTCAGCAACTGCACGAGCGCCCACTCGACGTCGGCGGCGTGGCTGGCGATGGCCGACGGTCCGTAGGGGCCGGCGTCGGAGTGACCGTGACCGGGCAGGTCGAGGGCAATCAGAGGTCGCTGCAGGGCCAGGGCGACCGTGTCGAACGTGTGGGCGTTTTGGGCTCCGCCGTGGAGCAGCGCGAGCTCGGGATCGCCGTCACCCCATTGGAGGCCGCTCAACTGGCGCAGTCCGTCGACGGCGACGAAGAAGCGGCGCACCGGGGGGATCGGCACGTCCAGGTTCCACTCGCTGACGTTCTCGTGAAAAAGAGAGAACTCGTCGTAAGAAAACTCGTCCACGCTTGGCATCGTAGAAGATGGCTGCTAGAGATGTTGATGTGAACCGACCGACCTGCGTTGTTGTCCTCGCCGCGGGCGAGGGGACGCGGATGCGCTCATCACGGCCCAAGCCCCTGCACCACCTGTGCGGGCGTCCGATGGTCCTCTACGTGCTCGATGCCGCCACCCAGGAAGAGGTCCGCGCCATGGTGGTCGTCGTTGGCCACGGCGCGACCTGGGTGGAGAAGGCGCTGACCGAGCGGGCCCGCGCCGACGTCCACCTCACCTTCGTCGAGCAGTCCGAGCAGCTGGGCACCGGTCACGCCGTCGCGGTGGCCCTGCCGACGATCAGTGACGAGATCGGTGGAACCGACGGCGACGTCTTGATCATGCCGGGCGACACCCCTCTGCTGCGGCCGGGCACGATCGGCGAGCTGCTGGCGCGCCACCGCGAGAGTCAGGCGGCCCTGACGATCCTGACGGCCGACGTCGCCGATCCTTCGGGCTACGGACGAATCGTGCGCGCCAAGGACGGTTCGGTGGCGCGCATCGTGGAGGAACGTGACGCCACCGCCCAGGAACGCGCCATCACCGAGATCAACACGTCGATCATGGTGGTTCGCGAGAGCCTCCTCGGACCGGCCCTTCGACGGGTCGGGCGCCAGAACTCCCAGCACGAGTACTACCTGACCGACCTGGTCGCCGTGCTGCACGAGGCCGGCCACGTGACCAACGCCATGCTGCTCAGCGATCCCCAGGAGGCGGCGGGCGTGAACGACCGTTCACAGCTGGCGGCGGCCGAGGCCGTGCTGCGGGCCCGGATCAACGAGAAGTGGTTGCAGCGCGGCGTCACCATGTGGGACCCCGCGCACACCTACATCGACGCCGACGTCGAGCTCGCGAGCGAGGTGTCGTTGCTGCCCGGCACCGTGCTGAAGGGCCACTGCGTGATCGCGCGGGGGGCGCAAATCGGCCCCTACGCGAACCTGAGCGACGTCCGCGTGGGGGAGAACGCCCGGGTGGACACCGTGGAAGCAACGCAGGTGCGGATCGGCGCCGAGGCCCGGGTGAGCTCGTTCGTCGTGCTGGAGCCGGGCGTCGAGATCGCCAATGCCGAGGTGGTGGCCCCCTTCGAATACCGCTCTCGCTAGGGGGTACCAGCGCACCTTGTACGCTGGCGCCGTGGAGTCCCTCGCAAAGCGTCGCCTCGTCATCGTCACGGGGCGGTGCCATCCCACCCTCGCCCGGGACATCGCCGACAAGTTGGGTGTCACGCTGACCGAGGCCAACGTCCGTGAATTCGCGAACGGCGAGATTCACTGCCGCTTCGACGAGTCGATTCGGGGCGCTCACGTGTTCATCATCCAAACCCACTCCTCGCCGGTGAACGACGCGGTGATGGAGCAGCTCATCATGATCGACGCCGCGAAACGCGCCTCCGCCAGGAGCATCACCGCCGTCATCCCGAACTACGGGTACGCGCGCCAGGATCGTAAATCGGCCGGTCGCGAGCCGATCACGGCCAAGCTCATCGCCGACATGCTGCAAACGGCTGGCGCCAACCGCGTGCTCTCGGTCGACTTCCACTCGGGACAGATCCAGGGTTTCTTCGACATCCCCGTCGACCACCTCGTCGCCGCGCCGGTGCTGGAGGACTACCTGAAGGCCCACACCAACCCGCACGAGCTCGTCGTCGTGGCTCCCGACGCGGGCCGGGTGAAGGTCGCCGAACGCTACGCCCAGCACCTGGGCTGCGACCTCGCCCTGGTGCACAAGACCCGCCCCCACGGCACGACCAACATCGCCGAGGCGCGGCACATCGTCGGTGACGTGTCGGGCCGGCACTGCGTGCTGATCGACGACATGATCGACACCGCGGGCACGATCGTGGCGGCCTGTGACCTGCTGAAGTCCCACGGCGCCGAGGAGATCTGGGTCATGGCGACCCACGCCATCTTCTCGCCGCCGGCGGTCGACCGTCTCTTCAACGCGCCGGTGAGCCGAGTCATCGTGACCGACACCCTGCCCCTGGGCCCCGAACGGCGCTTCGAGAAGCTCGAGATCCTCTCGGTCGCCACCATCGTGGCGAACGCAATTTCCGCAATATTCGAGGACTCCTCGGTCTCGGACATCTTCGGCGGCGAGAACCTGCTCTAGCGCGAAAGGGCCGGTACGGCCGGCGGGCTAGACTCGTTCTCCTGTGCACGGCCCCCTCGGGGCGCCAGCCATTCGTTAGAGGAGTATTCATGTCGCAGGTCACGTTGAACGCGTCGACGAGTCGAGAGCAGGGTTCACGCAACTCGCGCCGCCTCCGTCAGTCCGGTGCGATTCCGGCCGTGGTCTACGGCCACGGCGTCGCCTCGCTGCCGATCGCGGTGGACGCCAAGTCGTTTCGCACCGCCGTCTCGGGCGAGCAGGGACTCAACTCCCTGATCGAGCTCAACGCCGACGGCAAGAAGTTCCTGGTGATGGCGCGCGAGATTCAGCGTCATCCGGTGCGCGGGACCGTCGCGCACATCGACTTCCAGGTCATCGACCCCAACCAGGCGGTCCTGGCGGAGGTGCCGCTGCACGTCATTGGTGACGCGGTGGAAGTCCGTCACGCCGACTGGGAAGTTGACCAGCAGATGTTCAGTCTGGAGATCAGTACTCGCCCGGACCAGATCCCCACGCACATTGACGTTGACATCTCGGACCTCAAGGTCGGTGGTGCCATTCGCGTGAGTGACGTCCTGCTGCCCAGCGGTGTCGTGCCGGCGGGTGACCCAACGGCGTCCGTGGTGACCACCCGGCCCGGTCGTGTCGCCAAGACGGCGGGCACTGCCGAAGCTGCGGTCTAGTTCGCCGTGGCGCTTCGGCGCTCACGTGAGGACGGTCGTCGAGGCAGCGCCAGTACCCTCGTCGTTGTCGGTCTCGCCAATCCCGGCGAGGAGTATCAGGGATCGCGCCACAACGTCGGCGGTGACGCCGTGCGCCTCGTGGCCAAGCGCCGTGGTGTCAGTCTCACGCTCGAACGCCGTCAACGGGCCCTGACCGTCACCATCCCCACGCCGCGCGGGCCGGTGACGCTGGCGGTCCCGACGACGTTCATGAACGAGTCGGGTGCCGCGCTGCCGCCCCTGTTGCGTCGCACGTCCCTCGACGACCTCTCGCGACTCGTCATTGCCCACGACGAGCTCGACCTCGAACCCGGTCGTCTCCAGCTGAAGCAGGGAGGGGGACTGGCCGGCCACAACGGCCTTCGATCCATTGCCCAGACCCTGGGGACCAATGAGTTCGCGCGACTGCGCATCGGCATCGGCAAGCCCCACACCAAGGGACAGGGCGCCGACTACGTGCTCGCACGACTGACCGGAGCCCGCAAGGCCGCCTTGGCCCAAGACGTCGAGCGCGCCGCCGACGCCATCGAGACGCTGCTGGACTACGACTTGGATGACGCGCAACGCAGGGTGAACGGCGTTCGTGGCTGAATCGCGAGGACTGCGGCGGGTACTCGAACTCGTGGGGCCGGCCGTTCGTGCGGCGAACGCGTCGGGATCGTTCACCCCGAGCGGTTACGCCACGCCGCTCGCCGTCGCCGCCTACGCGCTCGAAGCACCCTTCGTCGTGGCGGTGACCGCGACCTCCACCGAGGCCGAGCAGCTGCGCGACGCCGTCGCGGCGCTGCTGGGGAGCGACGGCGACGTGGTGGTGTGGCCGGGCTGGGACACCCACCCGCTCGAACGGGTCAGCCCCGACAGCGCGGTGATGGCGACACGCGCCATGCTGCGCTGGCGGCTCGGTCGCCCCGACCGGCCGCGGGTGGTGGTGGCGTCCGCTCGCTCCATTGCCCAGCTGCTCCCGCCCGAACCGTTGCGCGCGCCAATCGAGGTGACGCGCGGGGGCCCACTGGACCGTGACGCGTTCATCGGGCAGTTGGTGGCGGTGGGCTACCGTCGCGAGAGTCTGGTCGAGCATCGCGCCGAGTTCGCGGTTCGCGGCGGCATTGTCGACGTGTGGCCCGCCCAGGGCGACCAGCCCATCCGTCTCGACTTCTTCGGCGACGAGGTGGAGCGGCTCACGTCGTTCGACATCGCCAACCAACGGTCGCTCGCCGACCTCGACCACGCGCTCGTGGCGCCCGCGCGCGAATGGATTCCCGATGAGGCGACGAGGGAACGGGCCGAAGCCCTGGTGGCCAGCGCCCCGTGGGGGCGGTCGAGTTTCGACCGGCTCGCCACCGGGCAGATCTTCGACGGGATGGAGGGCTGGATGCCGCTCTTCGTCACCCAGCCCCGAACGCTGCTCGACGAACTCGATGACGTCACCTGCATCGTGGTCGAGCCCGAACGGGTTCGTCGGCGCCTCATCGAACTCCTGGACGAGGAGCGAGAGCTGACCAACGCCGTCGCCGCCACGTGGCAGGCGACCACGGAGGTCCCCCTCCTGCACGCGCCGTGGGACGACGTGCTCGAGGGACGGGTGACCATCGCGCTCGACGGATCAGCGCGCGGGCTCACCAGCACGGGGCTCGCCATCACCTCACCACCGGTCGTCCAGGGCGATCCCTCGCGGATTGCGGCGCACGTGCGCACCTGGTCGTCGCGCCGCCGGGGCGTGGTGCTGACGAGTAATCCGGCGGCGGTTGAACGTATGGCCGAGCAGCTGCGCGGCGAAGGGCTCGAGGTCACGACGAATCCCGACAAGGTGCTCGACGTTCGCCTCAGTGTGCTCGAGAGCAACCTGCCGTCGGGGTTCGGTCTCGACGAACCCGAGATCGTGGTCTGGAGCGAGAGCGACCTCACCGGTCGGCGCTCCGTGCACCGCGTGGCGCGAACGCGAGCGCGCAACGTCGACGGCTTCTTTGACGACCTGGCCATCGGCAGCTACGTGGTCCACCGCCAGCACGGCGTCGCCAAGTTCTCGGGAACGACCACTCGTTCCATCAGCGGCACGACGCGCGACTACCTCATTCTCGAGTTCAAGGACGGACGCAGCTACTGGCCCACCGAGCAGATCGACGCACTGACGCCGTACTCGGGCGGCGACGCGCCCGCCCTCTCGCGAATGGGCGGCGTGGAGTGGCAAAAGACCAGGGCCAAGGCCCGCGCCGCGGCGTACCTGGTGGCTCAGGAACTCGTCGACCTCTACCGGCAGCGCTCGGTCGCCGTGGGCCACGCCTTCGGCCCCGACACCGCGTGGCAGCACGAGATGGAGGCACTCTTCCCCTTCACCCTGACGGCCGACCAGGCCCAAGCCATCGAGGACGTGAAGGCCGACATGGAACAGCCCCGCCCCATGGACCGTCTGATATGTGCCGACGTGGGCTTTGGCAAGACCGAGATCGCGTTGCGCGCCATCTTCAAGGCGGTCCAGGACAACAAGCAGGCCGCCATCCTGGTGCCCACGACCCTTCTCGCCAGCCAGCACTTCGCCACCATGACCGATCGTTTTGCGGGATTCCCCGTCAAGGTTGCCCTGCTGAGCCGTTTCGTCGACGACGCCGAAGCGAGCGCGACGTTGCGAGGCTTGAAAGACGGATCCGTCGACGTGGTCGTCGGCACGCACCGCCTGCTGTCCGAGAACGTCGTCTTCAAGGACCTGGGCCTGCTGGTCGTCGACGAAGAGCAGCGCTTTGGGGTGAGTCACAAGGAGGCGATCAAGGCCCGTTCGGTGGGCGTGGACGTGTTGACGTTGAGCGCGAGCCCCATCCCACGCACGCTCGAGATGGCGTTCGCGGGGATACGCGATCTCTCGATGGTGACGACGCCCCCCGCGGATCGACGTCCCATCCTCACGCACGTGGGCGAGTACGACGAGGCGGCCATCGTCGAAGCGGTTCGCCGGGAGCTGCTTCGCGAGGGACAGGTCTTCTTCGTGCACAATCGCGTCTCGGACATCGATCAGGTCGCCAAGCGCCTCGGTCAACTGGTGCCCGATGCGCGCATCGCCGTGGCCCACGGCCAGATGGACGAGGGAACGCTCGAACGGGTGATGGTGGATTTCTGGGAGAGGCGCTTTGACGCCTTGGTCTGCACGACCATCGTGGAGTCGGGGATCGACCTGCCGTCGGTGAACACCCTGATCGTCGACCACGCCGAGCGGTTGGGTCTCGGCCAGTTGCACCAACTGCGCGGTCGTGTCGGACGCAGCGGAAAACGCGCGTACGCCTACCTCTTCTATCCCGCCGATCAGGTTCTCTCCGAGACGGCCTTCGAACGACTGCGCACCATCGGCGACAACACGGCGCTCGGCAGCGGCTTCAAGATCGCCATGCGCGACCTCGAAATCCGCGGCGCCGGCAACCTTCTCGGGCACGACCAGTCCGGCCCCGTCGCCGCGGTCGGCTACGACCTCTACGTGCAACTCGTCGCCGAGGCGGTCGCCGACGCCAAGGGCTTCGTGGTCCCCGAGGTCGTCACCATCAATCTGGACGTGCCGGGCGAGGCCCACCTGCCCAAGCAGTACGTCGAGGCCGACGATGCCCGACTGGAGGCCTACCGTCGTCTGGCCGGGGTGAAGACGACGGAGGAACTCGGCGATCTTCGCGACGAGTGGCTCGACCGCTACGGGCCGCTGCCCCGGGCCGCCGAAGGACTCTTGGAGCTCGCCGAACTGCGTCTGGCGTGCCTCGAACTCGGGGTGCATTCGGTGGCGGTGAAGCCGGTCAAGGTCGGCGTCCGTTCAAGACCGATCGTCACGATGGCGCCGCTGGATCTCTCGCTCAGCCAACAGGTTCGACTGCGCCGACGTCACGGCTCGCGCGCGTACGACGAGACAACGAAGGAGCTGCGTCTGGAGGTGCCCCTGGACGGGGCTTCCCCCGTGGCGCTGCTGACCCTGTTGCGCGAGACGCTCGCCGTGCCGGCAGCCGAGTAGTCGCCACTCGGTAGCATGAAGTGGTGCGCCGCCTCATTGCCCTGCTCGTTCTCTCGCTCGCCGGGGCTGCAGCCTTCGGACTGAGCAACGCATCGTCGGGGATCAGTGTGAGCGGGGCTGGCGTCACGGGGTCGACATTTCGCTCCGAGCTGGCCGCCATCGCGGCCACGCCGACTATCGAGTGCTACCTGACGGGGCTTGCTCCGGCGAACTTCACCCGGGGGGCTGGCGGCGCGACGTTGGCGGCGTCGGGCGCGGCGGCCTGGTCGAACCTGCGCATCGAGGGCATCGCCATCGGTCAGTTCGTGCGCAGGCAGTGGAAGTACCAACCGGACGCCAGGGCCCTGGCCGTGGCGACGTCGTCGCTCGAAGGCGAGATGACCCAGGCCGCCGCGGCCAACCAGCTGAACTGTCCCGGAACGTCAGCTCAGGCCCTGGCCGAGATGCCCGCCGAAATGCGCAACGCGGAGATCGAGGCCCAGGCGGCGTCGCTCTATCTGGTGAGCAAGCTCAACTCCACGATTCCGCTCACGACCGCCTCGATGCGGGCGTACTACGCCTCGCACGCGTCGTCCTACGACACGATCTGCATCAGCGTCGCGCTGGTGACGCCCGCGCAGGTCGCGGCGTTCTCGAATGCTCAAGCGAGCGGCAAGTCGGTGGCGGCGCTCGCCCGGCAGTTCTCGGTCGACTCGTCGGCCAAGAACGGTGGCGCGTACGGCTGCTTCGCGCCGTCGTCAAGTTCGTACGCCAGCGTCCGCGCCGACGTGGTGACGACGGCGCTCAATTCGTTTCCGACGACGCCCCAGTCGGTGGTGTTGAGCGGCACCACCTACGCGCTCTACGTGGCGCCCACCAAGCGGACCACGACCCCCTTCGCCCAGGCCGCGTCGATGGTGCTCGCGGATCTTCGAAACGCCAACGCCAGCTCGGCGAACACCGTGAAGGAGAAGATCCTCTACCAAGCCGCCGTTGCCGTTGATCCCGCGTTCGGGCGATGGGGACTGGGGACCAACGGTCCCACGGTCTTCGCTCCGGCGACCCCTGCGGCGGCCGACGTGAAGTCCGCCGCCGCCCTGTCGACGGCCAGCGCCAGCACGTATAAGTGACCACGCCGATCGTTCGCGTCGTCGGTCTGGGTCCCGGTGACCTCGACCTCGTCACGACGCGCGCGCTGCGGTTGATCAGCGAATCGCCCGTGGTGCGGCTTCGCACGCGCATCCACCCGGCGGCGCGCGGATTCGCCGACGTGGCGAGCTACGACGACTGGTACGACCGGGCCGCATCGTTCGAAGAGCTCTACCGCGACATCGCCGATGATCTGGTGTCCCTGGCTTCATCCTCGCCCAACGGCGAGGTCGTGTACGTCGTGCCCGGTTCACCGGTGGTCGCCGAACGGACGGTCGAACTGGTGCGGGAGCGATCCGGCGTGCGCACCGTCTGCGAGCCCGCCGTCTCGGTCATCGACGTGGTCTGCGCCGCACTCGGGCGCGACCCGATGACCGCGGGGCTTCGGGTGGTGGACGCCCTCGCCTCGAGCGAGCCCTTCCGCGGCCCCGGACCCCTACTGGTCCTGCAGACCTACGCCCCCGAGGTCCTGGCCACCGTCGCCGATCGATTGGCACCCTCGACCGAGGTCACCGTGCTCCACCACGTGGGGCTACCCGACGAGGTCATCACCGTGCTCTCGGCCAGGGAGCTGACCTCGTTCGGCCAAGCCGACCACCTGACGTCGCTCTGGATCGACGGTCTGCGCACCGCCGGTGAGGCGACCGACGACCTCGTCGACTTCATGCGGCGTCTTCGCCGGGAGTGTCCGTGGGACCAAGAGCAGACGCACGCGTCGCTCACCCGCCACCTGCTCGAAGAGGCGTACGAGACCCTCGACGCCCTCGAGACCTTCGTTCGACTCGAGGCGAGCGGCGCGCCGCTCGACGCCGCCGCGGTCCACGTGGAGGAGGAGTTGGGCGACCTGCTCTTCCAGATCGTCTTTCACGCGGAACTGGGTGACGAGGAGGGACTGTTCAGTCTCGCCACGATCGCCGACGGCGTTCGCGACAAGTTGATCGGTCGCCACCCCCACGTCTTCGGCGACGTGCAGGTCGCGAGTTCGAACGAGGTCGCCACCCGCTGGGAGGTGCTGAAGCGGGACGAGAAGGGTCGCGAGAGCGTGACCGATGGCATCGCGTGGCAGTTGCCGGCCCTCACGCTCTACGCGAAGCTGCTGCGCAAGGCCGCCCTCGTCGACGTGGAACTCCTCGACGGCGCCGCCGCGCGCGCGCGCGCGCTCAGCGCCCTGGGTTCGCTCGAGTTCACGAGTGACCCGGCCAATGACGCGGCGTCGTCATCCGACGTCGCACCGGCGTGGGGTGACGCGCTGACCGCGATGCTCGACGCCGCGCAGTGGGCGGGCGTGGATCTTGAAGGCGTGCTGCGCGAACGAGCCCGCTTGCTGCGCGACGAGATCCGCCACCGCGAGGGTCGCGGCGACGAATAATTGCCCTCGGCGAGTAGCGTTAGACGCAGACTCAGAGGAGAAACGCCATGAGCGCGATTGAAGTTGTCCTAGGCCGCCAGATTCTGGACTCGCGCGGCAATCCCACCGTCGAAGCCGAAGTCCACCTCGCATCGGGCGCCTCGGGACGCGCCGTCTCACCGTCGGGCGCCTCGACCGGGTCCCACGAGGCCGTGGAACTGCGAGACGGTGGCGCGGCGTGGGGCGGCAAGGGAGTGCGTACCGCCGTCAACAACGTCAATGGTGAGATCAACGATGCGCTCGAGGGATATGACGCCACGGACCAGCGGTCGGTGGACCTCGCGATGATTGACCTCGACGGGACCCCGAACAAGGGTCGGCTCGGCGCGAACGCGATTCTGGCCGTGTCACTGGCGACCGCCAAGGCCGCCGCCGCGGAGAGTGGCCTGGCGCTGTTTCAGTACATCGGCGGCGTCAACGCGCACGTGTTGCCGGTGCCGATGCTGAACGTGGTGAACGGCGGGGTGCACGCGAAGAACTCCATCGACTTCCAAGAGTTCATGGTCATGCCGATCGGCGCGGCGTCATTCTCCGAGGCCCTGCAGTGGGGCACCGAGACGTACCACGCCCTGAAGGACGTGTTCGCAAAACGAGGACTCTCAACCGCCGTGGGCGACGAGGGCGGTTTCGCGCCGGACCTGCCCGACAACGAGACCGCGGTCAAGGTGCTCGTCGAGGCGATCGAGGCGACGGGCCGTACCCCGGGGCGTGACATCGCGATTGCGCTGGACCCGGCGACGACCGAACTCTGGCGAGACGGCGCGTACCATCTCGATGGCGAGGGCCGGGTCTTGACGAGCCTGGAGCTCGTGGACTACTGGGCCGATCTCTGCAGCCGCTATCCGATCGTGTCGATCGAGGACGGAATGGCCGAGGATGACTGGGACGGGTGGCTGGCGCTGACCAAGAATCTCGGCGAGAAGATCCAACTCGTCGGCGACGATCTCTTCGTCACCAACTCCCATCTCCTGCAGGAGGGGATCGACCGAGGTGTGGCGAACTCCATCCTTGTGAAGCTCAACCAGATCGGCACCTTGAGCGAAACCCTCGACACCGTGCGCCTGGCCAACGTCAACGGCTACAGCGTGGTGATCTCGCACCGTTCGGGCGAAACCGAGGACGTCACCATTGCCGATCTCGCGGTCGCGACCAACGCCGGTCAGATAAAGACCGGTGCCCCGGCGCGTTCGGACCGTGTGGCGAAGTACAATCAGTTGCTGAGACTCGAAGAACAGCTCGGGGATCAGGCCCGTTTTCTTGGTGCAACGTCTTTGTCGGGGGCGGCCGGTGTCAGCTACGCATAACTTCGCAACTCGTGATCACAACCGGTGGATGTTGCCGCTGGCCGTCGTGACGGCGATGTTCATGCTGGTCGCGTGGTTTCCGCTCTCCACCTGGTGGCACCAGCAGGCCCAGTTGAACGCCACCGCGGCGCAGATCATCGCGATCCAGCAACAGGAGCGGGCCCTCAAGCTTGAGGCGAAGTCGATCTCCACGAAGTCCTCGGCCACGCTCCTGGCCCGCCAGCAGTATCAGCTGGTCGCTCCCGGCCAGAGCCTGATCCAGGTCCTGCCGGGTGACCAGTCGGGTTCGGTCTCGGCGAGCAGCGGGGATCCGGGCCTCCAACCGCTGGTCTCGCCCTCGTCGGCGTCGACGCTCATCGTCAATCCTCGAACGTCGGGCGTCAAGCACGCGTCGGCGGGCGGCTTCTTCACGCGCTTGGTGCGCACGCTTGAGTTTTGGCGTTGAGCACCTTTCGTGACGCATCGCCCGACGAACTCGCCGCGATAGAGGACCTGCTCGGTCGAGCGCTGGCCGGTCGCTGCGCGGTCGTCGTGCAGCGCGTGGACGGCTCGCCGGTCGTGATCGAGAACGAGCCGCACCTGCGTGACGGCACGCCCATGCCCACCCTGTACTGGCTCGTCGATCGCGAATTGCACGACGCCGTGAGCCGCCTCGAAGGCAACGGGGGCGTGCACCGTTTCGAGGACCTCGTCGACGCCGAACACCTGCGACGGGCCCACGACTCCTACGCGCAGCAACGGCGCGAGGCGACGGTGCGAACGGAGCTCGTCCAGGCCGAGGGTGGCGTCGGGGGCACGCGGGTCGGGGTGAAGTGCCTGCACGCTCATCTGGCGAACTTCTTGGTCGGTGCGGACGATCCGGTGGGAGCGCTCGTCGCCGAGACAGTTGGCCTGCCGACACTGGAGGTGCTGGACGTTCGTGACTGAAACCGTCGCCGCCCTCGACTGCGGCAGCAACTCCACGCGACTCCTGATCGTCACGAGCGGCCAGGTCACGATTCGACGCGAGATGCGCATCACCCGTCTGAGCCAGGGTGTGGACGCGTCGGGCACGTTGACCGAGGAGGCTCTCAAGCGCACGTACGACGTGTTGGGCGAGTACCGGACGCTGATGAACGAGTGCGGCGTCACCCGGGGCCTGCTGGTCGCCACCTCGGCGGTGCGCGACGCCTCCAACGGCGCAGCGTTCCTCGACGAGGCCCGTCGCATCACCGGGGTCGACGCGACTCTCCTGAGCGGCGACGAGGAGGCGTCGCTGTCGTACGCCGGGGCGACGGCCGACCTGGTGGCCGACCTCAGGCCGACGATGATCGTTGACATCGGCGGTGGTTCCACCGAACTCGCCGTGGTGCTGGACGGCACGATGCACAGCTATTCGATGCAACTCGGGTGCGTGCGCATCACCGAACGCGCGCTCGGACGTGACGTGGTCACGCCCGAAGGCGACGCCGCGGGGCGCGCCATGATCGAGTCCGAACTCGATCGAGCATGGGCGGCCCAGCCGGCGTTCGCCACGGTCGTCGGTCGCGTCCGCCTGGTCGGGTTGGCCGGAACGGTCGCGACCCTCGCCCAACTCGACGCCCGCATCACGACCTACGACCGCGAGGCGGTGCACCACCGACTGCTCACCAGGTCCACGGTCGAGTGGTGGCGCGACACCCTGGCGGGTGAATCGCCCAGTGCCCGCTTGGCCCGCCCGGGCATGGTGGCGGGCCGCGAGGACGTCCTGCCGGCCGGGCTCTACGTGCTCGATGCCGTGATGGGCCGCTTGGGCGTTGATGAGGTGCTGACGTCGGAGAACGACATCCTCGACGGCATCGCGCAGTCGCTCCTGAAGGAGCAACGTGCGTCGGACCCGCGTACCTGACACGATGGGGGAGTGAGGAATCGTCCATGGTGACCACGCGTAGTGTGATCTATTCGCCAATCTCGCTGCACGGTCGACGCGTGGTGCTTCGCACGATGACCGAGACGGACTACGAGGGCTGGGCCGAAGTCCGTGCGCGCTGTCACGACTGGCTCTTGAAATGGGAACCGCGCTCGGCTCACTCGTCGCACCTGCCCGAGGATCGGCGCAGCTTCGTCAGCCGCTGCGCGGTCCGTGAGCGGGAACGCCAGATGGGCACGGGTTTCGGCTTCGGTATCTTCGTCGACGGGCGATTCGTGGGCGAGATCACCCTTTCGTCGATCCAGCGCGGTCCGCTGCAGTCGGCCTACATCGGCTACTGGATCGATCAGGCCGCGGCCGGCCAGGGACTGATGCCCGAGGCCGTGGTGACCACGTTGCAGTACGCGTTCGAGTCGCTTCGCCTACACCGCATCGAGGTCAACATCATCCCGCGCAACGCGCCCTCGCGCAGGGTCGTCGAGAAACTGGGCCTGCGATTCGAAGGGGTGGCCGAACGCTACCTGGAGATCGACGGTGCCTGGGAAGACCACGCTCGCTACGCCATCACGGCCGAAGAGTGGAGCGATCGAGCGCCCGAACTGGTCGCGAACTGGCTACTGCCGCACCACGACTAGATGTATTGACCAACTAG
>PKYK01000052.1 GCA_003133665.1 Acidimicrobiaceae bacterium | reverse complement strand
TTGCGGACGACGTCGAATCTTGCCAATGCCTTCGCGCAAGAGTCCAATTGAGCTCGTAACCGCGGTCTCTCCATCATCGGACGACGCGACACGGGGCGCCGGTCTGCGGACTTCGGGTGAGATGTCGAAGAGGCTCGCGAACGTCTCGGCACCGGAAACACCATCGGCCAACGCGTGGTGGACCTTCAGGGCGATGGCCGCTCTCCCATCGTCGAGACCCTCGATGACGAGCAACTGCCAGAGGGGTCGCTTGGGCGACAGGGGTCGCGAAAGGAACTCCGAGATGATCGTGTCGAACTGATCGGGCGTTCCGGGCGCGGGCAACGCCACGCGCACCACGTGACGGTCCAGGTCGAATTCCCTTTCGGGCACCAGAATCGGCCAGGTGATGTCGAAGGGGGCACGAACAATGCGCTGAGTGAAGACGGGAATCTCGTGGAGACGATCAGCGATGTTCCTACGAATCATTTCGTAGCGCTCTTTGGGATCGAGCACCTCACCGAAGTCCAACTCGATGACCGCTCCAATATTCATCGCCGAGCCCGGCACCTCAAGCAGAATGAAGGCGCTGTCCAGCGGATCGAGGAACTGGGTCATCGCCCGGTGCTGCCAAAACCTGCTTCGCCACGGACCGCCGCCGGCAGTTCGTCCACCAACCGAAACTGCGCCGACGTGACGGGCAAGACCACGAGTTGGGCGATCCGATCCCCCTTGTGTACCACGTAGTCGAGTTCAGGGTCCAAATTGACGAGCGCCACTTTCACTTCGCCGCGATAACCGGCGTCGATCAGTCCCGGCGAGTTGATACACGTCACTCCGTGCTTGGCGGCAAGACCGCTTCGCGGCAATACGAAGCCGCCGTGACCTTCGGGAATCGCGATGCTGAGACCGGTCGCGACCATCGCACGCCCGCCGTGCGCGCTCAGGGTGCAGGTCTCGACCGCTACCAGATCGCAGCCTGCATCGCCCTCATTGGCGTAGAGGGGCAGGACTGCATCGACGTGCAACGCCTTGGCCAGAATTTCCATCAGCGCAGGCTACCAATATGGCTGCAGCGGGCGTCAACCTTCGGTAGTGTCGGGTTGTGCTGGTGTGGATGGATCTGGAGATGACGGGGCTCGAGCCCGCACGGCACGTCATCGTCGAAATCGCCACCCTCATCACCGACGATTACCTCAATGTCATTGCCGAGGGTCCCGACCTCGTGGTGCACGCCACACCAGAACAACTCGCTCAGATGGGCGAGCTCGTCACCGAGATGCACACGAAATCCGGTCTACTGCCCGCCATTGCTCAATCAACGGTCACGATCGAAGAGGCCGAAGCCGCGACGCTCGCCTTCCTCAAACAACACATCGGCGAAGCGCGCACCGTACCCCTCTGTGGAAACTCCATCGGCACTGACCGACGGTTTCTCCAGGAGTACATGCCAACGCTCGAGGCGTTCTTCCACTACCGCAATGTCGACGTGTCGACGATCAAGGAGTTGGCTCGACGTTGGCACCCCGAAGTCGTCGAGGCGCTGCCGGAAAAGGGTTCCACCCACCGAGCGCTCGACGATATCCGTGAATCCATCGCCGAACTCGTGCACTATCGAGATACGCTTTTTCCTCCCAAGGCTGACACGAAGTAGCCTCACCGGCGATGAATGAGATTTCACTTTCGCTGGCCGAGGCGACGGCCGAGATGACGGCGCCCGGGCAGATGTTCGAGATCGAGCAAGCCGTCGTCAACGGCGTCGAAATGTCGGTTTGGAAGCACGCGCCCACCAATCTGCGCCAAATACTTGACATGTCACTCAATCACGCCAACGTTGATTTCCTCGTCTACGAACACCAGCGCTTCACCTTCAACGAGCACTACCGCATCGCCGCCACTCTCGCGCACCGGTTTCAAGCGATGGGCGTGACGAAGGGTGACCGGGTTGCGATCGCCGCGCGCAACCTGCCCCAGTGGGTGAGCGCCTTCTGGGGAGCGATGATCACGGGCGCAGTGGTGGTACCGCTCAACGCCTGGTGGACCAGCGACGAACTGGCGTACGGCCTGAGCGACTCCGGATCGACTGTCGTGGTCGTTGACGAGGAGCGTCTCGAACGACTGCGCCCACTCCTGGACGACCTGGATTTTCTCACCACGGTCATCGTGATCAGTGAGGACCCGTCCCGGCCCCCGGAACTGGGCGTGCCGCACGACCGCGTAAGCATCGTGGGCTTTGACGAGGCACTCGGTGATGTTGACCCTGCGGCTACCCCACCTGATGTCGAAATCGGAACCGACGACGACGCGGTGATGTTCTACACCTCCGGGACGACTGGACGGCCCAAGGGGGCGGTGGGATCCCACCGAAACGTCATCACCAACCTGATGAGCCTCTTCTTCATCGGACAGCGCGCCACATTGCGTTTCGGCGTCGGCAATCTGGACGATGAGGGCAAGAGCATCCCCAACGCGAACCTGCTCAACATCCCGCTCTTTCACGCCACCGGTTGCTTGGCCGTAATGGTCGTGAACACGGCGGCGGGTGGAAAACTGGTGATGACCCACCACTTCGACGCTGGAAAAGCGCTTGCGCTCATCGCCGCCGAACGGCTCACCAGCATCGGCGGCGTGCCGACGATCGTGATGCAGATCCTCGACCACCCCGACTTCAAGGAATTCGACACCTCGACCGTCCGCAGTGTCTCCTACGGGGGTGCGCCGGCCCCGCCGGAGTTGGTGAAGCGTATTCGCGCCGCCTTCCCCAAGGCGCAGCCCGGCAATGGTTACGGCCTGACCGAGACGTCCGCCGCCGTCGCGCTCAATACGGGACCGGACTACGTCGCCAAACCGGACAGCTGCGGACCGGCCGTGCCCGTCTGCGAGGTCGCCATCGTGCCCGAGGACTTCGAGGGTGACGAGCCGGCGCCCGACCGAGCCATGGGCCCCAATGCCGTCGGGGAGCTTTGGATCAAGGGACCCAACGTCGTGCGGGGCTACTGGCACAAGCCCGAGGCGACCGCCGAGTCATTCACGAAGGGCTGGCTGCACACCGGCGACGTCGGACGAATTGACGACGAGGGTTTCATCTACATCGTCGACCGCGCCAAGGACATGATCATTCGCGGCGGCGAAAACGTGTACTCGGTCGTCGTCGAGGCAGCGATATTCGAACACCCCGACGTCGCCGACTGTGCCGTCGTCGGCATCCCCCACCCCACGCTCGGCGAAGAGGTCGCGGCGGTTGTCGTGCTGCGACCGGGGCGCAGCATCGAGGCCGAAGAGATCGCGCGCCACGTGGCCCAACGCCTCGCCAAGTTCGAGGTACCCACGAAGATCTTCTTCCGCTCCGTCGCCCTGCCGCGAAACCCCCAGGGCAAGGTCCTCAAACGCGAGCTACGTCAGTCGCTGCTC
This sequence comes from Acidimicrobiaceae bacterium, assembly GCA_003133665.1. Lineage (GTDB taxonomy): Bacteria > Actinomycetota > Acidimicrobiia > Acidimicrobiales > RAAP-2 > RAAP-2. The sequence goes on along the minus strand of PKYK01000052.1, from coordinate 5,845 downwards.
GAACAGACGCAGAGACTGGTCTAAACGCGCAGTGCGTCGATGGCGTCGAAGGTGGCGTCATCCAGCTGGATCTTCGCCGCCGCGCAGTTCTCTTCGACGTGGGCCACTTTGGACGTACCGGGGATCGGCATCATCACCGGCGAGCGACGCAGCAGCCACGCGAGCGACAACTGGGCAACGGTGACATCGAGCGCCTGCGCCCACGAGTCGAGTGGACCACCGCTTCGCGCGAGATTCCCCGCCGCGACCGGGAAATACGGAATGAAGCCGATGCCCTCGGCCTCGCAGTAGTTCAGCACGCCTTCACTCTTGCGGTTCGTCACGTTGTAGGAATTCTGGACCGTGGCGATCGGCACGACCGAACGCGCGGCCTCGATGTCGTCAACCGTCACTTCCGACAGCCCCACCGCCTGGACCTTGCCCTCGTCGAGCAGCGCCTTCAAGAGGCCGAACTGTTCGTCGGCGGGGACGGTCGCGTCGATACGGTGGAGTTGAAAGAGATCGAGCGACTCCTGGCCGAGTCGACGCAGCGAGAGTTCGCACTCCTGGCGAAGGTAGTCCGGACGTCCGCACGCCACCCAGACGCCCGGTCCCGTGCGCAAGAACCCGGCCTTGGTCGCGATTCTCACCTGACCGTAGGGGTGAAGGGCCTCGGCAATGAGTTCTTCAGAGACATACGGTCCGTACGAGTCAGCGGTGTCGATGAAATCGACGCCCAGCTCAACCGCCCTGCGCAGTACCGCGAGCGACTCGACGCGGTCCTTCGGATAACCCCAGACGCCGTCGCCGGTGATGCGCATCGCGCCGTAGCCGAGTCGGTGCACGGTCTGGTTCGCATAGGTGAAAGTGGAGGAGTTTGACATGTGGTCTCTTTCGTCGCGTTGCTACTTTAGGGGTCGAACAGCACGGAGCGGCCGCCCGAAGGCGGCCGCTCCGTCAATGCCACATGTCTACCTGTTGGGCTGAGGCGTCATTCGCAGGTAGTCCTTCAGCTTCTTGAAGCCCTTGGGGAACTTGGTCTTGGCCTCTTCGTCACTCACCGAGTTCACGATGATGACGTCGCCACCGTCCTTCCAGTTGACGGGCGTCGCGACCTGGTAGTTCGCCGTCAGCTGCAGCGAGTCGAGAACGCGCAGGATCTCGTCAATGTTGCGCCCAGTTGACGCCGGGTACGTCAAGGTCAACTTGACCTTCTTGTCCGGACCAATGATGAACACGGAGCGAACCGTCAAGGTGTCGTTCGCGTTGGGGTGGATCATGTCGTAGAGATCGGCGACCTTGTGTCCGTCGTCACCGATGAGCGGAAAGTTCAGCGCGGTGCCCTGGGTCTCGGCGATGTCGCCCTTCCACTTCTCGTGCGAGGCCACGTCGTCAACCGAGAGTCCGATGATCTTGGTGTTGCGCTGGTCGAAGTCGCCCTTGCGGGCGGCGAAGGCGCCGAGTTCGGTGGTGCAGACCGGGGTGAAGTCCTTGGGGTGCGAAAAGAGAATGCCCCAGCTGTCGCCGAGCCACTCGTGGAAGTTGATGGGTCCTTCCGTGGTCTCCGCCGAAAAGTCGGGGGCCACGTCTCCAAGGCGAATCGCCATGTGCTTGCTCCTTGCGTGCTCGTCGTCAGTCCCTTGACTGAACGTTGCCACACTAGCGAAGAGTTGCTAATTCTTCCAAATATCTAGTGGATTTGTAGGTATATGGCGAGAGGCTCGGCGAAAGCCTGTGAAACTGGAGCGATGAACGAACTCCCCCGACCCGTCGTCGCCGCGTTCGATCTCGACGGAACCCTCACCAACGGGGGCAGCGTCTTTCACTGGCTGTGCCACGTCGCCGGAACGTCCCGCGCGTACCGTGCGCTATTGCGCCTCGCGATTCCTCTGGCGATTGGCGCGGTGCGAAGCGGTCCGTCGGCCGACGCCGCCAAAGAGCGACTCTTTCACGCCCTGCTCGCCGGACGCGACCTCGACGAAGTAACGGCGCAGTCACGCGCTTTCGCGCTCGCGCACCTCGCCGAGAAGGCCCGACCGCGGATCGTGGCGCGACTGACGTGGCACCTCGAACAGGGGCACGAGGTGGTGGTCGTCTCGGCATCGCCGCAGTTGTACGTCGACGTCATGGCCAACGAACTCAAGGCCCACGGCGCTCTCGGCACGCGTCTCGCCGTCGACGCGCGCGGCCGATTGACGGGCAGTTATCTCGGCCACAACTGTCGGGGCGCCGAGAAGATGCGTCGCTTGAACGAATGGATCGTCCAGCGAGACTTTCCCTTTGAGCCGGAGATCTACGCCTACGGCAACTCGAGGGGCGACCGTCGCCTCTTGAGCGGAGCAACGCACCCTTGCGCCGTGGGAAAACTGGGTCGACTCGGCGCGTTGCGGGAATTCCCGCGCCTGGGGAAGGAAGGGCCGCCCCCTACTGCTGGCGGATCGACGGACTGAGTTCGACAATGCCGCCCTCACGCCCGTCGTAGATCACTTGGATCGACGCCGCCTTCTCGCGCCAGGCAATCACCGTGCTGCCGTGGTGGTCCACGACGCCCACGTTGATGTCATAGACCCCGTCGAGCAGTGGAATCTGCGCCAGTCCGACGCTCACGCGGTTGTGGCCGGGCGTGAGGTTGACCGGAGCTCCCTGGGCGTCGCTGCGACTCACCAGGAGTCCGCTGCGAGTGAAGACCTCCATGACGAAGTTCCCGCTGTAGGCGGACTCCGAGGTGATCTCGACGTCGAAATTCATCCCGGCGCCGTTGCGGACCTCGAACGATCCCGACGGCGTCGTGACGGCATCGATGCTGATGTTGGCTTGGACGCCGGTGCGATCGTGCTCGACGGCACTACCGAGCAGATACTCGCGGAAGATCCTCAGCGAGTCCTGCACCTCTCCATCGGCGATCAACTTCCCGCCGTTCAGCACGATGGCCCGGTCGCAGATCGCGCGCACCGTATCGGCGTTGTGGGTGACCAGCAGAATCGAGCGGCCCTCTTCTTGGAAGGTCCGGATGCGGTCGATGCATTTGGCTTGAAAGCGTTCGTCGCCCACCGCCAAGACCTCATCGACTACCAAGATGTCAGGGTTCACGTTGACCGCGACGGCGAAGGCCAATCGCACGTACATCCCACTCGAGTAGAACTTCACCTGGGTGTCGATGAAGTGATCGAGTTCACTGAAGGCGACTATGTCGTCGAAGATGCCGTCGATCATCTTGCGCGAGAAGCCGAGCATCGCACCGTAGAGGTAGACGTTGTCACGACCGGAAAGCTCATGCTGGAAGCCGGCGCCCAGCTCGAGTAGCGCGGCCAAGCTCCCGCGCAGTCGAATCTCACCCGACGTCGGCTTCAGGACCCCGCAGATGCACTTCAACAGCGTTGACTTTCCGGATCCGTTGTGACCCAGGATGCCAACGGTCTCTCCATCAGAGACCTTGAAGTTGATGTCCGAGAGGGCGTCGAACAGTTCCGTTGATCCAGACTTCGGATGGAGCAGACGCTCCTTCAGTGACTGGTGGCGTTCGTGGTGGATCTTGAACTGCTTACTGACGTTCTCGACGTCGATGATGGTGGTCATTAGAGTTCCGACTCAAAATTTCCTTCGAGGCGACCGAAGATGGTCACCGCCACCAGGAAGAGCACGCCCATGATGGCGAGGAGTCCGAGATTCATGTAGAAGTACGTCGACATTGGCCACGTCGGCAGGATCTTCAAGATCTTGCCGGCTGCAATGGTCGAGTGGACGGTGGTGTTCGCGTAGAAGATCCGCTGGAACGTCAACACGATCAAGGTGATCGGATTGAGGAAATACAACGACGCCAGGCCGTGGCGGTGCAGCGATCCGGCGAGCGAGTTCTCGTAGGAGTAGACGACGGGGGTCAGCCAGAACCACAGCTGCAGCAAGACGTCCATCAAGTGGCGCATGTCGCGCAGGTAGACCGTGACCGCCGACATCACGATCGCAACCGACGCGGTGAACAGGTAGAGCGCCGCAAAGGAGATCGGCAAGATCCACAAGAAACCCCATGCGGGCTGGTGGCCGATTATCAACAAGAAGATCCCGAGCACGCTGAGTTGGATCAGGAAGTAGATGATTGCAGCGCCGACGTTGGCGAGCGCCAGGATCTCTCGGGGGAACGACACCTTCTTCACCAGTCCGGCCCGATCGACTATGACCCCGGTGGCGCTGCTCACGGCATTCTGGAACATGTTCCAGACGATCAGGCCCGAGAAGAGGTAGATGACGAAGTTCGGTATCCCGTTCTTCAAGAAGACCGAGAAGACCAGGAAGTACGTGGCGAGCGTGAGCGCCGGCGACAGCATCGACCAGAAGAGACCCAGAGCGGATCCCTTGTACTTGATGCGAATATCCGAGGTGATGAGACTGGTCAGCAGCTCTCGACGCGACGAGAGATTGCGGAGCCGAGTGGTCAGACTCGCGCGGGCACTGACCACGCGCACCGGAGCATCGTCGAGCCGGCGCCGTTCGACGCCCGCCGACGTGGCGTCGTCCACTAGACCCCTTGGCGAATGGCGGAACGATCAATCACGGCGTCAATGAATCCGTACTCCAACGCCTCTTGAGCAGTGAACCAGCGGTCACGGTCCGAGTCGGCCTCGATACGGTCAACGGGCTGGCCGGTGTGGAAGGCAATTCGCTCCGCGAGCATCTTCTTCGAATAACCGATCTGTTCGGCCTGGATCGCGATGTCCGACGCCTGACCCTGCATGCCGCCCATGGAGGGCTGGTGCATCAGGATTCGACTGTGCGGCAAGGAGAACCGCTTGCCCGGTGCGCCCGCGCAGAGCAGGAACTGACCCATGGACGCCGCCATGCCGAGGCAGATCGTGCGGATGTCGCAGTTGACGTACTGCATCGTGTCGTAGATGGCCAGACCGTCGTATACCGATCCGCCGGGCGAATTGATGTAGAGACTGATGTCCCTGTCCCGGTCTTCAGCTTCCAACAGCAGCAGTTCGGCGCAGATCCGATTCGCGGTGCTCTGGTCGACCTGTGAACCCAGAAAGACGATGCGCTCGCGAAGCAGACGTTGATTGAGGTCGTTGCCACCGAATCCTTCGGCAATTGATGAGTTAATCATGGGACCAATCTACCGTGCGAGACTGCAAACCCCTCGTTTCGGAGCGTAGAGTGGATGTTCTTGCGGGCGTGGCGGAATTGGCAGACGCGCTGGTTTTAGGTACCAGTTCTTCGGAGTGTGGGTTCGAGTCCCTCCGCCCGCACGACGTTCTTCCGATTTGACTTGCTACGGCCATCCCCATCTGCTAGCGTTGCAGTATCTGTTATGCCGCATATCGCGGTGGAGACCGATTCGACCGTGACATTTCGAGTTGGGCTCATCTCAACTCGTAGGAGTCATAGTGTCCTTATCCTTTGCCGACCTCGGCGTGCCGTCAAACTTGGTTGAGCGCCTTCGCGCTCGCGGCATTCTCGAAGCCTTCCCTATTCAAGAGGCCGCTCTCCCCGACGCGCTCGCGGGCCGCGACGTAGTCGGAAAGGCCATCACCGGATCGGGTAAGACCCTCGCCTTCGGCCTTCCGCTGATGGCTCGCCTCGGCAAGGCTCGTCCGCGCAAGCCCGTCGCTCTCGTCCTGGTACCGACCCGCGAACTTGCCGCCCAGGTCCAGAAGGAACTCGCGCAGCTCACCGATGACCGCGGTCGCCGGGTCATCTGCATCTACGGTGGCACGTCGTACAACGTCGCGCGCAAGGCCCTCAATTTTGGGGTCGATGTCGTGGTCGCCTGTCCGGGCCGCCTCGAGGACATGCTCGAACAGGGTGCCCTCGACCTCTCATCAGTGACCACCGTCGTCGTCGACGAAGCTGACCGCATGGCCGACATGGG
>PKYK01000053.1 GCA_003133665.1 Acidimicrobiaceae bacterium | reverse complement strand
GAGACCTTGTAGCCCTCGCCGCCGAACTTTCCACCAGCGTGCAGGACCGTCAGAACGATCTCCGCCGCGGACTTGCCCGGGTATTGAGGGTGTTCCTCGACTGGGATTCCACGACCGTCGTCACTCACCCGACAGCTGCCGTTCGCCAGAATAGTCACGTCGATTCGCGTGCAGTAGCCCGCCATCGCTTCGTCAACGGCGTTGTCCACGACCTCCCAGACGAGGTGGTGAAGGCCCGCGGGGCCGGTCGAGCCGATGTACATGCCAGGACGAACGCGAACCGGATCAAGACCCTCGAGAACGGTGATATCGCTAGCGCCGTAGCTAGCGGATCCCTTGCTCTTTTCGGCCACGAAGCATTCCTTTCGGTCACAGATTTGAGGCGCAATCGCGCAGCCGATTACAACATTTCGACGGATATATCCTACCCGACTTGCTGTGACAGTCGTGCGCCCCGCAGTCGCAGCAACGAGGTGGTGGACGCTCTTTAAGGGGTCGCCAACACGGTGCGAAGCGAGGTCGGTGCGCGTTCACCAAGCGGAGCGAAACCGGCGAGGATGGATGAACTCTCCATGTTGACGCGCTGCGCAAATGCCCCTGAGGGAACAGCAACGAGGAGCACCCCGTTCTTCACGAACTCGGGTCGGCAGTGCTCCGCAAGCACGGGATCGACGATGGTGGGCCACATCTCACGAATCTCGTCGATCAACCGCAGGTCGACCTTGCGAAGCCGACCCGCCACCGTGTGCAGCAACTCACCAAGGCTCGTGGGTTGGTCGTGGCGGCTGCTCACGCCAGTGCCTTCGAGAGGTCCAGAACGACCGCCGGGCTCATTCCAGAGGGCAGCGGCGAGGCTGTGGTTACCAGTGTCTGTCCAACTGGAAGCAATTGGAGAAGGCGCTCGCTGCGGAGAGGATCGAGCTCACTAAAGACGTCGTCGAGCAGCAGCAGGGGGTCCACGCCGCGCTTTTGCTGCACGAGCTCGTGGCCGGCGAGACGCAGGGCGAGCGCGAGCGAGCGCTGCTCTCCCTGTGACGATTGGCGCCTGGCGTCGCGCCCGTCGAGGGTGATCGCGATGTCGTCACGCTGTGGACCAACGGTGGTGTGACCGCGAAAGCGATCGTCATCGAACGATTGTTGAAGTGCGTCGTAGAGGCTTCCCGTCCACGACTGCTCGTAGTCAACGCCGACTCGCTGTACATTCTGGGCCAGCGCCATGTAGGCACGGGAAACAAGCGGCTCGAGTTCATTCAACAGCCGGCGACGGAAGTCGACTAGTTGAGCGCTGACAAGCGATAGGTCGGCACTCCATACGTCCAGTTCATCGCGTTGAGATGTCGTGGGCCACTCGCCCTGAATTCCCCGAAGGACGGCGTTGCGTTGACTCAACACCCGATTGAATCGCTCGATGACGTCCGCGCTCGTCGGATCCACATCGGTGAGAAGATTCGTAATGAACGTTCGGCGATTCTCCGGCCCCTGGCGAATGATGTCAACGCCTTCGGGGGTGAATATCGTCAGGGGCAACGCTTCGGAAAGCTCGGCTCGAGACTGAGGGCGTTGACCGTTGACCAGCATCCGTTTCGTCGTATTGCGAACGCCCCGCGTCAGCGTGAGGTCCACCTGGACTCGTCGTTCGCGCTGAAAGACGACACCGTGGACTTCGGCCAGGTTGGTCCCTGCGCGCACCATGTCACCGGCCGAGCTCGTGCGAAACGACGACGCGGTCGCCAGGGCGTAGACCGCTTCTAGGACCGACGTCTTCCCCGTTCCGTTGGCCGAAAGCAATACGGTAACCGCCTCTCGGTCAGGTTCGAAAGAGAACTCCTGGAAGAGACGGAAGTTTCGAAGTTGGAGCTCGTGGAGGCCCACGACGATCGATCCGGACTACTGAACGCGAACGGGCATGAGCAAGTACCGAAACCGAATGTCTTCGATGCCGTGCACCATTGCCGGGCGAACGGAGTCTGACATCTCGAGCATGACCTCGTCACCTGGAACAGCCTCAATCCCGTCAATGAGGAAATTGGGGTTAAACGCAATCGTCATTTCTTCGCCGTTGTAGTCAGCGTCGACATTGTCCTCCACGTCACCAGCGTCGTGGCTCTGGGTTCGTATCTCGACACTCTTTTCCTTCATCGTGAGGCGAACCGAGGAGGTTGAATCCCTGGCGAGGAGTTTGGCCCGTTTGAGCGAGGTCAGCAATGTGTCCTTCGCGATGCGAAGCTGGTTCGGGTAACTCACCGGGATCAGTTGCAGGACGGAGGGGTAGTTCCCGTCGATCAGGCGCGACGCGATGCTGGTCGTCCCAACCACGAAGCAGATTTCGGCGTCGGTGAGCGTCACGCCAATCTCGGCGTCAGCCGCCAAGTTGGAGGCGGCCCGCTGCAGTTCCTGGAGTGCTCGGGCGGGGACCAGGAGGTCGTGAGAGCCGCCGATTCCGTGCACCCCCGGTACGTCGCGAACCGCGAGACGGTAGGAGTCGGTGGCAATGAGGCGCAGTGCGTCATTGTCGGTGGTAAAAAGCACCCCGGTGAGCAGCGGTCGGGCGTCGTCGTTCGCCGCAGCCCGCACCACTTGGTTGATCCCCTGAATGAGATCGAGGGCCGCCACAGGCGTCAAGGCACCGGTCACTGGGGGAAGCTTCGGGAAATCCATTACTGAGAACGTCCGCAACGAGAACTTCGCTCGGCCCAACGAGACCTCGACGTTTTCATCGCCTCCCGATACGGTGACGGCCCCGGCTTCGAGCGATCGGACCGCGTCCACCACGAGCCGGGCCGGAACGACCGAGGATCCATCCTCTAGACCAATCACGTCAACCGTTGTTCGAACCGTGATGTCGAGGTCGGTACCAGTCACCGTAAGTTGGTTTCCTGAGAGAGAAAGCAGAATTCCTGACGACGCGCCGACCAAACGCGTCGCGACCACCCGACTTGCGGCGCTCAACGCCTCGACAAGAATGTCGCGCTCTGACTTGAACTTCATTGGACTACCTTTCCTTGACTACTGCGGTTACGGTGTGTTTTTTGTTAGTAGAGGGGTCTTAGTAGTAGTAGGGCTGTGGGTTTGTGGGTTGTTTGGCAAGATCCCTGATTAACCCGATGTTTCTAAAACCCGCTCCCTCAACACCTCTGTGACTAACTCTCTCAACCCTGGCTACTCAACCCTGAAGTCATGTGGAGTACCCGGTCGTTTTCAACTGGCAACCAACAGCGAGAACCCAAGGTTACGCACAAACTAATCGTGCCCCTCCCCGTGCAGCCGTCGTTTCAACTGGTTGATCTGCGCGAGCATCTCACCATTGACAGCGATTTGCTCCCGGATCTTCTCCACCCCACTTATCACGGTTGTGTGATTGCGGCCGTCAAAGATCCGCGCAATCATCGGATAGGAGTAATTGTCCAATAGATCACGGATCAGGTACATCGCCACGTGACGAGCGCGTACGAGCGGGCGTAGGCGCTTTGCCCCCCGCACGTCCTCAACGGAAAGACCGTAGAACTCCGACACCACGGCGAGGATGGTCTCGGGCTTCAGGATCACCTGTTCCTGGCCGAGATTGGTCAGGTGGGCCTTGGCGAGCTCAAGTGAAATCGGCTCCTGGCGAAGGTTGGCAAATGCCCGCAGCATGGTCACCGAGCCCTCAAGCTCCCGGATGTTGTCGCGCACGCGGTGGGCAATCCACTCCGCCACGTCGCTTGGCAATTCAATGCCTTCACCCTCGGACTTGGAGCGCAGGATGGCGATACGTGTTTCCAGGTCGGGCCGATCGATTTCCGTGACGAGACCTTGCAGAAGACGACTTCGAAATCGCTCTTGGAGTCCCGCTAGGTCTCGAGGTGAACGATCCGACGTGAGAACGATCTGCTTTCCCTCGCCGTGAAGTGCGTTGTAGGTGTGAAAGATCTCTTCGTGGAAAGTCTCACCACGGGTCTCCATGAACTGGATGTCATCTATCAACAGAACATCATTCTCGCGATATCGCTCATGAAGTGCCAGCTGCGTTCGCGTTTGAATCGCCCGGATGAAGTCGTTCAAGAAGGTCTCGGTTGAGACGTAGAGAACCTTGCGCCCCGGATAGTTCTCCTGCACGTAATTCCCGATCGCGTGAAGGAGGTGGGTCTTGCCCAGACCGGAATTCCCATAGATCATTAGGGGGTTGTAAGCCCGGCCGGGTGTTTCCGCTACCGACTGGGCCGCGGCGAACGCCAACCGGTTTGACGAACCGGGTACGAATGAATCGAACGTCATCCGCGGATCGAGACGGGCGGGACGATCAACGCTCGGTGCGAACGTGACGACCGGCGATGGTTCAACAAGTGATGAATTCTCGTCGTCGTTGATCTCGTTCGTCACCGTGACGTCACTCACCGTTAAGGAAACATGCACGTTCGAACCTACGAGTCGCTGCGCCTGTTCGGTGATGAACGGAAGATATCGTTGTTGGACACGCAAGAGCTGTATCTGATTCGGTGCGCCGATGACAAGCTGGTCATCGTGGTAATCCACAAGACGAAGTGTGTTGAGTCCGGCCGACCAAACTGCTTCAGAAGCGTTGCCACGTATGGAATCGCGTAACGCTGACCAGATCTCCTCACCACTTTGCACAATCGTCCTCCACAGATCAACACCGACATTATCCACAAGCACTTTGGATGACAATTGGCTGTGGTGGTGTCGGGGAGTAGCACCATACTCTGCTTTTCGCCGCTCCGTCGAGGGGGTTGGCCCCGTCGGGTAAGATTGTTCCCAGTAGCGCGCGAGCGACCTCCAGGAGGTACCGCGAAGCGCAGAGAAACAGTTTGAGAAGAGGTTTTGTGAAGCGTACTTATCAGCCAAATAAGCGGAAAAGAGCTAAGACGCACGGTTTTCGTGCTCGCATGCGAACCCGCGCCGGTCGTGCCATCCTTAAGGCCCGTCGCAACAAGGGCCGCCACCAGTTGACGGTCTAAACGAAGGTGCCCGGTCGGGTTCGATCCCGACGGCAGTTCGCACTCTTCGCCAAACCAACCGCGAGAGGTCAAAGTGGGCCAGTGCGAATTAGTTTCGTAGCGCAGGCCAGCCGAGATCCTCAAGTTGAAGTGGCGTACGCGATAAGCCGAAAGGTCGGAAATGCGGTGACACGGAACAGAATCCGACGCCGCTTGCGGGCCCTCGTAGATGACCTTAACCCTCAACCACAGTCAGGAATATACCTGATCAGATGTGGTTTGGAGACAGGAAAACTCACATATGACGATCTCCAGCACCACCTCAACCAAGCACTCGGTCGCGCCGGTGTCCTCTAAACCCTCACTAGGCGTCCGGGGGATCCTGGCTTCCATCGCGGCCTATCAGCGGTTGACCTCGGGCCGCCCCTCGCCCTGTCGCTTCTATCCTTCATGCTCCCACTACGCCTACGAAGCCATTGCACTTCATGGGGCGTGGCGCGGAACCGGTCTCGCGATGCGGCGACTCAGTCGTTGTCGTCCGCTCGGTCCGCACGGTGTTGACCTCGTTCCAGACGTAAAGAAAGCAAGGAGTTCGTAGCAATGGCGTCCATCACCCATACAATTGGTTCGGTTTTCCAACCAATCTTTCACCTTTTTGGCTGGCTTCTGGCCTTCTTCTATGGATTGATCCCCAACTACGCCGTGGCGATTGCGCTGCTCACGATCGTGATTATGGGAGCCCTGACTCCGTTCACGATCAAGAGCACGAAATCGATGATGGCGATGCAGAAACTTCAGCCGGAGATCAAGAAGCTTCAGCAGAAGTACAAGGGCCCGGAAAACCGGCAAATCCTGAACGAAGAGCTGATGCGGCTTTACCGCGAAGAGGGAGCCAACCCGGTTGGTGGCTGCTTGCCCGTGTTGCTGCAGGCGCCGTTTCTCTTCATTCTTTACAGCGTCATCAAGGGGCTGGCGAACAAGACATCGCTAGGTCTGGCCCAGCCGCGCTACATCCCCTCGTCGTCAAAGATGTACCACAACCTTGTGAATTCCGGTGGCCAGATCAAGGCGTTCGGCATGGATCTGAATCTCAAGCCGTTTAGCAGTCACGGTTCGATCGCGGCGGCGATCCCATTCTTCATTTTCGTTGCCGTGGCGGTTGCGCTGCAGTACTTCCAGATGGCCCAAATGAACAGTCGCAACCGCAAGACCGGCCAGGCGATGCCGAGCCAGCAGCTTATGATGCAGCGGTTCCTCCCGATTGTTTTCGCATACTTCTATATGGTTATCCCAGCCGCAGTGGTGCTCTACATGATTGTTTCGACAATCATTCGTATAATTACTCAGGATTTGATGTTCCGAGCGGGCGTGTCGAACCCTCACAAGGGCGGCGAGCGCGCTCTGCCGGCCGCTGAAAAACAAGCGGCCCCGGAACTACCACAACCCTCAACTCTCAAGTCACAACAACAGTCTCGCTCTAGGGCGAAGCGGAAAAGAAAGGCGCGGTAGCCCATGGATTGGGTAGAAACAACTGGAAAAACAATCGACGAGGCAACTGATCGGGCTCTGGCACACCTCGGTGTTCACAGGGACGATGCTGAGATCGAGGTCATTGAAGAACCGAAGGCAGGACTCTTTGGTCGCATACGAGGTGAGGCTAGGGTTCGAGCTCGAGTCCGCCCATCGGGCCCCCGCCCGAAGCGCTCACGTCGAACCGGTGGTCGAGAGGACCGTCCCCGTCAGGCCGGACCACGAAGTGAGAAGTCTCGATCACCAAAGGGTACTGAAGGGCAGGCACCCAGAAAAGAGAAGGATGAGAACAGCGGCACTCGCCGCCCCAAGCAGGGAACGCCAACCGGCACCCCACGATCTGAAAAGAGTCCATCGAAGGAGGACACAATGGCTGAAGGCATTTCGCTAGCCGAGCAGGGGTCGATCGCTAAGGAGTTCCTCATAGGGCTGCTGCAATCGATGAACATCATCGCAGACGTTTCAGTTAGGGAGCTGGACGAAGAGACAGTTGAACTATCTGTAAACGCCACTCCCCCGACTGAACTCGGCGTGCTGGTCGGACCGAGAGGCACGACGCTGCAAGCCTTGCAGGAAGTCACCCGAACTGTGGTGCAGTCCAAGAGCCCTAGTCGCACGGACCGAATCCTCGTGGATGTTGCCCAGTATCGCGAGCGTCGCGTGGCTGCCCTAGGCCGGTTTGCCCAACAGGTGGCTCAGGAAGTAGTGGAGACTGGCGAGGAAAGGGCTCTTGAGCCAATGTCAGCGGCTGACCGCAAAGCTGTTCACGACGCATTGACTGGGAGCGAGACTGTCATAACCCGGTCGGAAGGCGAAGAGCCACGCCGTTTCGTGGTCGTTGCTCCGGCATAATTGACCCGTGACAAGTGACTGGTTAGCCCGCGCCCTCGAGGAATCGAGGGCGCGGGGTTTTTTGGGCCCTAACGAGATTCAGCCCCATATCACTCACGCCGAGGGATTCGCGCTCTGCTGGGAGGAGCGGTGTTCCACTCCCCCGGACTCATTCCTCGATTTAGGGAGTGGTGGCGGCCTACCGGGCCTGGTCCTGCTTGATCGTTGGGACAACCGGGGAGTCCTAACCGACTCGATGATCAAGCGGTCGAATTTCCTCATCGAAGTTCTCGGATGGTCAGGTGCTCCTCACCATGGACAAGTCATTGTCGGGAGGGCGGAGGAAATCGCCAGGATGCCTGAAATGACGGAAGCCTTTGATTTGGTGACAGCTCGATCATTTGGCCCCCCATCTGTGGTGGCGGAGTGTGGTGTCCGCTTCTTGAAGGTCGGGGGAGTCTTGATTGTCTCTGAGCCTCCGGATGACAGCGAAACAGGACGATGGAACAGGGAGGGATTAGCCATCCTTGGACTTGAATCACTCGGCAGGTTCCGACATGGAGCCGCATATCAAATTCTCTTGAAGACCGCGTCAACGCCAGAGATGTACCCACGGGAGACAGGTACTCCTCGAAAGCGGCCGCTGTTCTGATTGTCTTGTGTGAGACAACTGAATCTGGCGTACCTCCTTCCTGGTGACCAGGCGGGTTTCCGCTCCGAACCGCATGTCAGGTCGCCCTGAGTAGCGCGTGAGTCCGGGTGGTACCGGCTTGAGAGCCGAGTACTCGAGGAACTGACGCTGCGCCTATTGTTTCACGTGAAACAATAGGCCTCAGGGCTCCCTTGGAAAACAAGGGCGGGTTTCCGCTCCGAACCGCATGTCAGGTCGCCCTGAGTAGCGCGTGAGTCCGGGAGGTGTATCTATGGAGATCTTTCGCCGTGAGAGTCGCCCTTGTTCCGATTGTCCAATCTAAGACAACTGAATCTGGCGTACCTCCTTCGTGGTGACTATGCGGGTTTCCGCTCCGAGCCGCATGTCAGGTCGCCCTGGGTAGCGCGTGAGTCCGGGCGGTACCGGCTTGAGAGCCGAGTACTCGAGGAATCGACGCTGCGCCGATTGTTTCACGTGAAACATCTGGCCTCAGGGCTCCCTTGGAAAACAAGCGCGGGTTTCCGCTCCGAGCCGCATGTCAGGTCGCCCTGGGCAGCGCGTGAGTCCGGGCGGTACCGGCTTGAGAGCCGAGTACTCGAGGAACTGACGCTGCGCCTATTGTTTCACGTGAAACATCTGACCTCAGGGCTCCCTTGGAAAACAAGGGCGGGTTTCCGCTCCGAGCCGCATGTCAGGTTCCCCTCAGTACGGCTTCAACGACATTATTGAATATCACAAAGATCGATAGTCGAGCGACCCTTGTTGCGCCGATTGTTTCACGTGAAACAATTCGTCACGCAAGCATTTTCGTGGCCAGTCACTTTGGAGAGATACCTCGAAGATGATTGTCCAACGTTGGTCTGGTCAGGATTGAAGTCTCAGATTAGGGTACCTATGTTTCACGTGAAACATAGGTACTTGACGGCCAAGCCAAAACCGTGTTGAATAGCAGGGGACTTGACGAAGTGTCGGGATTTCTTAGGTTGGGAAGAGGCACATGGCGGACGCCAACACGATGAGGGTAATTGCCGTAGCCAACCAAAAGGGAGGTGTCGGCAAGACCACGACCACCACTTCGTTGGGGGCTGCGCTTGCCGAAAGGGGCAAACGGGTCCTGGTGGTTGATCTAGATCCACAAGGAAACGCCACAACGGGTCTCGGCGTCGATGGGCGAAAATTTGAGCGATCCGTCTACGACGTTCTACTCAATGACGTTCCAATGGTTGACATCGTTGAGCCCACCGGCTTCAATAATCTCTTTGTCGCCCCCGCCACTTTGGACCTTGCGGGGGTTGAGCAGGAACTCGCATCGGTTATCTCCCGCGAGCTTCGTTTAAAGAAGGCGCTGGCGTCGGTTGAGGGCGACTTCGATTTTGTCTTCATCGACTGTCCCCCGTCGCTGGGCCTCATAACGATCAACGCTTTTGCCGCCGCCACTGAGATTCTGGTTCCAGTTCAGACCGAGTTCTACGCTCTCGAAGGCCTCAACCAGCTGCAGCGTATCGTTGACCTGGTTCAGAAGAATCTGAACCCAACTCTGAGCATATCCAAAGTCGTTTTGACGATGTACGATTCTCGCAATACGCTTTCTATTGACGTGGCGGCTGAAGTGCGGCGACACTTCCCAGTTGAACTCTGCCAGACGGTCATTCCCAGAACCGTCCGACTGGCTGAAGCACCATCGTTTGGTCAGCCCATCACTGTCTTTGACCCTAATTCAAAGGGGGCAAAGGCCTATCGCGCCTTAGCGGAGGAGATTATCAATGGCTAGAAAACCAGGTTTAGGTAAAGGGTTAGGCGCTCTGATTCCCGAGAGCGTGACCCCGAGCGACGTAGAGGTCGTTGTGACCGAGGGCCCACTTCGCAGGATCTTGGTGACGTCGATCCGACCCAACCCATTTCAACCTCGGAAGTCGTTCAGTGACGAGAGTCTGCAAACCCTAGCTGCATCGGTTCGGGAGTTGGGTGTCCTGCAGCCGCTCATTGTTCGGCCCGTCGAAGGGGAGAGTGAACTCTATGAGCTGATTGCGGGGGAACGGCGTTGGCGTGCGGCTGGTCTCGCGGGATTAGAAGTGGTGCCGGTACTCGTCCAAGATGATGTAAATGATCGGCTGTCCTTGGAACAGGCCGTCGTTGAGAATCTTCATCGTGTTGACCTGCATGTATTGGAGGAGGCCGCCGCATACCAGCAGCTCATCGATGAATTTGACATGACTCACGAGCAGGTTGCACAGCGGGTTGGCAAGAGCCGCGCAAATATTACGAATACGTTACGACTCTTGCAGTTGGGCGAAGTTGCCCAGGCAGCCCTGGCGAACTCACAGATAACCGCGGGCCACGCCCGATCTCTGTTGGTACTGGCTGACGCGAATGCCCAGTCCACTATGGTCGCTCGGATCATCAAGAACGAACTCTCGGTGCGAGCCACCGAGGAAGCCGTCAAGGTTTTCATGGAACCTAAGCCGACGAGTACCGAAGAGCCGGCGGCGAAGGTTGGCACCGGAGCTCCACGGCTCCGGCCCGTGCCTGACGCCAGCGTCGCGGAGTTGGAGCAACTGCTTGAGGACTACCTTGACACGAGAGTTCATGTTGATTTGAAGGGGCGCAATGGTCGAATTGTCATTGATTTTGCCGATCTCGATGACCTTGAGCGGATCTACATCGCCATTTCGCAGGCCAAATAAGTCTCAACACTCAACTTAACCTTCTTGTTGAAGTTATCCCCAAGTTGTGGATGAAGTTGTGGGTTTCTCTGGGAAACGATGAATTTCCTCAGGTTTCCCTAGGTAAATGGCGGAATTTCAGAATTCGATTTAGGCGTCCCTGTGGAAAACTCGCGTAACGACGGTCGCTATTTCGTCGGCAATTTCGCGTAGAACCTGATCAGGGGAATTTCCGTGTTCGACGTGCAGCGTCGTCATCTTGGTTTCACGAAGGATGGGCAGTGCCATACCCGTTATTTCAACCCGAGGTATCGTGCGGGACCGAGCGAGGCTGGTGGCAATTGCTCCGGCCAACTGATCTCCGCGACGCGAATGCGAATGGTAGCTCGCCCAGTAGTGGAGATGAATGACTTTCAACTGCTCGAGGGTTTGGAAAGAAAGCACCAGGGCGGCCGACCGATCGTTGGCAAGGACTGCGACGTCATCGGCCGGTGCGTCGGTCATCAGGTGCACTTCAAGAGCAGTGCCGATAGCGTTCGCGACGAGTGGCGCCAACGGGCTTTGGCCGCACAGCACGAGCGGACCAGTGCCCAAGTCGTCAAATCCTGCTTGGTCGCGTGCCTCGGTCACCAAGTGTCGATCCGAGGCCAATGACGTCATGCGCAATAGTTCCAACAGTGTTGCGCGAGTGAGAGTTCCGTCGGCCGGAAGCCCGCAGTTTCGTTGAAAGTCGACCAGGGCGTTGTTGAGCAATGAACCAAAGATGCCGTCGATGCGCCCAGGGTTGAAGCCCAACTGAGCGAGGCGAATCTGCAGTTCCGCCACGTCATCGCCTCGCAGATGCGGTCGTGCGAGATAGAGGAGTCGTTGCCCGAGCCGCCATCCGGCCTCAACCAGTATTGACCAGGTCGTCGAGTCAACCTCGCCGGTGATGGGCAGGCCCCTGGAACGCTGAAATGCTTCGATCATGACAGCGGTGCTGACCCCGAAGGTGTCCAGCGGGTCCAAGAGGGGGGCGTGGCCAATGCCGGCAAGCCGTTCATGGAGTTCGCGCACACGTGGACCCGTGGCGCCGGGCTGCAATCGGTCGAAGTTCAGAATCTGAACTACAGGTTCGCGGTGATCTCTTGGAGCAGCGCACCCTTCGGCTTGGCGCCCACGAGACGGGCCACGACCTCTCCGTCCTTGAAGAGGAGGAGGGTTGGAATGCTCATGACAGAGTACTTGGTGGCGGTGGCGACATTGACATCGACGTCCAGTTTGCCAATCGTGAACTGGTCCGACTGCTCAACCGCAAGCTCCTCGAGAATGGGTGCGATCATCTTGCACGGCCCGCACCATTCAGCCCAGAAGTCAACGAGAATCGGCTTCTCTGAGGACCCGACCACTTCGTCGAACGTCGAGTCAGTCAGCGTCGCGATTTGGCTACTCATAACTACCTCCAAAGTTGACGTCCGCCACGAACGTCGCAGCGTCTACCTTAGCCACCGAGCGCTAATACCCCTGCGCCTCGAGCCACCGTTCGGCGTCGATGGCCGCCACGCAACCCGCTCCGGCAGACGTGATGGCCTGGCGGTACACGTGATCCTGCACGTCTCCGGCGGCGAACAGTCCCTCAATTGAGGTGTACGACCCCGGTCCGGTTCGGACGTAGCCGTTGCCCTCGAGCTCGACCTGTCCGGCGACCAAGGTCGTGTTGGGCACATGGCCGATCGCAATGAAGACACCGGTGACGTCGAGTACTCGCCCCTCACCGGTGAGGGCGTCGCGAACTGCCAGGCCCGACACCTTGTCCGCACCCAGGACTTCGGTGACCTCGGTGTTCCACGCGAAACGGATCTTCTCATTGTTGAAGGCCCGCTCTTGCATGATCTTCGATGCCCGCAGTGAGTCGCGTCGGTGGACAACGGTGACGCTGGAAGCGAAGCGAGTGAGAAAAGTGGCTTCCTCCAGCGCGGAGTCGCCGCCACCCACCACTGCGATGTCTTGACCACGAAAGAAGAAACCATCGCACGTCGCGCACGTTGACAGGCCATGACTCAAAAGGCGATCCTCGCCAGGCACATTCAGCATCGTCGATCGGGCACCCGTGGCGAGGATCACGGCGTCGGCCATGATGCTCGGCTCTTCGTCGCCACTCAACCAGGCGCGAAAGGGACGCCGTGAGGTGTCGAGTTTTTGGACCTTGGTAGTGCGCAGGTCGGCTCCGAAACGAGCGGCTTGGGCACGCATGTTGGCCATGAGTTCGGGTCCGGTGATGGCCTCGGGAAAACCCGGAAAGTTCTCAATGTCGGTCGTCAGCATGAGCTGGCCGCCGGGCTGGTCGGTGGTCGACGACGGCTCGCCTTCAACCACAATGGGACTGAGTTGGGCGCGAGCCGAATAGATCGCTGCAGTCAGTCCGGCCGGACCCGAACCCACAATTAGTACACGCGTGTGCTCGGCCATTACTTCCTCAGATTGACGGGGCGGCGGCGACGCCAGATCACCAGGCCGGTGATCAGCGAAATGGCTCCGACAATGGCGTAACTCGCCCATTCGTGGCCGGCGAAGAGATAGACGTTGAGCAGCCGGATGATGCCGATCACCAACGTCACGATCAGCACTAGAGCCATCAACAAGAGGATGAATCCGAAGGCCACGGTTCGACCCGCGATGAGTATCGGACGCAGCACCCGATCGTGCACGATGTCGAGCACGTGGTCGAACGAGTGGAGGGCCCGGTCGACAACGTCGGGTTCGCGCGGTACGTTTGGTTCGCTCACGATTAGAACTTAGTGGCGCAGCGCGGCGTTACGCCTCAACCCAGCAGACGCCGATGATCCCCGGACCCCCGTGCGTGCCCACCACCGGACCGATGTCGGCGACAATGGGCGGGAACTCCGTGGGAATATCCGCTATGAGCGCGGCAAAGGCGCTGACGTCCTGTGCGTCGCCGTGCACCACTGCCAAACGCCGAAGCGGTGCGTGGGATCGGGCGACCGCGGCGATGGCGCTCAATGCCTTGGCCCGGGTGCGTTGCCGTCCGGCTTCGGCGACGACGCCGTCCTTCAGTTCCAGGAGCGGCTTGATGGAGAGCACTTGCCCCAAGAGCGCCCGAGCGCCGCCGACACGGCCACCCTTCACGAGGTGTTCGAGTGTGTCGAGCATCGCGCAGACGCCGACCTTGCTGATCAACGACTGCGCGTGTTCGACGAGTTGGTCGAGCGTGGCTCCGGTCTGGGCCAGTTCCGCGACGTCAATGGCGAGCAGCCCCTGGGCCATCGACACGGCCTTGGTGTCAATGACTCGCACGGCAATGGTCTCCGCGACGGTGTCGGCGGCGAGGAGGGCCGACTGGTGCGTCGCCGAGAGCGCCGCCGAGAGCGTGAGCACAATCACGCCGTCGCACCCATCGGCCTTGGCCCGCTCGAAAGCCGCCTGAAACGCACCCGGCGATGGCGCGGCCGTCTCGGGCAGCACCTTTGAGGCCTTGCACTTGGCCCAGAACGCGGAAGGAGTCAGTTCGACCCGGTCGGTGAACTCATCGTCACCGAAGCGAATGCTCAGTGAGACGATATCGATGTCGAGACGGCGCGCGATCTCCTCGGGAATGTCGCAAGCGCTATCAGTAACTACGCGTATCGGTGCCACGGTTCCCCCTTAGAACGTCTTTAGCCTTGCACCTTTTGCGGAACGACGAGCAAGGCGCCATTGGGAGAGCATGATGAGCACGGCGTAGGTGAGCAGGCCGAGCACGGCAGCCATTGAAAAGCGAGCGATGAGGCCGATTCCCCTCGTCGCACTCGATGCCGCGTACGTCAACGCCATGACCAGAGCGGCCCCCAGTGACGCCCACAGGCTTCGTCGCACGTGGATCGACCAGATCACCGAGGCGATCGAGACTTGATGGTGGGCCAGTGTCGCGAGTGACGCCACGGCCGCCACGGTGTAGGAAATCGAGACGCTCGAGGTGAGTCCGGCGAGCGAATGGCGGCCCAGCACCATGGCGAGCACGATGGTCAGCGCGTTCTGAAGTGCGTAGAGGAAGAAGACCACGCGCGCCCGCTGCATAGCCTGTAGTCCACGCACGCAGAGTTGAAAGACGGTGAAGCCCGGCAGTCCCGCGGCGAGAACCGCCAACACGGTCCCGGCCGAGAGGACGTGGACGGCGTTCACGTGGTTCAACAGAATTGCCACGATCGGTTGGGCGAGAATCAACAGGATCAACGTGCAGGGGATGATGATGACGAGCGATTGGCGAAGGCCAAAACGCAGCCGTTCGCTGAATGCGGCGTAGTCCTCGCCCGTCGCAAAACCGGCCAACTGCGGCGTCAGGGCGCTCAGGACCGAGACGACCACGACGGCGTAGGGCATCTGCATGAACGACCAGCCGTACGTGTAGGCGCTGACCGGGCCACTGCCGCCGACTCCAAAGGCGAAGGCCAACACCACGTAGAGCGAAAGCTGATTCGCCACGACGACGAGCAGCGTCCAACTGCCCAACCGCCCGACGGCTCGAAGGGCCGGGTCCTTCGCATCGAAGCGCAGTGACAGACGCCAAAGATCGCTGCGCGCGAGCGACGGGACGAGACAGAGGAACTGCACCGCGACGCCCAACGTGGTTCCGAGACCCAGCCACAGCAAGTGACGCGAGCCCTCGAGCGACTGGAGGGTGGGGGAGGGGTCCACAAGATGAAACCAGATCAGGACCGCAATGCAGACGAAGTTGTTGGCGACGGGCACCCACGACGCAGCGCCGAAGCGGTGGCGAACGTTCAGTAGTGCTGTGGCGATGCCGATGACGCCATAGAAGAAGATCTGGGGGACGAACCAGCGCAACAGTGAGGTTGCCACCGCACGTTGCTGGTTCAATGCCGCAATCGACGGGGAAGGATTCGCGTGGTGCAGCACCGTGAAGCCATCGATAATCCAAGGAGCCGTCCACCAAGCGAGCACAGTCGCTACGAACAACACCATCAGCGCGCCGGTGATGACGCTCGAGATCGACTTCCACGCGCGCCGCTCACCGTCGAGAGCGAGGCGTTCGACGAACACCGGAATGAACGTCGCGCTGGCGACGCCGCCCAGCACGAGGTCGAACAACATGTTCGGAACCGTGTTGGCCAAGTTGAAGGCGTCGGCCAGTGGCGAGAAACCCAGGACCCAGGCGAGGACCAGCACCCGCAGAAGTCCCGTGAGTCGCGAGGCGAGCGTGCCGCCGGCCATCGACATCACGCGCGCGCCGTGCGACGTGCTTTCACTCATCGGGCGTGACGTCCCTTCGAGCGACGTCGATGGGTCCGCCACCACCACAGCGCCAGGACGAGTAGCGAAGCCAGGGTCAAGAGATACCCGACGACGGACGTTCCGGCTATGCGGACTTGAATTGCGGCGCGGGCGAGGGTGACCTGGCCATCGGGAGTCGTCACGACGACCTGCAACGTCAAGCTGCTGCCTTGATGGTTCGAGGTGGGGACTCGCAAGGACTTGGTGGGTGAGTCCAGCGTGACCACCACGCTCTTCCCCTTAGGGAAAATCAGCCGGTCGGTGATGAGATGGACGACGGCGGTGACGGTGTAGTTCGCTCGGCTGAGCAGCGTGATCGGCAGCGCCGTTCCCGGTCCAGCCAGGGTGATTGCGCCGGCATCAACCGAGAACTGGCTGATTTGGACGTTCAATGCGTTGCTGGCGCTGGTTATGGCCGCTTGGCGGGCATCGGGCCCGCCGGTGATCTCGGACCGCGCTACCGCGACGTGGAGTGCGGCGACGACGTTGGTCGACGTGACCGCTTGACCGTACGAGTTCACGGCACCGATGAGCGTCGTCAGCGAACTGACATTGTGCGCCGACCACGTGGAGGGGACCGATGGAGCGAAAACCCGCGTACTCGGTGCGCCGTTGGTAGCGACGAGTGACGAGTTGAACGAAGGAGCGAGACTGCTCGCTACGAAGAAGGGGTTGTGCGAGAAACCGTTCAACAGATCGGTGACGAACGTTGCCGGGGTCTGGGAGACCGGGGCCGTGATGACGACGCTTCGACTCGCCGGTGCGTTCGGCTCCTCGAAATGGAGGAAAGCCAACGTGGCGAGAGTGAGCGCCGCTCGCCGGCCGGATTCGATCGACGAGTCCGTCACGAGTTGTGTCAGCGGACCGTCCGTACTGAGGGCGGTCAGCGACCCGGCCCCCTGGATGTGGAATGGCGCTCCCCAGTTCAGGGTGGAGGAGGGCGGCGTCGCAAGGGCCGCTTCGGGGACGACGACCTCGCTGACGCCGGCGCCGGCGAGCGCGTCGAGGCTGCTGAGAGAAGGGTCGCCCGATAGGACCACCGGGTTATCAACGTATCGGCCGTTGAGGGAGCGCAGGAGTTGACCGGAGAGCGAGAGTTGGTTGGCTACCTGGGTGGTGAGGCCGTTGGCGGCAAGACCGCCAAAGTCAATGTTGCCCGGTGGGGCGACGACCGCTCGGTGCAGGGGACTGGTGAGCGCGTTGTCGAAGGCGGTGCGCCACGCCGTTGCTTGCGCCGAGGTGGCGCCCAGCACGGTGTCCAAGGTGCGGTAGTCGGCGGTGAGGGTGAGTGTGAGCGCCGCGTGTTGCGCCAGTGCGCTCAGGACGGCGACCGCACGGCCGCTCTGGTGCCACGACGAGGGATCAAGTGAGGAAATCCAGACGACGTGCAAGGGTCTGGCGACGTGACTCGCCTGAATCGCCAGCATCGACCACTTGGTCGTCGTGACGCCGTTACTGGTGACTGTGTAACTCAGGGGGTAGACGCCGTCACAGTTCTGGCCAACGCAGGGGAGGCGCAACCTCGGCAGATGGGCCGCGCACGGACTCCGGTCACGTCCGGGGACCTTCGTGTAGAGCGCGATGGTGAAGGTCATTGGAGGCCGTGCGACGCACTTCATGGTGAGGTTCCCCGTGGTGGCGACGGGCTGACTCGAGGGCCCAGCTCCGCTGATGAGGGGCGATATCTGCGACCTGGTGACGATGCGCGGAAAGAGCGAAAGCCGCGCCCGGGCGTTGGGGTCAGGGGCCGCGAGGTGGAGGGTCACGTTGAAATGCGAGGTTCCCGAGGTCGACAGGACAGCCACCGCGCCTTGGTGCACGAGGGTAAACGAAGGCGTCGTCGCAGCCTGCGCGGCCGGAGGCCACGTCACCGTTGCGAGGCTGAGGAGTACGACGCTAAGCGCCCGCCACCAGGTCGGAAATCGGTGGAACATGCTGCTACAGGCTACCTTCGGCCGCGCCCCGCGTCGGGCGCCCACTACCCTCATTCGCAGTGACTTCATTTGAACAGGTCCATGATCGACTGACTGAGATCGCCCATCTCTCCGGTCCGCTGGCTCGCGCCTTCGCCGACGCGGGCTTCTCTCTCTACGCCGTCGGGGGGTCGGTGCGCGATGCGCTGCTCGGTCAACCCCGGGGCGAGGACTTCGAGATCGACTACACCACGAACGCACGGCCCGACGACATTGGGCGTCTCATGAAGCCGCTCTGCACCGCTTTGTGGGAGCAGGGCCGCGCCTACGGCACCATTGGAGGAACGCTACGCGATAGCGGAGTCAAGGCCGAGATCACCACGTTTCGATCCGAGGCGTACGTCGACCACTCCCGAAAACCCTCAGTGGAGTGGGGCGATTCGCTCGAAATAGACCTCAGTCGACGCGATTTCACAATCAACGCGTTGGCTCTGGACGTCATCGCCCTCGAACTCGAGACACCGGGCGTCCAGACGCTCTTTGACTTCTATCGCGGATTCAATGACCTTCACGATCGGGTGCTGCGCACGCCCACCGATCCGGAAATACTGTTCAGTGACGATCCCCTTCGGATGCTGCGCGCCGCGCGATTCGCCGCGCGTTTCGGACTGAGAATCGATCCGTCCATCGAAACGGCCGCGACCACCATGGCCGACCGGCTCGCCAAGGTCTCGGCCGAACGTGTTCACCACGAACTCGACCTTCTGCTCCTGACCCCGCAACCCTCCATCGGACTGGACTTC
Organism: Acidimicrobiaceae bacterium; assembly: GCA_003133665.1. GTDB lineage: Bacteria > Actinomycetota > Acidimicrobiia > Acidimicrobiales > RAAP-2 > RAAP-2. The sequence goes on along the minus strand of PKYK01000053.1, from coordinate 744 downwards.
ATCGTTCGAACCGGGCTGGCCGAGTATTTCTTTCCCGAACTGCCGAAACTGCAACTCGAGCAAGACCCGATCCATCAACACAAGGACGTGTTGAAGCACACCTGGGCGGTGGTGGACAAGTGTTCGGTGGAACTCGTCTTACGTCTCGCCGCCCTCTTCCATGACATTGGAAAGCCCAACACCCGGGCCATCTCCGACGAAGGGGTCACCTTTCGCTTCCATGAGGTCGTGGGCGCGAAGATGACGCGCAAACGAATGGCGGCGTTGAAGTACTCCCAAGAGATGATCGATGACGTCAGCATGCTCGTGGAGCTTCACCTCCGTTTCCACACGTACAAGATGGGCTGGAGCGACAAGGCCGTCCGGCGCTACGTGCGCGACGCGGGTCACTTGCTGAATGAACTCAATGAGCTAACCCGCTGTGACTGCACGACGCGCAATGCGCGCAAGGCCGCGATGCTGGCCCAGCGAATGGACGAGCTCGAGATTCGTATTGGCGAACTTCGCGAGCAAGAGGACCTGAGCCGTCTGCGTCCCGCACTCGACGGGGTGGCCGTGATGGAGCTGCTCGGCATTGGACCGAGCCCCGTGGTGGGCCGCGCGCTGGACTTCCTGATGGAGATACGTTTGGACGAGGGCGTAATCAGCCCCGATGAGGCCGCGGTGCGACTGCGCGAGTGGTGGGCTGACCAACCGAAGTAAGCACAACGCCCCCGTCTCTGAGACGGGGGCGTTGTGCTTACT
>PKYK01000075.1 GCA_003133665.1 Acidimicrobiaceae bacterium | reverse complement strand
GCTCGTGGTCAATACAACTAGACGTCGAGGAATCGCCGGATCGCGATGGCCGAGCCAACCGACCCGATGAACACGCCGACGATCAGCACGACGGCGTTGGTGCCCCAGAGGGCGCTGGTGTTGAGTTGGAACTCGTTGTGCAGCGGATACCAGGTGTGCAGCGCCGTCACCGAGAGCATGGCGACTCCGGAACCCAAGAGCCCCTGGATGAAGCCTTCGGTGATGAACGGGATGCGAATGAACCAGTTCGTCGCCCCGACCAGCTTCATGACCGACACCTCACGCCGCCGAGCGAAGATCGCCATGCGGATGGTGTTCAGGATCAGAACGGTCGCCGAGAGCAACAGCACGCCGGCGAGCGCCAGGAAGACGATCTGCAGCACGCGGATCGCGTGGTTCATCTCGCGAATCTGCTGCTCGGGTGCGGTGACCCTGTAGACGCCCGGTTGATTGGAGAACTGGGACTCGACGGTGAACGCGTTGGCGGGCACCGTCGGCACGCAGCGGAACGACGAGGGCATGTCCGCGACCGTCAACGTCGTCGTCTCGGACTGGGGCAGCAACTGCAGGGCCTCTTTGTAGTCCTGTTGCTGGGTGGAGAAGACGCAACTCCTCACGATGGGCAGGTTGGCGAGCTGGCTCTTGACGTTGGCGATCTCGCTCGACGAGGCGGTCGGCTGCATCCAGACCGTGACGCGGGTCCCCTGCTGCCACTGCGCCGACGCCTGAGCGGCGCTCTGCTTCAACAACAGCGCCGCGCCGACCAGCGAGAGCGACACGGCCACGGTCAGTACCGCCGCGATCGTCATCATCCGGTTGCGCCAGAGGTTGCTGAACGTCTCTTTCAGGGCGTAGCGAAAATAGACCCGCATTAGATGCTCCCCGCCGGCTCGTCGATGCCGTAGACGCCGCGCACCTGGTCGCGGATCATCTCACCCTTGTCGAGCTCGATGACGCGACGACGCATCCGGTCGACGAGCGCCTTGTCATGGGTCGCCATCACGACGGTGGTACCCGTGCGGTTGATGCGTTCGAGCAGGGCCATGATCGACTCAGAGTTCGTAGGGTCGAGGTTTCCCGTCGGTTCGTCCGCGAGCAGGATCAACGGCCGGTTCACGAAGGCGCGCGCCACCGCCACGCGCTGTTGCTCGCCGCCCGACAGCTCGTGGGGCAGGTTCTTCGACTTGTCGGCCAGACCAACGAGTTCGAGGATCTGGGGCACCTGGGAGTCCACCGTGGAACGGGGACGCCCGATGACCTCCAACGCGAAGGCGACGTTCTCGAAGACCGTCTTGTTCGGCAGGAGGCGGAAGTCCTGGAAGACGCAGCCGATGTTGCGCCGCAGGTAGGGGACGCGCCACTTGGGCAGATCGCCGATGTCGCGACCGGCCTCGAGGATCCGGCCCTGATCGGGCAGCTCCTCGCGCAGCAAGAGGCGAAGGAACGTGGTCTTGCCCGAACCCGACGATCCGACCAGGAAGACGAACTCTCCCTTCTCGATGTCGAGCGAGATGTCCTTCAGCGCGGGGGTCCCGTTCTTGTACGTCTTCGAGACATGTTCAAAGCGAATCACGATAACACCCCCTTCGGGTCGGCTGGTAACGGTGCGCGCAGCACCCAGATCTCATCAGGAGCCATTCTAGTTTGCACGACCGAATTTCCCGTGCCACGAAACAGGCCTGTTTCTCGCGGTCTGACAATTCTTAAGTTGGCGTTCTAGAAACGCGCACGCTGGCGGCGAAGCTCGGCTTCCATGAAACCGTCGATGTCGCCATCCAGTACCGCGTCGACGTTGCCCGTCTCGTAGTCAGTGCGGTGATCCTTCACCAACTGGTACGGCGCCTGCACGTAACTGCGAATCTGCGAGCCCCACGCGTTGTCGCCGCGGTCGCCACTCAGCGCGTCCATCGTGGCCCGGCGTTCGGCACGCGCGCGCTCGGCCAACTTCGCTTCGAGGATCTGCATCGCGCGCGCCCGGTTCTGATGCTGACTGCGCTCGTTCTGACAACTCACCACGACGCCTGACGGCAGGTGCGTGATGCGGATCGCCGAGTCGGTCTTGTTGACGTGCTGTCCACCCGCCCCCGAAGAGCGGTAGGTGTCGATGCGAAGGTCCTTCTCGTCGATCTCCACCTCGGAGGAGTCGTCGGCGAGCAGCGGCGTGACGTCGAGGCTCGCGAAGCTGGTCTGACGCCGGGCCTGCGAGTCGAAGGGGCTGATGCGCACGAGCCGGTGCACGCCGCGCTCGGCCGAGAGCCACCCGTAGGCGAACCGGCCCTTCACGATGAACGTGGCCGACAACAGGCCGGCCTCCTGGCCTTCGGTGGCTTCGTCGATCTCGACGCCGAAGCCGCGGCGTTCGGCCCAACGCGAGTACATCCGCAACAACATCTCGGTCCAGTCCTGCGCGTCGGTGCCGCCCGCCCCCGCGTGCAGTTCGGCGATGGCGTCGTTCTCGTCGTAGGGTCCGCTGAAGAGGCTCTGGATCTCCAGCGCGGCGAGTGCGTGCTCGACCTGGGCCACGCTCGAGCCAAGTTCCTCGAGCAACGACCAGTCGGCCTCACCGGAGGTGAGTGACTCACGACAGAAGTCGACCAGCACCGCACAGTCGTCGATCCCCCGCCGCAGTTCATCGAACGTTTCGAGATCGTTGGTGAGCCGACCGAACTCGGTCGTGACATTGCGCGCGTGATCCTGATCGTCCCAGAGGTTCGGATCCGCGACGTCGATGCTCAGCACCTCGTGACGCAGACGGCTGGCGTCAATCTTCAGGTAGTCGCGCGCCGCGCTCCAGCGTGATTCGAGCTCTTCGAGGCTGGCGACCGCTTCGCGAAGAGCGTTCTCCGCCTTAGGGTCGGCCATGGCACT
>PKYK01000022.1 GCA_003133665.1 Acidimicrobiaceae bacterium | reverse complement strand
GTCGACCACATACCTCGAGGAGCACACCTCGATGAGTTTCGATCCCCGAGGGATGGTGGGCTGTCCCCTCGAGCCAGACGGGCGTTTCCGCCTTCGCATCGGCGTGGGCCCAGTGGCCGGGGACTCCCGCACCGAGGCCTATCCGCTTCCGGTTCTGTATACCCTGATCGCGACCGCTATCTAGCGCCACGAGGCTGTTCATCCATGGCTCCTTAAACGGGTGTTGCGCTTGGTTGTCGTGGTTCTCGCACCCTGACGTCGGGATCTGTTGTCAAGCTCTCGCCATGACCGCCCACTTACCTCCTTGCGCAGTCCCTGAGGGGCAAGAATGGCCTCGAGGGCACCGCCCCAAGGCCAGAGATGGCAACGGAGAGAACAAACAGGGAGACGTCGTGATAAAGGGATTCAAGAATTTCCTCATGCAGGGTGAGTTGATAGTCATCGCGGTGGGACTGGTTGTGGCACTCGCATTCAGCACGCTCATCAAGTCCTTCACCGACTCGATCATCACGCCTCTCGTCAGCGCCATCGAGGGTGGTGGAGTCAGTTCTCCGGGCCTCGGGTGGACGATCAGGGGTCAGTTCGTCGATATCGGAACGTTCATCTCCGCAATCGTGTACTTCATCATCTTCATGGCCGTCATCTACTTCGTGCTCGTCGTTCCCTATCGGGCGTACATGGCGAAGCGCGGAACCAGCGTGTTCGGTCCTCCGGCTGACACGAAGACGTGCCCGCAGTGTCTCTCGGCCGGCCTGCCGGTGGCCGCGAAGAAATGCAGTCACTGCGCGAGCGTGCTGAGCGAATGAGCTAAGCCCGGATCCACCGTGAAATCACCGCTCTGAAGGGCTGACCATGCGCGAAAAAGGTGTCCTCATCAGGTAGAATTGGAGTCTCTACACACCAAGTTTCACCGAAAAAGAAGGACACCTTTTCGATGCAATCTTTGCACACTCCCTCGACGCTGTCGGTGATGTTCGACGACGACCATGCGGTCGCTAACGCGGGGCTCGGTTTGGCGGGTCTACTCAGCGAGAAACTGGGTTTGGAGGAGCGGTGCGACGAGACGATCTCCGTCGTCCCGTTTCCGGGGAGACGCGCCGCGACCCTGGTGCACTCACTGGTTGTTGGAGGAACCTGCATCGACGACGCCGATGTCCGGCGTTCGGGTTCGACGTCTTCGGTGCTTGCCCATCGGGTGATGGCGCCCTCGACATTGGGCACGCTCCTACGGGGCTTCACCTTCGGTCACGTGCGCCAGCTGGATCGGGTCTCCGAGATGCTCAAGACCCGCGCCTGGGCCCTCGGCGCTGGTCCCGGTGACCGGGACATGACCATCGACCTAGACTCGACGATCCTCGAGGTGCACGGCAAACAGAAGGAGGGCTCGGGCCTCGAGCACTGCCCTTCGGGCGACTTCAACGCCAACAGCGCCTGAGCGGTGCCCGCTTCAATCGCTCACAACCTCGTGCGCTGGATCGGCGCGCTCGGACTCGAGATCACCGGACCCCTCGTCGCCAAGACGATCCGCCGGAAGTTCATCGCGTTGCCGGGTCGTCTCACGAACCACTCCCGAGCTCGCCAGTTGCACTTGCCAACCAACTGGCCCTGGGCCGCGCAGTGGAGCAACTGCTTCGCGCGTCTCGTGCGACTGCAGACCTGAGCGGTCAGTCTCGAGGTCGCCCGCGGACTACCCGGCGACTTCCAACGCGAACAAGTTACAAACTTCGTCGAAAGTGTGGCTCGACACGTCCGCGTGTCAGGCAATTATGCGAGACACTGCCAACCGCGACGATGACCCTCGCGCACTGGTCGGAATTGACCATCTACGCGAGATCCACGGTAGATTGAGGCTAAGACGCCGTCGTAAAACCGTGCTCGCTACGATTACAGAGACGGGTCGATGGCTTCGTCATTGGCGACTCGCTCTTGTATCAATTAAATCGGCGTCATCGACGCTCTGGAGAGATATGGATTTACAGCGTCATTCGATGACCATGGCAGGGCGAACCTGGAGCTCGTTGGGGCGCACCTTCATTCCATTGGCGGAAGCCCAAAGCCTCTTGGACGCATCTTGGCCACGATTCCGAACCCGCACGCGAGAAATATCCGCATTGACGACTTCATCTTCTTTTCAAGAGAATTGATCGACCGTGGAATCTCATGGCGCCCGAACCATCGCTGCGTATGTAAGAGGCGTCTACAAACACGCAGTCCGCGATAGTTTCTACCGGAATTCATTGTTCCTACTGGTGAATATGGGCTTCTCGACCGTCACCGGATTCTTCTTTGTGATCATCTGTGCTCACCTCTTCAGCCAACGAGCTTTCGGCTATTCAACCTCGCTCATGGGAGCCCTCGGCGTCGCGACCGCGTTTTCGAATTTGGGAATGAACCGAACGATGGTCAGGTTTCTCGGGCGATCAGAGAATAAGTCACAGGACCTCGTCACCAAGCTCCTGCTCACGCTAGGAGCCGCTGTGCTGTGTGGAGTTGGCATGAGCTTCTTTTTGCGAACCTTCGGTATCAAGCATGCCAATTCATTGACCGTTGTGATTTTCATTGCCACCGTGCTGCTCATGTCGGTGAAGAATCTTTTCGACAATGCGTTCATTGCGATTCGAAAGTCATCGGGAACCTTGATCGAAAGTTCGCTCTTTAGCGTTACAAGATTGATCTTTCCGATATTTGTAATCGGATCAGGTTTTATTGGAATCTTCAGCGCCCAATTGGCGGGTGCAATCGTCGCGATAATCGTGTCAGTTTTCCTCTTAACCCTGAAACACGGATTTGAGTTTCGAGTGAAACCATCGCGAGAGAGCATGGAGGGCAAATGGCAATTCGCGATCGGTAGTTACGCCTCGGACCTTATTGGCGGCCTTCCCACGAGCGTGCTGCCCATTATCGTTGTCGCCAAATTAGGACCGGTGCCGGGAGCTTTGTGGTACGTGGCCATGCAGATCATCAATTTCCTGCTGATGGTGAGCGCGTCTATAAACCAGGCAATGTTTGCGGAAATGGCGAACGCCAGAGGAACCATCACCCATTTCTTGAAGAAGGCGTCGGGGACGATGTATGGCCTCCTAATCCCTTTAGCGGCTGCGGTGTTCATTTTCGCGTCTTCTATTTTGCGGCTCTTTCATGGTAATTACACTTCCGCCGAGCATATTCTGCGGCTCATGACAATATTCGCGCTCGTCGGCGTTGCGAATTACATAACCGGCTCCGTACTGCAGCTCTACAGAAAGGTGATGTACATCACCGTTGTAAATGTTCTCAATGCGGCCGTCGTTATCTTCTACTGCCTCTTCTTTGCACATAATTTGACCGGGATGGCCATTGGCTGGGTCTACGGCGAGGTCGTCAATTTCGTCTTGTTCGTTGGAGGCGGAATAGTTGTTGGTGTTCGCCACAACTTCGCGATGGAGGATACGTAACCAGTATGGACGTATCGATAATCATTCCCACTAAAGACCGGCTGACATATCTACGGCGAGTGCTCCCGTCGTTCCTCATGCAAGACGAGGTTAAGGAGATCATCGTCGTGGTCGACGGGAGCACCGACGGCACTCTTGAATTCTTAGAGGCCTACTGCACCACCAATCCGACCGTGCGCTACTTAGACAATGGTGTCAACAGGGGTGTTCCGTATACGAAGAATCGAGGAATCGACGCCGCGCGATGTGACTACATTTTCATTGGCGAGGACGATCTCGAGTTAACGACTGACTTCTTGAAAACTCTCTCCACCCACATGGCACAAGACGGCGCCGACATCATTTGTGGGAGAAACATCTTTCGCAGAGAAACCGAAACCGCCGAGCAATCGATAGAAAGAACCGACCGGCTCCGTGGTCCCTACGTGAATATGAGGACGATTGAGGTCGAAACCAGCATGAGGATCATCGATGACGCGGAAGAACCCATCGTGGCGAGTCCGGTACTCGCCAGAACGTCCGTGTTTCGCCATGTCCGCTTCGATGAACGATATGAAGGGAACTTCTGGCGAGAGGAAACCGATTTCCAGTTGAGTGCACGAGAACTCGGCTACAAGCTCTTCTGCTGCCCGCATGCGATCTGTTTCAACTTTGAGATCACCGATGATCGAGGAGGCGTTCACGCCGTTGCCGGTTTACGCTACGAGCGGTGGGCGGTCACGAACAACTGGCGATTCATACTGAAGCACGAACAGTTCGTGAAGGAGAACTTCGACATCGGCAACAAATACGTGTACATTGCCAAATTTGCCGTACGGAGATTCTTTCGAATTTACCTCTACCAAAAGGTTCTCTTTCACCTCTCGAGGACCAAGCGAAACGTCCTCGCGTGGAGCCGACGGACGTAAGTTGCGTGGTTACTTACGCACTCGCCTCTTCGCGCTTCTCCGTGCGCGAACGCTCGGCAGCGCGTTGGGCGTGTCTGGCCAGCCTGTCACGTCGCGTCTGACGAACGCTCACCATTAGCCTGACCTTCGGTGGATTGAGGCTAAGTCACCCTACTTTTCGGCAACTGCTCGCCTCTCTGCGCGCACCTGATTTTACGGAAACTGGAGACCGGTCACCGTTGAGCCAGTCACATTGGAGTGCGCGCCGGTTACGGTCCAGACTTGCTTTGATGGATCAATGCTCACGCAGCGCCGCCAGCGCTACGCGAGCGTCTGAATCCAGCCAACACCACCCTCCAACCGATCATCATCGCACCCAGAAACGCCAGCGCCACCAGAATGAATGCAGCGGCAGTTCCCTGGCCTGATATCACGCGCAAGATCATCCCGACAGACACGGTGGCAAGGCTAACAATGAGGCCGTCCAACGGAGCAACGCCGGATCGTCGTCGTATCATCACTATCAGCCAGCCAATGATCAGCCCAGCAACGAACGGCCAGGCGGTGGAAGTGAGCCCGGCAAGACTGACGCCATGATCGTGAACCGATCTGCCAATGCTCACAAAGAGCACGACAATGACTAGGTCGATGACCGTCGAGATTCGGCGCATGGAGAAGAATCCTAGCGACCAAAGAACGACGGGTGAACGTGCGCTCGGCACCTCATGGCGTGATCATGACGTGAATCTCACGATGACGAAAGTGACGGGAAACGGTGGCTGTGGAACGTCAACTGTCCGATGAACCGTCTGGCGATTCGTACGTCACGCCGACCTCATCCGAATCGGCGATATCCGTCGGCTCGAGATGGATCAGGTAACCATCGACATCACCGATGCTCTTCGCCGCGTCGACATGGGGACGCGACTGCCCACCCCACTTGGATCGGGCGGCCTTGCGGGCCTCAACTACGTCAGTGGCCACCACGACGACGACTTCGTGATCCTCACCGACGCGACCTGGTGCAGGGTCGCCGCCCAGGTAGACCACGTAGAGTCCGGGATCCACGCCAGACGATCCTTCGCTCATGCGCGAAGACAGTAGTTTGTACTCCGACCAGATTGCATCGCTGCCCTCCTTCTGCCCTCCGGACGGCAACGCGTGGTTCTGAGTGTTCAGGGGCCGCAAGTGATCAGGCCCGTCGTGGGCCTACTGTGGCAGGCGGTCTCTGATATCGGGTTCGGATTGCGGGAGCTGCGTCACCACTCGAAATCCGGACCGTGTAGTCTGCGCCCATGATTGCAGAGAAACTCAGATCGCTCGGAATAGAACTTCCGCCGGTTTTTCCTCCGGCGGGTAACTACCTCGGCTGCGTGGTCATTGGCGACATGGTTTACGTTGGCGGTCATGGTCCCATCAGCGGATCCGACATCATAAGAGGGAAGGTCGGTGCCGATCTGACTCTTCAGGAGGCACAACACGCTGCTCAAGTCACGGCGCTCTCGATATTGGCGACGTTGCAGTCCGAACTAGGCGGTCTGGAGCGTATCGCCCGGATCGTCAAAGTATTCGGAATGGTCAATGTCGCGCCCGGATTCAACCAGACGCCGGCAGTGATTGACGGTTGTTCAGACCTGCTCGTGGAAATCTTCGGCGAAGCTGGTCGCCATACGCGCAGCGCCGTGGGTCTTGCGGAATTGCCTTTTGACATTGCCGTCGAAATTGAGTTGACCGCCCAACTGCATTCCGACTGAACGGGAACCAGTCCCTCATTCTTGCCGATGTCGCCAATTTCGACTGAGACGGCATCTCGTTCTCGGATGGGGCAATGGATGAAGCTGAGCTTCGACATTCTCGACGATTCAGATTGTCGTTGTTGGTGACCGCGAACCAGGAAGCACGGCAGTAGCACGTACTTCATAGCGCACAGTCAACACTTCTCGGCGGAACGTTCCGGGTGCTCCATCGTGCAGCGTTGCGAGAGTCACGTATGAAAATGGACAATTCATCGAAAGATGGAGACCGCCAAGTTGCGTCCGCGATTCGAGTGACCTCGATCGACTCTGCGGACACGTCCAGTTGCGACTTTGTAAAAACTCTCCAACGAGTCCCGTTGGCGCGGATCGGAAGAGTAAACTCAGTTTTCAATTCGTTGCGAAATCATTAGGGGGGACTTCCTACGACTGACACCCTTTCGGAAGACGGTCAGCAGTGGAATCTGCGATCGCTTCTATTCGCGAGCGAGTTCGCCAAGATGACCACGACGGGTCTCGTCATCCAAGACGTTAGCGGCACGATCATTGACTGCAATGACGCGGCGACAATGTTGCTGGGTCTCTCTCGGGACCAATTAATAGGCCTTACATCTGTTGGTCCTCATTGGGCCTCCGTCCACGAGGACGGAACGCCTTTTCCCGGCGAGGAACATCCCGCAATGGTCACACTGCGAAGCGGTGATTCCATGGCAGACGTCGTAATGGGCATCGACAATCTGGGATCGGCGAGGCGGTGGATATCCATCGACAGCCGTCTCGCCACTATCGACGGACAGGTACAGGGTGTCATTAGTTCATTCGTCGACGTCTCGGATCGAGTGCAAAAGGAACACTTGCTGCGGCTGCTGACCGAGGCCAACCGATTCGTGATGTTCGCCAACGATGAAGCCGAGTTGCTTCAGCACCTCTGCGAAGTGCTCGTCGACAAGGGTGATTACGCCCTTGCGTGGGTTGGATTTCCGACCGGGAATGACGAAGGCGACGTCGAAATTGCTTACGCGGCTGGAGCTACTGAGTACCTCTACGAAGGCATGATCTCGACGTTGGACTCGAAGGACATAGGCCGAGGGCCGACCGGGACAGCTCTGCGCACCGGGCTGACGCAGGTCGCCAACGACTTTGGCAGTCAGTCGAGCTTCAAACCGTGGCTGGAGCGTTCGATGGAGATCGGACTCTCTTCAGCGCTCGCCATCCCCTTCTCCCTGGAACGCCCAGCCGTACTCTCTATCTACGACCGGCACATCATTGCGTTCAACGAGGTGACCGTGCTCGGGCTCGAAGAGATCGTGCGGGAGGTCGAATTCGGCGCAGCCCACGTGCGCACAATGCAACAGACTGAATCATCCCTCGAGCAGAGCATCGCCGCAATCAACGCCGAGAGGGAGGCGCGGAACGCCCTGGCCGAGTCCGAAGAACGCTTCCGACTCGCCTTCGAGGGCAACATGGCACCTATGATCTTCACGGACCTCGAGGACCAGGTCATTGCGGCAAACGATGCGTTTTGTCAGATGCTCGGGCTCACCCGAGACGAGTTGTTCGGGCGCGACTCGAAGCCGTTCACTTTTCCCGACGACGTGGGAATCACCGAAGAGTCTCGTCGGCAGATAGTCGAAGGCGAAGCCGAGCAGGTGCGCTACGTCAAGCGATACCTGCAGAAGAACGGGCGGGTGATCATCGCCGAGGTGTCGAGGTCTGCCGCACGTGACGCCGCCGGCAAGGTGCTCTACTTCGTCATCTCCGAGCGTGACATCACCGAACGAGTGCAGCGAGATCACATGCTGCACTTGCTGGCGGAAGTTGGCAAGATCGCGATGCAAGCAATCGACGACGCCGAGTTCTTGCAACAGCTGTGCGACGTCCTCATTGATCAAGGAAACTACGCGCTTGCCTGGATAGGAGAGGCTTCAGCCGGCGGAGGGGACGGCGTCAATATTCTCTGCGCTTCGGGAGCCACCGACTACCTCTACGGCGAGATGGAGTCCTGGTGGGGGTCAAATGAGAGCGGATTGGGGCCTACCGGAACGGCGCTGCGAAGCGATGTGAGCCAGGTGGTCGACGACCTGGCTCATCAAGCCCAGTATGAGCCGTGGCGGCAGCGGGCTTCCCAATTCGGGTTCGGCTCATCGGTCGCCATTCCAATCAAGTTCGGATCACAACAGGCAGTCTTGATCGTCTACGACCGTTACGTGCACGCCTTTGATGAGATGATGGTCAAGGAGCTCGAAGAGATCGTTCGCGAAGCCGAACTCGCCATTGCCCACGTGCACTCGGTACAGAAGACCGAATCGGCGCTGGAAGAGACCACGATCGCGATGACCAATCTGAGGGAGATAGAGCACGCCCTCACCGAGTCAGAACAGCGTTTTCGTCTTGCGTTCGAGGACAACATGTCCCCCATGGTCTTCAGCGATCTCAATGACCTGGCGATCGGAGTGAACGAGGCATTCTGCGAGATGGTCGGATTCACCCGGGAGGAACTCCTCGGTCACGATTCGAAGCAATTCACCTATCCCGAGGACATAGGCATCACTGAAGAGACCCACCAGCGTTTGGCCGCGGACGAGGTGGACCAGTTGCGCTACGAGAAGCGCTACCTCCGAAAGGACGGTCGAGTCATCGTCTCGGAAGTGTCGAGATCCGCAGCCCGTGACGCGACCGGAAAGACGCTCTACTTCGTGTCGTCCGAACGCGACATTACCGAGGAACGGGCGCTCACCCTCCAGCTGTCCCATCAGGCGCTCCACGATCCGCTCACCGGGCTCGCCAACCGGGCGCTCTTCGAGGACCGACTGTCCCACGCGCACGCACGAATTGCGCGCCAGGGCGGAATGGGCGCCGTCTTGATGTTGGACCTCGATGACTTCAAAGGCGTAAACGACACTCACGGCCACCTCGTTGGTGACGAACTGCTGAAGGGAATCGCGCGACGCTTCGAACTGGTGACGCGATCTTCCGACACACTGTGCCGTCTCGGGGGCGACGAATTCCTCTACCTGGCCGAGGGGCTGAAGTCGACCGACGAGGCCGAAGAGGTGGCGGACCGGCTCCTCGCGGTGCTGGCCGAGCCATTCTCTTTTGGTGGGGTGCATCTCGAACAGCACGCGAGCATCGGCATTGTGGTCTGGGACGGAGAGAGCGAGGATGGCAGCGAGTTCGTCCAAAATGCCGACGTGGCGCTCTACGAGGCCAAACGACAGCACGCGGGGAGTTACGCACTCTTCACGCCGAGCATGCACCAACAGGCGGTCAACCGCTTCGCGCTCGTGCAGGAACTCCATCACGCTCTTCAAGTGGGCGAACTCTCAATGCACTACCAGCCGATTGTGGATCTCACGACCACCGAAGTCGTCGGTTACGAGGCGTTGATGCGATGGGAACACCCCGAGCGTGGGTGGGTGTCCCCCGCGTTGTTCATTCCCCTGGCCGAGAAGAGTTCACTCATATTGGAGCTTGGCTCCTTCGCGCTCCACGAAGCAGTGGCTGCGGCAACCTCCTGGGAATCGGCGGGTCCGCAGACCGATGCGCCCTACGTCACGGTCAACCTCTCCGCCCACCAGTTTCGAGACCCCGGGCTCGTGCCGATGATTGTGGAGGTGCTCACCGCCAGCGGACTCGCGCCCGGGCGACTCATCCTTGAGATAACCGAGAGTGTCGCACTTCTTGACATCGTCGAAACGCTGGGCGTGATGGAGCAGTTCAGAAGCCTGGGCATCGGGATCGCGCTTGACGACTTCGGAACGGGCTTCTCTTCGCTTTCCTACCTCGTACTGTTGAACCCGAAGATCATCAAGATCGACCAGTATTTCATCAACCCATCAAACGACAGCGCCCACAACGAGACCCTCCTCGAGACAATCGTCTCACTCGGCAACAGGCTCCAGATGGTCATGCTCGCCGAAGGGATCGAGACGCAAGAACAGCTAGAGCAACTCCGTGATCTGAACTGTGAACTCGGCCAGGGCTACCTCTTCTCGCCGGCGGTACCCGCCGCCGAGGCGAGGACCATGATCGGCCGGGTATTCGGCAACTGATGACGGAAGGTCGTCACCGACCGCCACTCGTGATCGCGTAACCCTGCTCCCGGGACCTGGGGCACTAGAATTCACTGGTGAGCGACGGACTCGATGGGAAGAGCAGTCACCGCTTGCTGCGCCGTGGTCAACAACTTGAAATAATCACCCTCATCTGGAACCTCGTCGGTGTCATTGTCCTCGCTTTCGCGGCAATAAACGCGCGATCGGTCGCATTGGCTGGATTCGGCTTGGACAGCTGCATCGAGATCGGTGCATCCGCGGTGGTGCTCTGGGAACTCGCTGACGTTGCACAGATTCGACGGCGCAGAGCCATGCGGCTGATCGGGTCAGCCTTCGTAGTCCTATCGGTCTACTTGGCGGTTCAAAGCACGATCGTGCTAGCAATCGGCTTTCATCCACATCACAGTACTTTCGGAATTGTGTGGACAGCGCTCACCGCCGTGGTCATGTTCGCTCTCGCAAGCGGCAAGGCAAGGACTGGAGCGGCGTTAGGCAATCCCGTTTTGGAAACCGAAGGCCGGATCACCATGATTGACGGAATCCTGGCCACAGTAGTGCTCGCCGGACTCTTGTTGAATGCCTTCGTTGGCTGGTGGTGGGCCGATCCCCTCGCCGGCTACGCCCTCCTCTACTACGCCATCCGTGAGGCCCGTGAATCCCTCAGTCATTAAGCAGAACCCTCAACACGGCTCTCGCCATGGGGTCGGCAAGGAGATCTCCACAGTTGAAGCATCCTGCGTCACGGGACTGGAAGTCGCGCCAGGCCCATCTCGCGCCGCTACGAATGTGGGCAGGAAGTCTCGCCGGCACCGCCTCGGAGATCCGATTGGCGTCAACTACTCAGGCGAGTGACACACCGCCTCAACGTTGTTCCCGTCGGGATCGCGCACGAAGGCTCCAAAGTAATCCTCGTGATACTCGGGCCACAGTCTCGGAGCGTGCAAGATTTCCGCCCCGTCCCGCACTGCAGCGTCGAAGAACGCCTCTACGGCACCCCGGTTTGGCGCAACGAAGGCGACGTGGGATTCACGAAATCCCTCACCGCTCGTTTGCGGGCCGATCCAGAATGTCGGCCTCGGTGGAATTCCAAATCCAATGACCGCGCCAAAATCCATCACGCGCTTCCCACCGAGAGGTGCGAGTACGGCGTCATAGAAATGGGCGCTGGAAGCCACATCGGCACATTGGATAGACAAATGATCGATCATTTCAGCATCATGCCACAATTTGGACAATTCGGCGCATCGACTCCGAGTCCCGCTTTCGGGCGGCACAATTCCGCAAGGCCATGATCCAGTCGATGAACTCTCCGGCGAAGCGTAGGGCTCACTGTGAAGCCACCGCCTTGTCCGCGATCAGTTCTGGGAATCTGTTGGGCGCGACTCGAGTCGCTCCACCGAGAGCTGTCGAGGAATCGCTAGGCCCTAACGAGGCCGTCCATCAAGAGCAGTGCATTAACTCTCAACGAGAATAACCACGGTGTCAGGTCGGACGCCATCGAACTTCATGGCTTCGGCGCCGACATCGGACTCCATGACACGTTGGAACGTCTCCATGTCCGGAACGTCCACAATTAATCCAACCCGATGCGTCTTCGCAGGGTCAACAAAGGTGCGAGCCGTGATCCCCAGTGGCCCGAAGGTGTCTGCTCGACGCGGTGACGCAAGCCAGTGCTCTACGTCATCAACCTCGTGGAAAATCAGTACAGTTGCCATTGCTGCTTCGCCTTTCGCCTGCCCCGTTTGGAGTTGGGTTAGAGAGATACTTGGCAGACCCTACACTCTCGGCCAAGCGCAAACAACTACTAATTCCGAGCACATTCGAACGGCACCATCGGCTTTCGTCCCGTTCGTTCAGTGGGTTGGCGTCCTTGCCCGTCACCATTCGCAGTCGGTGGACGAAGTATCGATCGAGTACGAGAGTCATGTTGTTGAAGAAGAGCGTTTCGAAGGCCGCAAGGACGGATTTGCTCTGCACGCCTGTCGTGCTGGAAGAAGCCTTCACGAGCCTCTTGTAAGCAGCCAGTTGCTCGGCAATGGCGGTCTTGGCGTGGTCAATCTCATCCGGGGTGCAACTCCTGCGCCCGAGCACGATATCCCATCCTTTCGAAGATGGGGATCCCAGATTCTGCCAGCGTAAGCCGTCAGTGGCGAGCACTAATCGCGGGATCACTCACTCTCGGGTCACTCAGTACGGGTCACCGCCAGTTGAGTGCCACAGACTTGTCACATCTTGTCCCTACTCCGTCTCGCCCAATCCCCCACTGCCCGCGGCTGCGATGTGGCATTCGCCCGTGCACCGAACGCCGCAGTGTCACAGTCCAGCGGTGGGCCTTTGTCCCGAGCCGACGGGTCCCACCTTCAATTCCTCGCAAGAGCAACCCGACCGACTCAACCTTGACCAATGTTGAGCATGAGGCGATACTGGGTCAATGTCGAAAGAAGATGTGGACGCGTACCTCGCGACACTCGACCAGCGCGAACGATCATCCTTGAGTGAGTTGCGTGAAACCATTGCTGAGATAATTCCGGAAGCGGAGCAATGCATTTCATACGGCATTCCGGCATTCCGAATCCGCGGCACACTCATTGCTGGATTTGCCGCCTTCAAGAATCATCTCAGCTACTTCCCACACAGTGGATCCGTTCTCGAAGTCCTGCAAGAGGAAGTCGCAGGGTATTCGACATCGAAAGGAACGCTCCGGTTCTCGATCGATTCCCCACTTCCCCGAGCACTCGTGGAGAAACTGATTGATGTTCGGATCCGGCAGGCCCTCCGAGGGCCGTTCAGCTAGAAAGAGACATCGCCAATGATGCGGTCGCGCACTTGAAGCAATTACCTTTTTGCCTTGACGAATCGAAGATTTCTGGTCGGGGCGGGCCGATGCCCTGGCCGCAAGTCGATTCCCGATTGAGGAATCATGGAACAATTGATCCACAATGTTGAAGTACTTCATAGCGATTGAGCCACCTCGTGATCAGCGCGTCCGGATCGCCACGGTGATGCGTCAGATGGGTGACCCTTGGCCGGTGCCGCACATAACTGTCAAGGCACCTGACGGCTTGACACCCGACTTGGCGTGGTTGCCGCGGGTGCGCGAGGTGGCAGCGCGATCCGCCCGATTCAGAGTAGCCATCGGAGAGGCGAGAACCTTCGGCAACCGGATTCTCTATCTATCCGTTGAAGGGACCAACCTCGCCCAGTTGCACCAGAACATCCTCGAAGTGATCTCGCCCAAATCCGGTCTTGAGCCCGCGTTCTCCAAGGAAAGAGAGTATGTTCCGCACCTCACCTTGGCGATCGCACACAAGGAGAACGCGCTGCCGCCATACAGTCAACTGGTCTCCACGCTGCAAGACCTCGACCCGTTCGAGGTAGCCGAGCTGACAATCTACAGGCGAGAAGATCCTGCCACGCACTACCGAGCTTGGAAGCGGTTGCCACTTGCGAAATCCCTCGAATCGTGATTCACGATCGATCACGCGACGGACCAGCACGAACTACTCGGGACACTAATCGTGGATAGAGGACGTAACCGTGACTACATCGACCGACAATGCGAGGACGAAATCGGCGGCGGACGACAATGAGGGCCTACATGCGAAAGCGCCCGTCCCAACTATCAATGGGAATCGAGCGCTTTACTTAACTTGTAACCCGGTCCGAATCACTTGGGAAATGGCACCCAGCGAAGCATCCGTGCTTCTCGTCCGTTGCAAGGCTCAACTTCGAGCCCCTTGCCTCCAAGACATATGGGCCTACCGGGAATCTCTCCCGTACAATCCCTCGTCACCCGTTGTCAGGATGAACCACAATCAGGATCCACTCGTCACTGACCTCCTAAAGGATCTTCCCAGACCCCTCGAAATCATTGTACCGTGAGCGACATCACTCCACCTAGGGACGAAAGTCCCAATTCGAACCGTTCACGTACCTCACCACGCGTATCACCACGCTCCCAGACCGTGTCCCGGCAAAGTGAGTCCCAGAGGAGGTGTATTTGATTGGTCTCTCGTGACTCTCATCTTGCTGGTGTTAGTGGCCCGCCATGACTGACCAGACACGCGGCACGGGCAGATGATCACGTCAGCTCCTCGGAGATCGATGGAGTGACTTCAACTATCCCCCACTGACGAATCGGGTCATGAGGGGAACAGCCGCTGACAGGGATTTCGCGATCCTCCGGTTCAGTTGAGCGCGTCTACCTCTTTACGTGGAAGCGCCAATCCTGGGCCCCTGCGCTGCGGAACGAATCAACCTCAATGAGCTTCTGTCAGGCGCTCGGTCAGACTTTGCAGGTCGGTGTCCCGCCTGGGAGCCGGTGGCGATAACGAGCCACAACCCGGTAACCGATGGGAGCAAGCCACGAGATCGGTGGAATGAGAAGGATCCATCCAACCAGTGCACATGGCCCACCCGCTGCAACCAACGCTCGCCCGATTGCCCGAGAGCCTGCTTCGTGTCGGTCGCCGTCGATCCACCACACAGCTCGATTGAAATCTTCCGGCGTAAGGTGCGATGCCTCGACGGCCTCTCGCCCTAGGTGCTGCCAGGGAACGGCCTCGGCCCGGCTCTGCTTCGCCCAACGCCGAGAAATCCAGTTGGCCGAGTTCGCGCAGAAGCCGCAATCCCCGTCGTATATCAGGGTGCGCCGACGATCCTCCACAGTCTGAGGCTAACAAGAACTGGGTGGATTTCGCTGGCCCGTATGAGTTCAGAGAGTCCGCGGGCGCACCTTCTGCACGTCCGGGGACCCCCCACCGTCACCTGTGTACCTCTACAAGTGCAAGTCACGTCGACGCGAATGGGACTTCCTTCTGCCAGGAGATCGGAGTCAACTCCAGATGCCGGAGGTTGATGTCGCGCGCTCGAGCCTTGGAACCTCCATGTCGATTCCGCCGCGAACCGGCAGTAGCGTCGTACGCGGAGGCAGTCGATGGAACGCTTGAGCAGCCTTGACGCTGTGTTTCTCGCGATCGAGAACCGGGTGAGTCCGATGAATATCGGATCCGTGAGTATTTTCGAAGGGCCAGCGCCCTCACTTCAGTCGACACGAGCGTTCGTCGAAGCGAAGATCCAGCTCGTCCCACGCTGTCGTCAACGTGTTCGCGAGGCATTGTGGAACGCTGCGCGCCAAGTCTGGATCGACGACGTGAACTTCAACCTTGACGACCATCTGCATCACGCGTCATTGCCACCTGAGCAGCATCTGGCCCTCGAGCAGCTCGTCGAGCGGGTGATGGCACAGCCGCTCGACCGCAGTCGAGCACTATGGGAGATGTGGGTCGTTGACGGGCTTGCCCACGATCGCTGGGCGATTGTCTCGAAGGTCCACCATTGCATGGTCGACGGAATCGCCGGCACCGACTTGCTCGCGGCGATGATGGACCGTGCGGCCAGCGTCGAAGTCCCGCCTTCCGACGGGTGGATACCCGACCCTGAGCCGTCGCCAATCAAGATCGCCCGTTTCGCCACGGCTGCGGCGGTCGGGTCCGCCTGGATTCTGGCCCGCCGCGTCGTGAGAATGGTCTTCCACTTCCGCAGCACATGGACCCGTCTGCACGACTTCGTTGCTGGCGCAAAAGGATTGTGGTTCCAGCCGAGCCGTCGCGACTCGCGCCTGACCGGGCCAATCGGACCTCATCGCCGCTGGGAGCACACGTGCATCTCGCTCGGCGATGTCGCAACCATCCGCGACTGCCTCGGTGGCACCGTGAACGACGTCGTGCTCACCGCCATATCGCGCGGATTCCGCGAACTGGTCAACTCGCGCGGCGAGTCGATCGACGAGCGCACCATCATGGCACTCGTCCCCGTGTCGATACGTGCTCCCGACGAGCACGGACACCTCGACAACCGCGTCGCCGTCACTCACGCACTCCTCCCGCTCGGGATCAACGATCCCCTGGAGGCTTACGCAGCAATCCGCAAGCACCTGGACGACGTGAAGCGCTCGCATGAAGCCAACGCCTCAAATGTCCTCTTGCACGTCGGCGACTTCACCCCTCAGGGCGTCGCGGCCGCTGTCGCGCGCGCCGTCGTGCGAGGTCAGCGCAACCTCGAGACCATCGTGACCAACGTCCGGGGGCCCCAGAGCCCGCTCTACCTTTGTGGCAGTCGAATGCTTGAGGCGTACCCCTTCGTGCCGATCGCCGGACGCATCCGCATCGCCATCGCACTCTGGTCATACTGTGGCACCCTCTACTTCGGCATCACCGGCGACCGGGACGCCGCCAGCGACCTCGCCCCTCTCGTCCTGGGCATCAACCGCGGATTCGAGAGTCTGCTGAACGCGGCCGGCGCAGCAGCGAACTGATCCCCGGCTGCCTCGTCGAAGCCCCCTTTCGCGTCCGGTCGAATACGGCGCCTGGGCCCTCGTCTTGACAGAGAGGACTTCCGATGGAGATTGGCCGGTCAAAACCACGCGGGCGAATTGACTGGACTCCCAAGACGGCCAGCGTTTCAATTGTCAGCAACGAGTTGATTGCCGTAGCAAGGCAACGGCAAACCGGTGCCTCGGCGCTACTCTGACTCGGGAAGGCAAGAGCCCGCGCAAATCGGCGAGAGGAGCACAGATGAGCGGCGTGCGAGTGCTGGTTGGCACACGGAAGGGCGCATTCATTCTCAGATCGGATGGTAAGCGCGAGGATTGGGGCATCAGCGGTCCCCTGTTCGGAGGCTGGGAGGTTTACCACGTCAAGGGCTCGCCCGCAGACCCGAACCGGATCTACGCGTCGCAGTCCACCAGCTGGTTCGGGCAGTTGATACAACGTTCCGATGACGGTGGAGCAACTTGGGAGCCCGCGGGGAACCAGTTCCGGTACGACGGTGTGCCCGGTACGCACCAGTGGTACGACGGCACGCCACACCCGTGGGAGTTCGCACGGGTCTGGCATCTCGAACCATCGCTGACCGACCCAGACACCGTGCTCGCTGGCGTCGAAGACGCCGCACTGTTCCGTTCGACAGATGGCGCTCAGAACTGGCACGAACTCCCGGGGCTTCGGGGCCATGGTTCGGGTTCATCGTGGCAACCTGGAGCCGGAGGGATGTGCCTGCACACAATCATCGTCAGTCCGAACGATCCGAAAAGGATCTTCGTTGCCATATCGGCAGCCGGCGTGTTTCGCACCGATGACGGCGGCGTGAGTTGGCGTCCAATGAACCGGGGCCTTCATTCTGAGGGCATTCCGGATTCGGATGCGGAGGTCGGGCACTGCGTTCACCACATCGCCATGCACCCGTCGCGCCCCGACGTGCTGTACATGCAAAAGCATTGGGACGTCATGCGCAGCGACGATGCCGGCGAGTCCTGGGCTGAGGTGAGCGGCAATCTGCCGACCGATTTCGGCTTCGCCATCGATGTCCATGCGCATGAACCAGGGACCGTCTACGTCGTTCCGATCACGAGCGATTCGCAGCATTTCCCTCCCGACGGGAAGCTACGGGTCTACCGCAGTCGAAGCGGCGGCAATGACTGGGAGCCGCTCACCGATGGCCTTCCGCAACGTGACTGCTACGTCAATGTGCTGCGCGACGCCATGGCGGTTGACTCGCTCGACTCTTGCGGGATCTATTTCGGGACAACTGGGGGTCAGGTCTACGTGTCGAATAACGCCGGGGACAGCTGGAAACCTATTGTTCGGGACCTGCCGTCGGTACTCTCGGTCGAAGTCCAAACGTTGGCATGATCCGGCTCGTCCTGCCGGAACATCTGAGAACGCTCGCCCACGTCGGCCGCGAAGTCGAACTCGACGTAATCGGTCCGCCCACCCAGCGGTCGGTGATCGACGCGCTCGAAGCTCGTTTTCCGGTCCTGCAAGGGACTATTCGCGATCCCGCAACGCAGCGACGTCGTGCGTACGTGCGTTTCTTCGCTTGCGAGGACGATCTGTCCCACCAACTCCCCGATGCGCTGCTTCCCCCCGCCGTCGCGTCTGGGGCTGAGCCGTTCTTCGTCGTCGGCGCGATGGCGGGCGGCTGAAGTCCCGCCCGGCACGAGGCGCTGCGTGCGACGGCGAAGGGTGCCCGGCCCGACATGACAGGTCTGACGCCGGGCATCGGCGGTGGACGGACTCGCTTCATTGAACCGCGCAATTCGCATGTGAGGGGTGGTTGCATCTGCCCGCAAGCGAAGTCCATTTGATCCAAATCGAAAGGTTCTCGGGCCAGATCGTGTAGCGGCGTTCACCGACCGATGCGCTCGGGCACTTGAATCGCCGGTCGTCCTATTTCATCTTCGACTTCAGCACAATCGTCTTGCCATCTACCACGAACTTCCCGTATCCATGATGGTGAATGGTCTTCGGTCGCTTTTGCCCTGGGTCGATCCAGGCCTTGATCACCTCAAGGACGAAGAGGTTGTACTTGTCCACCAGGCTCGCGTCCACGACCCTGCATTCGAAGTTGGCGAAGCACTCGGCAACCAGCGGCGGCGAAATCAGCTCGGCGGGCAGCGTCGTCAGTCCGAGCTTCCTGAACTTGTCGATGGAGCGGCCCGAAGAATTCCCGACCTTCACCACGATTGGCGCCAGCTCAACGCTGGGAATGGCAATCACGCACTCTCGCTCGGCCAGTAACGCCGTGAAACTGTAGTCCGCACTGCTCACCACACAGGCAACCAGCGGCGGCACGAAATCCACCATCATGTGCCACGACATCGTCATGACGTTTGACCGGCCACTCTGCGCTGTGGTCAGCAGCACCACGGGTCCCGGTTCGAGAAGTTGATAGACGTCTGATAATGGAAGTTCCTTCATCGTCGAGGTACTCCTCATGCCCGCGGCTCGAACTTGCTTGCCGGGCGCAGTCTTCGCTGGAGGCGTCATTTCCAGGCGACGATCTGGGCCGGGCGCCTTGAGCTGGGTGGAGTCTCGCCGGCGGGCCGTCCGACGGCGATTGGCAGAGCCGCAGACCAATCGAGCGGGACCTCGAGTTCCGTCTTCACCTCCGCCTGATTGAATAGCGGACGAGCCAAGCCGATCGGGCAGGTTCCAAGCCCGATCGCCCAAGCGGCCAGCATCAGGTTCTGCGCCGCGAGGTAGCAGTCCGACACACCCTCGATGCTCGTGGCGTAGATCACGATCAATGCGGGAGCGCGATGGAAAAGGGCGAAGTCCGCACCAGAAGCCATCTGGCGAAGTCGATCGATGTTAGGCAGCCCGCTCTCGACGACTTCCACGTTTGGGGGTTCGCCGAGCAAGAGCTTCTTCCCTTCCTCGGCGTAGCGGGTAAGGGCCTCTCGCTGCTGGATGACGGCGAAGGCCCACGGCTGGGAGTTGACCGCGCTGGGGGCGTGGATAGCGGCGTCCAGTAGCAGTTCGACGTCTTCACGGGTCACCGGCATGTCGGAGTAGGCCCGAACGGATCGGCGCTCGTAGATTGCCTTCAACGTGCCCCCGGCTTCGGCCCGGCACGCTCCAGGCGATCGATGCGACTCCGCGATGTCTGTGTCTGATTCGGTTTCGCTCATCAACTCCCCATTCCCGCGATCACTGATGACGACTGGTCTTTCATCAAACAGCGCCGTCGCGCTCGCATCTCTGGATCTCTGCGTGCATCCGGCCCCAGGGCCGCCACTCCCACCCAGCAAGAACTCTGGCACCCTGGGTGACCGGGCGCCCAGGGTCAATAGTCCTCTCCGCCTGGGGACCAACACCAGAAACGGCCAAGGGGTCTTCCCGCGTTTCGAGTCGTTCGATGTCGACGGCACATCATGGGGCGGAACCCACCTGTCGGCATGTCGGTCAACTAACGTGGCGGCGATCACCGCTGGGCAGCGGACACGAACCGGAGCTCAGTCACCGGACTCTCTGCCCCGAAACCGGACGTCCGATTGGCTCCGGAATCTGCGCCTTCAGGAGCGACGCATCCTCTCGCCAATGGCGCAACCCAGACACGGAACTCAACCGTTCGAGCATCCAAAACGCTGGGTGAGCGCCGTGTTTCGGGTCTGCGCCCGTGACATCTGGGACTTCCGTCCCTAGTGCTGGCGCCACGGGCCATATAGACAG
This sequence comes from Acidimicrobiaceae bacterium, assembly GCA_003133665.1. Lineage (GTDB taxonomy): Bacteria > Actinomycetota > Acidimicrobiia > Acidimicrobiales > RAAP-2 > RAAP-2. The sequence goes on along the minus strand of PKYK01000022.1, from coordinate 38,183 downwards.
AGGGTGATCGGTTCGTAGATGGGGGGCGTCATGAATGCCAAGGTAGGTGACCGAATTGTGGTGAGTGGACATCGCGTGGGCCAGCCTGATCGTCGTTGCATTGTCCTCGAGGTTCGCCATGAGAATGGGGAGCCGCCCTACCTGGTCCAATGGGACGACAGCGAGCATGAAGACCTCTACTTCCCAGGATCTGACGCCACCGTCATCAGTCGGGACCACAAATAGCCGAAACCGGCTCGCCGAGGGGCGAACTAGTTCTGCGGCGGTCAGTGAGTGGTTCGACGCCTCGCCAACGGCATGCCTCGACGCCCCCCTGCGCAACGGCCACGTCGATGAGGTCGGAACCGAAGTCGTGCAGATTGCTGGTGCCAGAGGACCGACGGCCCATCTCCGCTGCGACGCTCTGGCCCTGAGCACGTGCGCCGCCCACATGCCATAATCCCATTTATCGGCCTGGCACTTGGCCGTTGCCGACATGTCAACGCAGTGACAACGAAGGGCGGTACCAGATGAAATTTGTATTCACGTACACTAACCGGGCCGGAAGCAACGCAGCCGACAATCTCGAAAACTTGGAGTCTTCGCAGAAACTCCTGTCGACGTGGAAGCCGAGCGAAGTGGCCACAATTCGCGAATGGGTTCAGCGCTGCGACGGGAATGGCGGATTCTCAGTGGTCGAGGTTGACAACCCCGACGAGCTCTACCGGGACCTCGTGACTTGGAGCCCCTGGTTTGAATTCCAGGTCTTCCCTGTAATCGACGTCCTGCAGGTTCCCCCGCTGAACATCGAGGCGATCAGCGTGGCGAAATCGGCCTTCTGAGTGTCATCGGCACGACTGGGCCACCGTCGCACCTGCCCACCGCTCGCGCAGTTCCCGTTGGTCCAGAACCACCCGAGCGGCACGCGCGGACAGATTCGAAGTCGCTGACGGAATCGACCAGGACGAGGCCCTGAGAAGCCTGGCTCGACGGGTGTGGACTTCGCGGCAATCGATTCGCCGCGCCGCAGATATCCTGCGAGTCGGCAACGATGGGGTTGACAATCGCCGATATGAGATACCCATACTGCGCCGGTGCCCGGACGCCTCCGTTGGGCCCGGCAATCCCCCGAGAATCCGCCGACTGTTGCAGTAAGGTTCTGCATCAGTCGGCGAACGGAGGGTTCTGACATGTGGGCGCAACTCATCACAATGCGTTTCAAACCAGGTAGGGAAGACGAACTGGCGGGGCTGCTCGAGCAGTTGCGGGCGGTCGAGCAGCCAGGTTCAGGCCTGGTACGCCAGACGGCCCTGCGCGACCAGAATGACCCGAGCCGGGTCTATATGCTGGCCCTCTTCGAGAGCGAGGAGAAGGCTCGCGAACGCGAGAAGGATCCTAGGCGCCAAGAGGGGTTGCTGTCCATGCGAGCAACGATGGCGGAGATCATTGACGGCGCTCCGGAGTTCGTCGACCTGGCCGTCGTCCATGAGATGTCGCATTAGGCACGAAGTGCGCTTTGCCAGAGTCGCTGGCCCGACTCAACCGGTCTTCCACCCAGCACGGGCTTCGTGCGTCCAGTTTCTGAGTGACGTGGCGCCAATGCGCAGATTCGTGTAGTGCCGGGGCACCGGTTGACGGTGCTCCTGGTCCCACCATGCGAATCTGTCGTTCGACCCTGCGGCGGGGTTCGATTTCACCGTCGCGATGGGGTTATCTTGAGTTCAGTCATCCGCATTTGAATCGAGGTCCCCATGGTCCTTTCCCCGAGTCACCCGAAGGCCCGCACGGTCGCCCTCGTTGGCCGAAGTGGCGTGGGCAAGACCTCGCTTCTCGAGGCACTCGTCGTCGCCACTGGCGGTCTGGACCGACCAGGCAAGGTCGAGGATGGCACCACCTTGTGCGGCACCGACCCCGAGGAACGCAAGCATCAGATGTCGCTCGGTATCGCCATGGCACCGGTCTGGGTGGGGGGCGACAAAATGACCATTCTCGACACACCTGGATTCATTGACTTCCACGGCGAGGTGAAGCGGGCGCTCGACGTTGCCGACGTGGCGGTGCTGGCGGTGAGCGCAGTGGATGGCGTGCAGGCCGAAACCGTGGTCATTTGGCATCTCGCCCGTGAGGCCGGCGTGCCTGTGGTCGTCTTCGTGAACTGCCTCGATGCCGAACGAGCTGACTTCGAATCCACGCTCTCCGCGCTGGAACGTTTGATCGGACCCGAGCTCGCGCCCCTCGAACTTCCGATGGGCCAAGGCGCGGACTTTGCGGGCATCGTCGACCTGCTCGCCGACGACGCAGTTACGTACGGTGTCGGTGGACCCCAGCACGGACCCATCCCCCCGCAGTTGGCTGAAATCGAACAGAGGGTCCGCTCGAGCCTCTTGGAAGCAATCGTCGTTGGTGATGATTCGCTCACCGAACGGTATCTCGAGGGCGAAATGCCAACGATGGACGAAATGGAGTCAGTGCTCGGCCATCTCATGACCAGCGCGAAAATCGTGCCTCTCGCGTGCGGATCGGCAATTCGCGGTGTGGGCATCGATCGCCTTGCCTCGCTTCTCGACGAGATCGCCGAGAGCCGCCCGATCCCGATGATAGAAAGCGGCACCGAGATCGTCTTGAGTCGGGACTCGCAGGCGGACTTGGTCCTAAGGGCCTTCAAAGTGATCGTCGATCCGTACGTCGGGAGGATCGTGGTGTTGGAGGTCGTCTCAGGCACGGTGACCACGGACGTGAGCCTCGTCAACGCGAGAACCAAGCTGGAGGAGCGCATTCACGGGCTGAACTATCTGTTTGGCACGAAGTTGATCCCCATCGAAAGAGGTGTCGCCGGCGACGTAGTGGCAATCGCCAAGTTGAGCAGTGTCGTGGTTGGCGACGTGCTCGTCCGAAAAGGCAGAGAGATCTCCATTCACCAGGCGCCAGTGCCTGCCCCAGCATTGTCGGTCGCCCTCATCGGCTCCTCACACGACGAAGATGACAAGATCGCCACCGCGCTTCATCGGCTCGCCGAGGAGGATCCTTCACTTGGCGTGCGCAGTGATCCGGTGTCGCGGCGTCTCGTGATCGACGTCATGGGCGATCTCCATCTTCAAGTCACACTGGAACGGCTGCGACGGAGGTTCAACCTCGAGGTCGGTACAACACCACCTTCGGTGGAGCTGTTCGAAACCATCGCCGCCACCCGCGACGTCGAGGGGCGTCTTAAGAAGCAGACCGGAGGTCATGGCCAGTACGCAGTGGTCAACCTCAAGATTGAGCCCCTCGAACCCACTGCGCCCTTCGAGTTTGTGGACGCCATGGTGGGAGGAGCGGTGCCTCGTCAGTACATTGGAGCCGTTCGCCACGGACTCGAGAAGGCCATGAGACACGGCGGTCCCCAGGGACATCCGGTTGTGGGACTGCGGGCCACCCTCTACGACGGAAAGCATCACAGTGTCGATTCTTCGGAGGCAGCCTTCGAAACCGCCGCGTCCATAGGTCTTCGCTCAGCGCTCGAGGAGGCGGGAACGATCGTTCTCGAGCGAATCATGACGGTGGCGACCATTGTTCCGTCGGAACACCTCGGTGACGTGTTGAGCGACCTGTCGGTTCGAAGAGGAAGGGTCATAAGCACCAAACAGGATGATGAACTGACCGCAACAGTCACGGCTCACGTGCCAGAAGCAGAGCTGTTTCGCTACGGGCTCGAACTCCGCAACATGACGTCTGGTCGGGGGCGCGCAACGATCGACCTGCATCATCTGGCTCAGGCTCCTAAAGCGGTAACCTCAAAATAGAGCTACGGGGCGTGTCGCGCGATGACGACATCGGGCCATTCGCTATCGATCGATGGCTCGAAACGGCGTATGGATTATTGGTGTCGGAGGCGACAACCCAGGTCCGCCACCCACCACTGGCGAGTGGAACGACAGTAGAGATCAGTCTTGATGGTGTGGAGGCCGACTTGTGACAATGCGACGTCGAGATGCAAGGCTGCGCTTCAACTTGACTAGATTCGCTCAATGGACAACGAATCGAACATGAAGGTCTCGCAGTCTGCCGAACTGACCGAAGCCGAGTTCTCAGTCGATCTCTTTCAGGAAGCAAGCGAGTCGCTCTCGCGACGCCTGGGGATGCACATACTGCGAGTAGGTGGTGGAGTCGCCGCGCTCATGGCCAATGATCCGACGGGCTTCTACTGGTCGCGAGTATTGGGTTTGGGGTGGGATGAACCGATCACGGACGAACTGATCGATGAGATCGTACGCTGGTATCAACAGCACGGTGGGAGCACGATCCTTGCGCAGGTGAGCCCCGCCGTAGCGCAGGACGACTGGGAGGGTGTATTGGAGAGAGCCGGTTTCAAATCCGGAGGAAGCTGGATCAAAGTCGTCCGTGATACCTCCACGCCCACAACAACTGCAACGGATCTTGAGATCAGGCCCCTGGGACCGCAGGACGGACAGCGGTATGCGGAGGTCTACTGGGCTGGCTTCGAATTCGAGGAGCCCCTATTCATCGAGTGGATGACTTCCCAGCCGGCAATGTCAAAGTGGCGGACCTTCGGTGCGTTCGACGGCGACGCGCTTGCCGCGGTCGGGGCCCTTTTCATCAACGGCGAGTTCGCCGGAATGTCGGGTGCTGCAACACTTCCGGCCTTTCGCAATCGAGGGGCTCAGGCGGCACTCATTGCAGCGCGAATCACAGCGGCGGCTGCGGAGGGCTGCAAGTGGGTGATCAGCGAAACCGGCGCCGAGACGCCCACCGAGCCGAATCCGTCGCTACACAACTTGCATCGACTCGGATTCACCGACCTCTATGAAAGGCGGAACTGGCTGCTCAGATTGACTGCAGAGCGCTGACCTCCGTCACCGCCAAGTTCGTGCGTTGCACGACGCCGACCAGAGAATCGGTCAGCGGCCAGAGTGGTCGCAAATCTCGTTTCTGTTGGATTTCTTGCGTGGAGGCCCGGCGTCACAGGTTTGATGCCAGGCGAAGGCGGCTTGAGCTTGCGCGATCCTGAGTCCACCGCGGTCCAACGTGCACGAATCCCGGCCCCGTGGAGTATGCAACCCGGACTTCAACTAGATGGTCGCAGAGTGCACCAATGAGCATGGGTCCAATACTCGGGGTTGAGATTCTCCAAACTCGAGATAGTGAAGATACGCGAAAGCGCCCGTCCCACAAATCAAGGGGAATCGGGCGCTCTACTTAACTTTTACTCCCAGAACAGATCACTCGGGAAATGGCACCCAGGGAAGCATACGTGCTTCTCGTCCGTTGCAACTCTCAACTTCGAGCCTCTTGCCTTCGATGTGCCTGGGCCTACCGGAATCTCACCCGTACAACCCTTTGTGTTCCGTTCTCAGGATCAACTACATTCAGGTTTCATTCGGCCAGGTGCCTCCTTAAGAGTCGTCCCAGATCCTTCAGTTGAATCCTACATGAGGTGCATTGTGTCTGCAAGGAAAGTGATGGCCTATTCTCCGTGCTCCACCGGCCTCCTCGATATGGCGGTATGGCAAAGCGAAACAGCCGGGTTGACGGAATCTGAAGTTCCTGATGCCGAAGCACCGACCTCGACGACTGGCGAATCAAGCAGCGGTAGATGGAACGTCGCCTGTCGACTTCTCGCCAACAGTTGATCAAGAAGGGGCACCCGACCTGGTCGTACCATGGCCGCCGTGCCACGCTAGAAAGTGTCAATGCGGATTCTGATACTTGGTGGGACGGTCTTTCTCTCTGCGGCAGTTGCAGCCGAATCCATTGCTCGGGGGCATGATGTCACGTGCATCGCACGGGGCGAATCGGGAGTGGTGCCCGGAGGCGCGCGACTGCTCATGGCGAATCGTTCATCAGGCGTCACGGCTTATGTCGAGGCAGATGGCGACTGGGATGCCGTCGTCGACGTCGCTTGGGAACCTTCATTTGTCCGCGACGCGTTGAGCATTCTTGCCGACCGCGTCGACCACTGGACCTACGTCTCGAGTTGCTCGGTGTACGCGAATCAGGGCTCTGGAAGACTCGACGAGGGTGCAAATGTTGTCAGTCCACTCGACGCCGGCTCGTCTGCTTCGATGGAGACCTACGGGCAATCGAAGGTTGCTTGCGAGAATCTCTGCTCGGCGGCACTCTCCTCCCGCCTCCATATCTGCCGTCCTGGGTTAATCGGAGGTCCCGGTGATCCAAGCGACCGCTCTGGTTATTGGCCGGCCAGGCTCGCAAGGCATCGTGACGACGACGTGCTGGTGCCGAACGACGCAGATGCTCCCACTCAGACCATTGACGTACGTGACCTTGCAAACTGGATCGTGACAGCCGCGGAGTCCAAGGTAACGGGCACGATGAACGCCGTTGGCGAGCAACGCACGCTGGGAGACGTGATCGCAACTGCTCAAGAGGTAGCAGAGCATAGGGGCACCCTTGTTCCAGCCGATGAAGACTGGTTGCTGGATCACGGCGTTTCAGGCTGGAGCGGCGCTGAATCTCTACCTCTTTGGATCCCGAGAATCAGCGGCTTCGACATATTCGCTCAACGATCCGCGGCACGTGCATTGAGCAATGGTCTTTCGCTTCGACCGACTCAAGAGACCTTGGCGGCAACATTGGACTTCGAGCGCTTGTCCGGAGTCGGGCGTGATCGCCGGGCTGGGCTGAGCCCTGACAACGAACAGGCACTGTTATCAGAATGGCTCGCCACTAAACGCTAACGAATGGACCTTCGACGCCGAATGAATTCCCGGTGTCGGAGGCCCGACCCAACAGACCTGCCACCCTACCCCGGCGACTCAACTCTCAGGTTGGATGAATTGCCTTCTCCGTTGCGCCTCGAACCCCACGTTGGGTCAGAAGTCCACGTTCGAAGGAAGTTGAAGTCGACGAGCCACGGAGTCAGACTGGAGAAGTGGCAGAAATCGATAGTGCCGTTCGTAGAGCGACTCGGGCGGACCTTGACGCTGTACTGAGGATCGACCACCTCGCGCCGATCGGGCACGAACGTGCTCCCTTGCTCACTCTCTGCGTGAAGTCCGGCGAGTGCTTCATCTACGAGGACCGGGGTCACGTCTCCGGCTACATCGTTGTGAGACCCCGCTCGTTCTTCGAGCGCGACTTCATAGAGTTTCTGGCGGTCGAGCCCGGCGTTCGTCGTACTGGCGTTGCGAGCGCCCTTCTTCGAAGTGCGGTGAATCGCTCAGCGACACCTGACATCTTCATCTCGACGAACCGATCCAACCTGCCAATGCGCACTCTGTTGACCAAAGAGGGCTGGCAATTCAGTGGGGAACTTGAAGGAATCGATGAGGGAGATCCGGAACTCGTTTTCTACAGACCCTCCTAGATAAGCATGAGGGCGGACTAGTGGTGTGGGATCGTGTAGCGCGCAAACAGGTGCACTCCCACAAACACCCAAAGCAGCAGCAGGATGACCCGACCCGAAACCCGAGTGGCGAGCAACGCTCCCGTGCGACGTAGCGTCGAGGCACGAGACGGACGAACTCGACCAAGAAGCTCGATCAGAGCGATTGAAGCCAGCAGCGCGAGCCAGACGAGTGTCACGAGCACCTCAAGACTCCCTGCGATGACGCAGTTGCCAGAGCCGGAGCAGCGGAATCCCACCGACTAGTAGCCATATGACGTAGAGAAGGCATCTCTCCCAGCGCGTCGCGAGCAGGTAATCGATTGTCGTACTCAGTGTTGGAACACTCGACGCGCGACCGCCAAGTGCTAAACCGACGGACTCAAGAATCGTGACTGCAAGAAGCAGGATCAGCCACGGAGCGACCGTCGAAGGGGACGCGCCGTCCGCCCTGTCTTGGTAGTACTCGTCAATCGCTGGTCGGTTGGGCGACAGCCCTCCCATCGATGAATACGCAAAGACCACAATCACCGTGGGGATTCCAACCAGTGCGTAGGAGAGCTCGCTGAAGGGGCTAACGCCGGCGGCCCACCAGGCATAGATGGCCAATACCACCGCGACGACTCCTACTACCCACTTCACCGAGCCAGACTAACGAATCAGAACGCACTCTGAAGATCGGTGAGACGTGACTAGAAGCGGAGATATCCGAACTGTCGCGCCGAAGGTGATCCGACGAGCATCCAATCGAGCCGAGGATCGTCTGGTGGATCAATCTCAGTGTCGTCGGCCCGACGTCCCAGGTCTGACGCCCAGCACTCGCGAGCCACCACGTGCGATGCTTCGGAACCTCTCAACGAGCGATGCCACTTCCCGTTCCGTGGGCTAGGGCACTCCGGATCTACCCGACGATGGTCCCGTACATGTCGTTAAGCGCATAGCTGAGCAGTTCGATGCGCTCACCGTCGGGGCCCGGAAAGTACGCCGACATACCGCCAACCACGAAGACCTCGAGGCCAGTTGCCTGGACTTTGGAGACCAAACGGTCAAACTGTTCGGGGATCACGCTGATGGCGATGTGGTGCAAGCCACCCAGCACCTCCCGGTACGGATCCACGTCGAGTCCGGGGAAGTCAAAAAAGGCGAGATAGTTGCCGTTGCCGATGTCGAAGAAGAAATGGGTGGAGCCCCGGTAGTCCCGGTTCTCGAACAGTTCAGCCAAAGGGAACCCGAGCAGGTCCTGGTAGAAGGTGATGGTCCGCTCCACGTCGCTCGACACCATGGCGAGGTGGTGGAGGCCCCGGGCGGTTGAAACCGGCCGTTCCCCCATTGGTCGGAGGTAGCGGGCCCTGAGGTCTTCCCACTCAGCTGTACGGTCGACATCACTTCCATGGGCAGACATAGCTCGGGCTCCTTGCTCCTTGCGCCGTGGCTGGCAACAGCAGCATCGGGTGGTTTCACCCCGGCGCCGCGACAATTCTACCAACACCGAGTTGGCCCAGGACTGGACACGGATGCATTGATGGTGAAGCTCAGCGTCAAGAGCGATCGAGGATCTCGGCCCAACGACATCGCCGCAACCTGCCCAGGGACAACAGACCTGCCGCAATGCACTGGTGGGTCACACCTTTGGTCGGCGAAAGTAATGAATGATCGCAGTTGTTCGGCTACCCGAAATGCCGGGAATAAACGCTGTGAGTGAGATTATCGGAACGGCCATGAATAGTTCCCATCCGTCCGCGGGCAAGTCATCGAGCGCCGAACCGAGTTCTCGCCATCCCTTCTTGCTGACCGGAATGTACAACTCGGTGTATTCGAATTTCATCCGCCAACCGTAACTCATCATCCCTTTCGCAAAGGGTGCACCCAGAACTCATCGAGTCGAACCGACAAATTGCGTACCTAGTGTCAGAGGCCCGACGCCGCAGGTCTGCCACCGAGGACTGGCGATTGACAACCTGGTGGCCCTCCAAGTCCGTCCAAGGCGGCATCCATGAAGACCCGATCGGTTTGCGAGCAGGCCGGCCGAAAGGTGGCAATCCACTACCGGTCCGATTGAATCAGGGGCCACTGCATCCCTATCGACATGAGTGCACCGATGCGGCCCCAAGCCTTTTGATCGCGCAACTTGGAATTGAAGTCATTTGCTATCCTGCCAAATGGCTCTCAATCACTCCCTGATCGCTTTGTCAGTAGCGAGGCGGCCATCTTGAAGCTGCGTATGAGACTTGCGCTCATTGCCGCGGCGCTGGTAATGGGTACTGGCGCTGCCGCACTCTCACTCAGTCCTCACGGCAGCGGGCTCTCGGTGGGAAGTAGGTCCGACTTGAAGCCGGCGGCAACCTTCACCGGTCATAGCGAAGGGATTGGCGGATGCCATGAGATCAGGTTCAACGCCAAATTAGATCACGGTCATGACGTGGATGGTTTTACGGACCAGGAAAACGACGAATGCATTCCGGCGGTCTATCTCGAACCCAGATGAGTGCACCAGTAGACAAGAGTCGATGCAGGCATTGACTGACGAGATTGAGAGTCGGTCGACGAATGGACGCTTCTCGTGAGAACGAGCAGACGACTGGGTTGGCCCAGTGGGTCAGCCCCAGACTTCGTGGGCCGTCTCCACGACGAGGCGGAGCTTGGCGACCTCTTCATCGAAAGTGAGACTGTTGCCTTCCACTGTCGAAGAGAATCCGCACTGGGGAGACAGGCAAATCTGGTCAAGGGGGACGTACTGACTAGCCTCCTCGATGCGCCGTTTTAGCTGGTCCTTCGACTCGAGGACGCCCCGCTTCGTGGTGACGAGCCCGAGGACGACCATCTTGCCCTTGGGCACGAAGCGCAGTGGCTCAAAGCCGCCGGACCGAGCGTCGTCGAATTCAAGGAAGAACCCGTCTACGTCAAGCTCGCCGAAAAGGGCCTCGGCGACGAAGTCGTAGCCGCCCTCGGCCGCCCAATAGGACTGAAAGTTGCCTCGGCACGAGTGCGTTGTCACCGCCATGCCGTCGGGCCGAGACGCCAGCGCGGCGTTGAGTTGCTTAATGTAGCGAAGGTGCTGATGTTCGGCATCCTCACCACGCTCGGCGATCATCTGGCGCTGCGCCGGGTCGTTGAGATAAGCGAGTGAAGTGTCGTCGAGTTGGAGATAGGTGCAGCCCAACTCGCCCAGACGGCGGATCTCCTCGGCGTAGGCGGCACTCAGGTCAGTCCAGAACTCTTCCACGTCGGGGTAGACCACGGGGTCGATGGCGGCCGCTCCCCCGCGGTAATGCACCATGCTCGGAGAAGGGATGGTGAGCTTGGGAACCGCCGTCGTCACCGTGGACTTCAGGAACTCGAAGGCATCGGCGAAGATCGTTTCGTCGATGCGCACTCGGTCGTTGACCTTCAACGCCGCCGACGTGAACGACGTCGTACCCTCACTATTCTTGAAGGCAACCTGCAGTTGTTCGTCGGTCTTAGCGATTCCCCCCAATTGATAGATGAAGTCCATGTGCCACGATGTGCGGCGAAACTCGCCGTCGGTGGCGGCTTGAAAGCCAAGCCCTTCTTGGAGAGCGACGACTTCGCGAATGGCGCGGTCCTCCGCGTCCCTCAGTACGTTGATGTCAATCCGCCCTTCGGCGAAGTCTCGCCGGGCCTTGAGCAGTTCCGGCGGACGAAGAAGACTGCCGACGTGGTCGGCGCGGAAAGGTGGAGTTAGTCGCTGGCTCATTCCCACGAGAGTACACTTTCTCTCGCCGTACGCACGTGCAATGTCCATTCCGAACCGATGCACCTTTCAGGACGTCTCGGGTCAGCCCGACACTGCGGGAGCTGCGGGAGATTCGGTTCCATCCCGGCGAAGATGACCATTTAGGCTTCTCTAGGTGAGTTGGTTTGATCTCGTCATCTTCGATTGCGATGGTGTGCTCGTTGACAGCGAGCGGCTCCTCGTCCGCACGGAAGCAGACATTCTCTCCGGGCTGGGTTGGCCGCTCGCCGAATCGGAAATCGTCACCCGATTTGGCGGTCGATCAGACTCCTACATGCACCATGAGATCGAACAGCATCTTGGGCGAAGAGTGGATTGGGAGACCGAGTTCGAAACTCGGTACCGAGAAGTGTTCGAACGTGAGTTGGTTCCGGTTTCTGGCATCGCGAAAGCCCTTGATGCAATCCAGATCGAATCATGCGTTGCGTCGAATGGCAGTCACCAAACGATGCAGCTCACACTCAGTGTGACCGGTCTTCTCGCCCGATTCCAGGGTCGCATCTTCAGCGCAAACGAGGTTGAGAATCATAAACCTGCCCCGGATGTCTTTCTGCACGCAGCCACGATGATGGGGGTTTCGCCCCAGCATTGCGCAGTTGTAGAAGACAGTGTGCCCGGAGTAGTGGCGGGCGTCTCGGCAGGGATGACCGTCTTCGGCTTCTCTGGATCAACTACAAGTCCAGAGAGACTGACCTCGGCCGGTGCCATCGTTTTCGACGCGATGAGCGAGTTGCCGGATCTCCTGCTTGCGACTGACTTCCGGATACGTTGAGAGCCCTGCTGGTGTCGGAGGCCCGACGCAAGGGTCTGCCACTGTGCACTGGCGGCTTGCTCCAAGCACAAGATGTTGACTGTCCGAGAATTAGCACTACCGGAACGCGACTGCCGTACCATGCAGTGAAAGTCGGCTGCGGAGGCGCAAGGAGAGGCAATGGCTCTGCGAAACACCGAGTACCGGATCACATTCAGTTCAAAGAGTGGTCGTTTCTACTACTACTTCGCGAAGGACGACACCGGCTGGTATCAGATGACTTCGGAGGGTAACAGGCATAAGGCGACGGCGGAACAAGTTCTGAATCACATCTTGCCCGCACTTGCTCAGGTGAAAGCGGGTGTGAAGGTGAGTGTCGAATATGTTCCCGGGCTCTCTGGTCCGGATTCCGGCCACTGAGCCGTCCAACCGCCTCATCTGTCGTCGACGGGCTGCATCCGCATTCGAAACCCACCGTCTCGAAGAATGCTGGTGCCGCAGGCACTACGCAACGGATCTGCCACCGTCCACTGGCGATTGGTGGATCGACGTGCTCAAGGATCGAGGGGGACGAGCAACGCTCGGCAGCAATAGGCTTCACAATGTTATGCAGGTCCGCCTGATTCGCCCCGATGAGTGTGAAGTACTTGGACGGATCACGCTTCGGGCCTACCGAGACCTAATGGGAGGAGAGTCCCTCGGGCCCTACGAAGACGAACTTCTTGACGTCGCCGCTCGCCAATTCGACAGTGAAGTGTACGTCGCGGTCGACAACGACGGCACTCTCGTGGGTGGCGTGACGTACGTCCCCGACCCAGAGCGGACGATGAGCGAGTTCCAGGATCCCGAGGGGGCCGGGATTCGCATGCTCGCCGTGGATCCGCCGCACCAGGGATTGGGCACCGGTCGCGCCTTAGTGGAGACCTGCATAGCTCGGGCTCGTCTCCAACACCGCCGGCGCATAATCCTGCATTCGACGCCCGTGATGACGATTGCCCAAGCAATGTACCAGCGACTCGGGTTTGTATCTTCTCCTGAATTGGATGTCCGGTTCCATGACGACCCCTACTCCACGAGCGACCCCCTGCATCTCATTGCCTACACCCTCTCGCTCTGAGTCGCGCTGAATGCTAGTTTCACGGCGATGCCACCCGAGGATTTGCCCCACATCGACCGCCTTGCCCTCGCCGTCGTCACCACTGTTCCCGACGATCATCCAGAACGCGCTGCGTTCGAGCCCTTTCCGGTCCACGCTTGGGTGATCCACCACGCCGACGGGCCGGTCCTGTTTGACACTGGCATTGGCATTGGCAACTCCTGGATTAACGAGCACTACCGTCCGAGAGTCGCGCCCCTGGTTGATGCACTGAGCGAGATTGGCCTTACGTCTGACGACATTGTCGCCGTCGTTGTATCGCACTTGCACTTCGATCACTGTGGGCAGCTCGGCGAACTCTCGGCTCCGGTTTACGTCCAGCGCGTCGAATACGAGGCCAGCAAGGAGGTTGGCTACACGGTGCCGGAGTGGGCGGAAGTCCCCGAAGGTCGACTGCGGCTCGTTGACGGTGACCAGGAAATCGCCCAAGGGATCCGACTACTCTCGACGCCTGGCCACACGCCCGGCCACCAATCAGTCGTCGTTGAAACCACCAACGGTCGCGTCCTTCTTGCCGCTCAGTGCGCTTTTCGGGCAGAAGAACTGCGCGACAAAGAGCCGTCAACTTCAAATCTCTACAACGAAACGTGGGCCGATGCGGCGCGGGAGTCGTTAGAACGAGTCCAGCGACTAACTCCGGTCGTCGTGCACTTGAGCCACGACACCGAGGTAGTGACCCTGGAGGGATAGACGCCGGCGTGGTGTTGGAGGAATACTGACCTGCAACAGATGATTGCCGACCTAGCCACAGGATCCGCACCCAGCGGTCAAGAGAACTCACGCGCAAGTCTTTCTCAGCAACCGGGAACTACGGTCTTGGATTCTTCTGGCGTCGGAGGCCCGACGGAGCAGTTCTAGTGGGTCGGGACGACGTCACTGACGACTGATTGTGGCCAAGGCCTGACCGGTGTCGGAGGCCGGAAGTGACAGGTCAATTACCAGGCACTGGAAATTGGCCTCGCAAGCTGCTCGATCCCGATTCGCAGTTCAATCTGTTCCGACTCGAGAACCGGCGCTCCCCCAAAGAGCGCTTCGAGCGAAATGATGCCAAAAGCCCACAATTGCTACTTGACGCGAGCCACCGCCTTGACAATGAAGCTCCGAAACTGACCTAGATTGACGGAAGGATAATCACCCTCCAGTATGCACAGGATAACGCTCCCCTTGCGCACGATTGCGTAATCAGCCTTCACCGTTATGCGCGTTCCTGACAGACTGATCAAATACGCCACGCTCGCGTTTCCATAGTGCGAAATTCTCAGTGGACGCACTGTTCCAGTTACCGGATAGCCCTTCAGCACTCCGGCTAACTTCCGACAAACCGCGATCCTTGCGGCGATCTTCTTGTACGCGGTCTTGGCGTTCGAGTACGTCGTCATCGTCTCGACCAACAACGGCAGATCCCCTTTGCCGACGTAGTAGACCTCCACAAAGTGAGTCTCTTTGACGCCTTTTGGCTCAAGGAGATGCGTGAGGCAGCCCATTCGCACGTCTTCGGTGGGCTGACGAGCGGCCCAACCGGCCGGCATCTGATGAATGCTCAGGGCTTCGGCCCGGAGTCGTGCCACCGACGTCGTAGCCGCTGATCCGACTCCCACCAATGTCAACGAGAGCACGGCCATCGCAACCATTGCAGATACTCCAGCAAGTCGCTTCATGATTCTCCTCTGACTCATACCCACGTTTACACCCCTGAACATCCGTTGACCTAGGTACTTACGTCACTATCTGCGGCGAGAAATCAATGGTCGGAGACATCCGAGGAGGTCCCGTCTGGCGTGCACCTTGGGCGATGCAGCTATTGGCCCACGGGGTCCTTCTGCCCATCGTCGAAGACCCGACTCGCCACTGCCAAGCCCGGTCGAGAAGTAGTCTCTGCGGGTTCAAACGTCCCAGCAATACTGAGACATCACAATGGTGTCAGCGGTCCGACGCAACAGACACCCCTTGCATTGGCTCGTGCCACCCAAGGCGTGATCGGCGTCGGGCCGACGTCAACAATCCGACTGGAGAATCAACTCGTGGACCGAGCTTTTGACCTGTCGTCATTTACCGTTGATGGCGAATCACATGGAGTACTGATCATTGGATGACAGGAACCGGCCAGCAGTTCGAGGAGGCGTGATCTGAGCAGCCCAATACTGGGTACTGGCACTTCCGCTGCATTCGCCGCCTAATACGAGACATCGGGATAGAAAGGGGGGGTCCTCGAGCCAGGCCCCGCGACAGCAATGGCTCCACAGCCAAGCCAGAGCGCGGAATAGCCAAGTCGACCGCCTCGATGATCCGGTCGGGGAAGTGGGTTCTGGCCGAGAGGCATTGGGAGGCTCTCCGGAGCCTCCGGTTGTGAAAAGAACGAGGAAGTCCACTCTTCAATCTTGAGAGGCATTAGTCTGCGGCTATGGCGCGGCTTGTGAAGGTTGAATCCCAGTCAGACGACAAGGTCCATTATCGAGACCCAGTCGAGGCCGCGTGGACAGTGTGCGGGAAACCAGTCAAGGGACCTACTTCAAGGATTCGGAGGAAATGCCCCCGCTGCAGGCTGGAGTCCGGACGACTCACTCGCACTGCCGGCAACCGCTTCCAGGGAATCCTGCCCCGACACAGATAGGTGCCTTGTGAACTCCTCTCTTCATAAGGGCATTTTGGCAATATTGAATGTGCGCTAGTAAGAGGGCTAACATCGGGTCCCATTGGATCGCTGGTGTCGGGGGCGCGACCCGACAGACCCATTAGGAATGCAAGCTTGCATTGGCTTGAACTAGGCACGGCCTGATTGGTGTCGGAGGCGGGACGCCTCCACCCCTCAGTGGGAGGCATCCCAGTCTGGCTCTCGGCCATGGTGGTGCCTCCTCGTTGGTGTAATGACGGCGATCCCACTCCTCCGGTGTGACTAGCTGCACGTCGGAACTCGCAGGACATCGGAGGTGCTGATTGTGATGGTGTTTTCGTTCATGGTGGGGTCTGACCTCGTCCCATGCGTTCGCGGATCGAACACCCGATACCATCAGGGCAGCGGGCCCGGTGCTAAAGGGAGGCCGTCCCACTCGAATCGTGCGGCGGTGCGTGCACCTGGCCCGTATCCGGGACCGTCGAGAGTAGGGAGGGAGGAATTATGGACAAGGACGAACGAGGACTGGAACTGGAAGATGAGGTCTTCGAGGAGATCACCGAGGAAGAGGAGGACCAGGCCTCCTTAGATGCGGCGCTGCTCGACGAGGACGAGGCGGAGGACGAGTTCGTCCAGGGGTCGGTCGACGCCGAAGACCTGGCGGCGGGGTTCAACGCCGCGATCCCGACGAAGGAGATCGACGTGGACGAGGACACCCAGGGAGACGAGGTGGCAGGAGCCGGCGGCGAGGAGCCGCTGACCGAGTTCGAGGTCACCGGCGAGGCCAACGGCGTAGTGCACGGCGACGAGATCGAACTCGATCTGGAGGACACACTGACGACCGGCAGGACCGTCACCGAGGCGCCCGAGGGCGACTAGCCATTCACGTCCGCACTGTCGATGCTGGACGGACGAGTCAGCCTCGTCCGGGGTGCTCGACCCTGGCCGGAATTGATCGGTCTTGGATGTGTGGGAACCTACCCACTGACTGGTGTCGGAAGCCCGACGCAACAGTGCCACCTTGCACTGGCATAGCCCAGCGATGGCCTAATTGGTGTCGGAGGGCCGACCCAAACAATCCGACTGGAGGCTAGATACCTGGCGGGGGACGCAATGTCAGTGAACGTGAATCGCCGGAATGAACTGCGGGCCGCCGCAAGCGCGATTATTGAAATGACCGCTATAACTACAGCCGAAATTAATTCGATCACCCCGATGCCAAAGCAAACGGCTGAATGCTTAAGGAAGCTTGATCCAGTAGTCCGCGCCCGAAAGGCGGTGAAGGCCTGAATTGTCACTACTCCAGTAGTTGCCGCCATTGACACGGTCGGAACTAGAAGGGAAAACGCTAGCCACCATCGAGCGGCAAACTCTCCGAATGAGTAGTACGCAGATTGCACTAGGAATAGCTCGGCAATCAGCAAGCAAAATACTCCGCCGATGAGCAAGATCCAGCCTGCTACATCGACCCACAGTCGATGGCCGGTCACCTTCTTGGCTTCGGGAATGAGGTTGGGCTCACCCAAGAATGAGTCGCTAACCAAGCTGGTTCCTCCTATTAAGGGCCCTTCCGCACGTCTTGCGACCGTATGCCCGTCTTCGAATTGGTCCAGCATCACTAGCTCGGAAGGCGGCGGGTGGGTTACGTCTATCACAGCACCCGCAAACTGCATCCATCCGAATTCGGTGCCAATCATCAAGCGAATGGCCGACTCAGAGTGAGTCGGATTGTTGGTGTCGGAGGCCCGACGTAACAGTTCTGCCACCTTGCACTGGCGACTTCTCCTGCTTCAAGCTTGATTGGGGTCGGCAGGTCGTCTCCAGCAAACCGAACGGGGCTGCTGGAGAAACCATTGAATCGTGAACTGGTCCGTTGAACCGAGAAGTGCTTTCCCGCTTATAGTCTAAGAAGTAGGGCAAACGATCGGGGGGATTTGCCAAACTCACTCGGCATTTTGCATTCAACAGGCGAAGCGTCGGTCGCTGGAATCATCACGATTGATTCACACGGCGTAGTCCAGACCGTCAGCCCTGCGGCTGAGCACCTGTTTGGACTCGAGTGCGGCGCAGTCGCTAGCCACAACGTGTCAGTGCTCGCCCCCGAGACAGATCAAAGTAAGCGTGACGGCCACTTAACCCGGTACTTCAGTTTGGGTGACGCCCAGGTCATCGGTGCGGGCCGGGAGGTCACGGGGCGGCGAAAGGACGGCACTCTCGTTCCAGCGCGCATCTCGGTTGGGAGTATCCCATTGATGGGCAGCCGATGTTCACCGGAATGGTCCTTGATTTGAGGTCGAAAAAGTGAACCGTAGGGCGATGCAAGAGAGTGAGGAACGGTTTCGTCAATTGGTGAACAACATCGACGAGGTCTTCATACTTCGGACCGCAGCGCCATACCGATACGTCTACATCAGCCCAGCCGTGGAGAAGGTCTTCGGACTGACCGCTGACGAAGCAGTCGCCGATCCAGCGCACTTTCTTTCATTCACCCATCCCGACGACGCCGAATTCGTCCGAAAGACGATGGAGGAGGCTGGCCACGCCCCGCGGGTCGAGGTCGAGTACCGAATCATCCGTTCCGACGGCGAGGTGCGTTGGGTGTGGACACGGTATCAGCAGGTCGAGGTCGCGCCAGGCGATCCACCACTCGTCGCCGTAGTGGTGACCGACATTACGGCGCAGAAGGATGCACAACGGGCCGAGGCGTCCGCACGGGCGGAGGCGGTGCGGGCCAATGCGGCCAAGACCGAGTTCCTGTCTCGGATGAGCCACGAGTTGCGAACACCGATGAACGCGATTCTGGGGTTTGCGCAACTGCTGGAAATGGATGAGTTGAGTGAGAATCAGCATGAGTCGGTGCGCCAGATCATCCACGGCGGGCGGCACCTGCTGGATCTGATCAATGAGGTATTGGACATCTCACGAATCGATTCAGGCGAACTAGCACTGTCCACGGAGCCCGTGTTGGTGTCAGACGTGATGGACGAGGTGATGGACCTGGTGGTGCCCCTAGTCGCGGCGCGCAATCTTACGGTGCTAACGCCAGTGGGGGATGTCTGTCACGAGCATGTGCTGGCCGATCGACAGCGCTTCAAGCAGGTACTGCTGAATTTCGTGTCGAACGCGATCAAGTACAACCGCAACTCTGGCGAGATCAGGCTAACCTGCTCTACCCGGCCAGGCGGCGAGTTTGCCATCACGGTCTCTGACACCGGAATCGGAATCGGCGCTGAGGAGTTAGAGCGATTGTTCACCCCTTTTGACCGGCTGGGTCGAGAGAACACCGGCGAGGAGGGCACTGGAGTCGGTTTGGCGTTGTCGCAGCGACTAGTCCAGCTGATGGGTGGTCGCATTGAGGTTGAATCAGCTCCTGGCGTCGGCAGTAGTTTCACGGTTCTGCTGCCGAGAGTCGAAACCGCTGGACCACAACCCGGTGAGCAAGGTTCGCCGGCAGCGGGCGCCGTGAGTTCGACTGCCACCGCTCCAGGTCGCTATTCGCAGTTGAGAGTTATTTATATCGAGGACAATCTCGCGAACCTGCGGTTGATGGAACAGCTTGCGGCTCGTCATCGAGGAGTCAAACTGATTCACGCAATGCAGGGTCGACTCGGGCTGGAACTGATCTCCTCGTCTCAGCCCGACCTGATCCTCTTGGACCTCCACTTGCCCGATATGTCAGGTGAGGAGGTTCTACGGCGATTGCAGGCAGAGGTCACTACCAAGGACATCCCCACCGTGGTCGTGAGCGCCGATGCCAGTCCCGGGCAGATTCGACGGATCCTGGAGATGGGTGCCTCCGGCTACCTCACCAAGCCATTTGACGTGGAAGAGTTGCTGCGCTGGTTCGACGATCCGCACAGGATGGAAGGAGCGGTCCCTTGACAGCTGGATTGAATCGCTTGCCGGGGTTTGACGACGCAAGGATTCTGGTCGTTGACGACAACATTGCGAACACATCCCTCTTGGACCAGGTTCTGACGCGAGCCGGGCTGGGTTCCGTTGCAGTCTGCAACGATTCGCGTGAGATAACGACGTTGCTATTGGATTGTCGGCCCGACATGATCCTGCTGGATCTTCACATGCCTCACGTGGACGGGTTCGAGTTGCTGAAGGTGATCAATCGTCATGCCGCAGGAGAGTTCCTACCCGTGTTGGTCGTCACGGCGGACACGGGTAGAGAGGCCGTCCATCGCGCTCTGCAACTGGGCGCACATGACTTCTTGACAAAGCCTTTCGACGTCACGGAGGTCACGCTGCGCGTCCGCAACCTGTTGCGCACGCGCTGGACCTATTTGGAACTTCGCCGGGAAAGATCGCGACTCCAAGATCATCTCGATGTCCTGGACGTGAATTCCGTGGGAACCGAGGACTCGTGGGACGTGCGGCGGGCCCGCATCGAGAAGGTGATGACTCTCGGGGGGCCGCGCATGTTGTTTCAACCGGTCGTCGATTTGCGCGATGGACGAACCATTGGCTACGAGGCACTGGCACGCTTTGACGACGAACCGATCCGAGGTCCGAACCACTGGTTCGCTGAAGCCGAAGAGGTTGGTCTAGGTCGCGAACTCGAGGTTCAGGCCGCCCAGACCGCGCTCTCCCATCTGCCGCGATTGGCGTCCGACCAGTTGCTCGGCATCAATCTGTCTCCGGCCACGATTCTGGCCGACTGGCGGGCTGGGCTCGGCTCAGACGTCCCCTGGGAACGAGTCGTGGTGGAACTCACCGAACACGTCGTCATCGAGGACTACCAAGCGATTCAACGGGCCCTTGAATCCTTCAGAGAGCTAGGAGCGATGCTGTCGGTGGACGATACCGGTGCGGGATTTGCCAGTCTCCGCCATATTCTCGATTTGGCTCCTGACTACGTCAAGCTGGACATCTCCTTGTGCCGCGGCATCGATCGGGATCCGGCTCGGCGAGCACTGGCGTCGGCGTTGGTTGCCTTCACTCTAGAGACCAACAGCGTTCTTGTCGCGGAGGGCGTCGAGGAGCCAGAAGAGCGGGCCACCTTGAAGGAACTAGGCGTTAACTTCGCTCAAGGTTATCTGTTGGGGCGGCCTGCACCATTACCCGAAGTACATAGATCTAAGAAGGTGTAACTCTCCAGATGACGTTGGAAGTGCATCCATTGAGTTGAGCTCGGCGGTTGCGGCATTGTGTGGCAAGCCATAGACGAGTGCGGAGCGCAACTTCTTCTAGCGGGATGATGGTAAACGCACTTTGGAGCAATTGAATACTTCGGTCCCGGGATAAAGGCCTTGATTCGGAACCTCCGTTGACTCCAGTGGCGCATCATCTGTATACGCGGCCGCTCGTGGTCCGTCGCTGTCGGGATCGATGGCTCTCATAGGCGTCAACCCCAGGTCACGACAAAGAGGGGTGCGTTCTCTGTAGCACAGCACCCGCAGGCTGCCCTGCCTAGTGTCGGAGGCGGGACTTGAACCCGCACGCCCCTAAGGGCACCAGCCCCTCAAGCTGGCGCGTCTGCCTATTCCGCCACTCCGACGCGAATCTCCACATTAGCCGGTTGGTCAATAGTCATCGTTGACTTATCCCTGCGGGATCGGCGCGCTACTCCAATTCGTCTCTTGATCGAGAAAACCTGAAACCGAAAGGCCGCCGGACACTCCCGTGACTGTGCTGGCCCACTCCACCAACGACGGCGCAGTGAAGAGAGGCCGAACCCAATAGGAATTCATTATCGATTGGTCGAGAGAAAGCCAAATAGCGTTCGCTGCGACCGGGTTGAAGCTCTTCACCGCCTGCGCGAAGAGGGACGAGACACTCGCTGAGCGGACACCACTGGGATACGTGTCGCTATATGGCGGACCGCTCCACGAACGCGCCGTGTACGAAGGCGCCGTCAAGGTTGGTCGCGTGAAGATGGCGGCGTCGGCGCCATTGGACGCCACGCTTATCGCTGCGGCCACATCACTGCTCATGTTCATGACTGAAGTCGAAATTCCTGCCGCCGACCATTGCTTCACAACAGAAGTAGCGGTGGCCCTATCGAGGTTGCTCGGTCCCACGGCCAACTTCAGAGTCAGTGCCCCGCCATTCGCGTTCACCCAGCCCGCAGCCGTATGCCGGTAACCGGCCGCCCGCAAGACGCCATAGGCACACGCCAAGCAGTCGCTGAGCCCCGACGCACTGCTGGCGCCGGATGAGACCGTGGTGGTGGTCGATTGCGTTGAAGGTCCGCTGCCGTTGTTTCCGGGGTAGGCACTCTGACCCTGCGAGAAGAGGGCCGACGCGGCGACCGAGGGAGAGAACGTGACCGAGCCCCACAGTTGGTTGATCAACGCCTGGCGATTGAGGGACCAGCTGAGCGCCTCCCGGACGGCTAACGACATCGTGAGGGGACGTCCAGAGGCGTACGTGATCTCTCCGATGTTGCTGGAGGTGCCGATATGGCTCAGGACCGAGGGATGCGCGCTCAACGCCTGCACTTGGGCACGGTCGACCACCAGTGAGTAGTTGGCGAACGGAGTGGTGACGTTGGACGGAATCGCGTTGCTCGTCGTGAGCACGATTCGCCCGAATCGATTCAGGTCGTTCGCCCACTTCGTGTTCATTGTGAGGACGATTCGTGTGGGAGTCGCGTTCGTCACCTTGTACGGACCAAGTGACGGACGACTCACCAGGCTCGCCAGCGAACAACCGGCGGCCACTCCGCTCGCCTCGATGTCGCGAAAGAGCAGATTCCAGTCGGCGTACGGCGTCGCGAACACGGCCGTGACCGTCAACCCGTCCGTGCTGACCTTCATGGATTTGATCGCCCGGTACCCATCACTGTGCACGCTGGCGAGGATCCGGGCGCGCTGCCACCAGGCCACGAGGTCGCGCCCGCTGAACACGGACCCGTTGCTCCAGTGCTGGTTCGGGGAGATCGTGTACACGACCGTCTCGGGTTGGAGCGACGTGAGCTCCGCCGTCGCCATCGCTCCACTCTCACCGACGAGATTGCCGTTGGCGCTGGTGAGAAAGGCCGAGGGTCGCACCAGATCCAGCACGGCGTTCGACGTCGGGTTCGCGCCGGAGTCGAGGAAGGTACATCCGTTGAACGGGCCCGGCAGCGAGATCGTGATGGTCTTCGAATTGTCGCTCACGGGCGTCGAAGGGGCGGCGTTCGCGGACGCGAATTGGCCCAGGACGCCTATGAGCGCGAGGAGTACGAGAGTGCCTCGAAAGAACGATCCGCGCGGGATCATGGTACCTACTGCAGACGTAGGTCAAGCGTCAGCGTGGCAAACGTGAAGACCAGCGCGACGGCCACGGTGATGCGGTCAAGGTTGCGCTCGACCACCGTGGAACCCGCGGCGGCGGCCCCCAGACTCCCACCCATCAAGTCAGAGATTCCCCCACCCCGACCCGAGTGCAGCAAGACCAGAAAGATCAGCCCGATGGCCGAAATGATCTCAATAGCAACGAATGTCCAGGTGAACATTACAACCTCCGATTAGCGCTTTCCAGCGTAGCAGTCGTTACAGGCCTGAATAACCGCACAGAATGACTCCGCCTTCAGGCTGGCCCCGCCGACGAGGAATCCGTCAACGCCACCTTCGCTGATGATCGACGAGGCATTGTCGGCGTTCACCGAACCGCCGTAGAGCACGCGGGTGTCCGTCATCTCGAGACGACGAAGTGCCTGACGGATGAACGTCGTCATGGCGCTGATCTGTTCGGATGAGGCGGTGGCGCCGGTGCCGATCGCCCAGATCGGCTCGTAGGCCACGGTCACCTGTTCGCGGAACTTCTCGTCCAAACCCTCGAGGGCGCTCTCGAGCTGGCCCTGGACGAAGGCCCCTTGGCCATCGGCGTCGCGCACGGCGCTGTTCTCGCCGACGCACAGCACGCCCTGCAGTCCGCTGCGCACGGTTGCGCGCAGTGTCGACGCGACGACGGCGTCATCCATGGCGTACATCGAACGACGCTCGGAGTGCCCGACGAGTACCCACGAGACGTTCAGCCGCTTCAACATCGACGTACTGATCTCGCCGGTGTGGGCACCGTTCTCGTTGGGATTGACGTGTTGGGCGCCCACGGCGACGGGGATTCGTTCCGAGGTCACGATCGAGCTCACGCTGCGGATGTCGACGAACGGCGGTACCACGACGACGTCGGTATGTTCGGCCGGCTTGTTCTTCAACAGAACGCCGATCTGCTGGCCGAGGTGCACCGACTCCACGAAGTCGAGATTCATCTTCCAGTTGCCGATCACGAGCGGCCGAGTTGTCGTACTCATCAGGGAAAGGGACTTTCACGCAGGGCGGCGAGTCCGGGGAGGTCACCGTGTTCGACGAGTTCGAGCGAGGCGCCGCCGCCCGTCGAGACGAAACTCACCTGGTCCTCGAGGCCGAACTCGCACAGCGCCGCAACCGAGTCACCCCCGCCGATGACCGAGACCGCGCTCGACGCGGCGACCGCGCGAGCCACCGCCTCGGTGCCGGCACTGAACCGCGCGTCCTCAAAGACGCCCATCGGCCCGTTCCAGAGGATCGTCGCCGCTGAGCCAATGACTTTCTGAAACGAGGCGACCGCCTTGGGACCGATGTCGAGCCCCTCGTAGCCGTCGGGGATGTCTGCCCCGAAGTACACGACCGGGTCGTCGCCCCCCGCGGTTCCGAACGGAGCTCCGTCGGCCAGCCCCCGGGAGTCCTCGGGTATCAACACGTTGCCCCCCGCCATCAACTCGGCGCACTGGGCCAGGTGCGACTCGTCAAAGAGCGACGAGCCAATGGTGCGGCCCTGGGTCTTTTCGAAGGTGTAGGCCATGCCACCGCCCACGATCACGGTGTCGGCCTTTCGCGCGAGGACCTCCACGATGCCCAGCTTGTCCGCGACCTTCGCGCCACCGACGATCGCCACGAACGGTCGCACGGGATTCTCCAGCAGCGACTGCAGCGTCGACACCTCATGCTGGAGGTTCGGACCCGCCGCGCTCGGTACCAACGTCGGGGGCACCATGATCGACGCGTGCGCTCGGTGCGACGCGCTGAAGGCTTCGTTGATGTAGTAGTCGAATCCGGCAATCAGCGACTCGCCGAACGCGCGGTCGTTCGCCTCTTCACCCGGGTTGAACCGGAGGTTCTCGAGAAGCGAAACGCGCGGGCAGAGTTCGCTCAGGCGACGCCGGACCGGATCCACGCTGAACTCGGGGACCACCTTCCCCTTCGGACGACCGAAGTGGGTGCAGGCAACGACCGTCGCCCCGAGCTCGAGCAGTTCTTCGAACAAGGGAACCGTGGAGCGAATCCGAAAGTCGTCGGTCACTTCGAGGCGGCCGTCCACGAGTGCGACGGGCGTGTTGAAGTCGACGCGCACGAGCACTCGCTTGCCGACGAGCGAGCCCCAGCGTTCGAACGACGGGAGAACTAACGCCACCTAGTTACTTGCCGATGTGTCTGGTCAGGTCAACCAGGCGGTTGGAGTAGCCCCACTCGTTGTCGTACCAGCCGAAAATCTTCACCAGGCTCTTGTCGTCGTCGATGCGCTGGACCATGGTCATCTTCGAGTCGAAGGTGCACGACGCCGGACTGCCGACGATGTCCGATGAGACGATCAGGTCCTCGGTGTAGACCAGCACGCCCTTCAGCGCGCCTTCGGCCGCCGCCTTGAACGCCGCGTTGATCTCATCGACGGTCGTGGAACGCACGATCGCGGTGAAGTCGGTGATGCTGCCGTCGGGAATCGGGACTCTCAGCGACGTGCCGTCCAGGCGTCCCTTCATCGACGCCAGCACCAGGCTGGTCGCGCGCGCGGCGCCCGTGGAGGAGGGAACGATATTGATCGCCGCGGCCCGGGCGCGTCGCAGGTCACTGTGCGGCAGGTCCAGCAGGTTCTGGTCGTTGGTGTAGGCGTGCACGGTGGTCATCAGACCGGCGTCGACGCCCAGCACGTCGTCGAGCACCTTCACCATCGGCACGAAGCAGTTGGTGGTGCACGAGGCGTTGCTCACGACGTGGTGCCGGCTCGGGTCATAGGTCGACTCGTTGACCCCGACGACGAAGGTCGCGTCCACGTCGCTCGCCGGCGCCGAGATGATGACCTTTCTCGCGCCCGCCGTGAGGTGCACCGCGGCGGCCTCTCGACTGGTGAAGCGACCGGTCGACTCGATGACCACGTCGATGCCCAACTCACCCCACGGCAAGGCCGCCGGGTCGCGCTCGGCGAAGACCTTTATTGACTCGTCGCCTACCGTCATCACGTCCCCGCTGACGCTCACCGCCCGATCGAGCCGACCCTGGGTCGAGTCGTACTTCAAGAGGTGGGCGTTGGTCGCCGGCGACGTCAGGTCATTGACCGCGACGACCTCCACGTCCGGGTTCGAGAGAGATGCCCGCAAGAATCCCCGGCCAATACGTCCAAAGCCATTAATCGCCACGCGTGTCGGCACTTGTCTCTCCTCATATCACCGGTCTTCAATCATCGCACCTCGGCGAGGACCGCTCCCGCCAATTTTTGCACATCGTGCACCAGGCCATTTCGCCCGGCGATATCGGCGACGGTGGTCGCCAGTGAACAGGTCTCGCGGGCGAAGGTGCTGCGCACGTCGACGAGCACCCTGTCCGGTCGCACCCCGTGGTCCCACAGCGCGTCGACGTGATCTTGCAGGCTGAAGTCCGCGGTTTCGGGGATCTGTGGCCGCAGATTCGCCACGTAGATCTTCTGGGCCTTGGTGCCGGCGAGCGCCTGGAGGATGCCGGGAATCACGCAGGCCGCCAGGACACTGGTGAACAGTGACCCGGGACCGATGAGCACGACGTCGGCTCGCTCCAGTGCCTCGACGGCGACGATGGGTGCCGCGGCGTTGGCGGGCTCGACACTGATGCGTCGAATCGACGACGACCGGGCCACTTGGCTCTGGCCGCGGGTCGGTCCCTCCCCGGTGCTCGCGAGCAACACCACGCCCTCGCAACTGGCCGGAACGATCGTGCCGGTGACCCCCATCAACTGGGCCACGGCCCGCACCGACTCTTCCAGGTTGCCAGTGGCGTCGAGCAGCCCAACGAGCAGGAGGTTGCCGACCGCGTGTCCGTCGAGTTCGCCCACCGTGAAGCGGTGCTCGAACGACTGCGCCAGCGCATTCTCGGGATCGGCGAGTGCTCCGAGACACTTGCGCAGGTCCCCGACGGCGGCCACGTCGAGCAAGGCCCGGAGCCGCCCGGTCGAGCCGCCGTCGTCGGCCACGGACACCACGCCGGTGACGTCATTGGTGAGCCCGCGCAGCGCGCGCAGCGACACGGCCGTGCCGTGGCCACCGCCGACCGCGACCACCTTCATCGAGCGATGTCGCGGTGGAACACGGCGTTCTTGATATGCAGCCGCCGGCGGATCTCTTCGGCGATCGCCACCGAACGGTGACGGCCGCCGGTGCAGCCGATGGCGACCGAGAGATACGACTTGCCTTCTTTCGCGAACGCCGGAATCTGCCACTCGAGCAACTGGACGACGTCGTGCAAGAAGTGCTGGGCCGGCTCTTGTTCGAGTACGTAATTGGCCACCGCCTCGTCGAGGCCCGACAGGGGACGGAGCTCTTCGACCCAGTGGGGATTGGGCAGGAAGCGGCAGTCGAAGACCAGATCGACGTCGCGCGGAATGCCGTTGGAGTAGCCAAACGAGACCAGGGACACGCGCAGCGAATCCATGCTGTTGAGTTCGGTGAACGTCTCGACGATGCGCGAGCGGAGCTGATTCGTGTTGATCGATCCGGTATCGAAGACGAGATCGGCGGCGTCACGAATCGACTGCAGCAGGGCCCGCTCCCCCGCGATCGAGTCGGCCAGCGTCGGGGCCGGGAAGGGATGGCGGCGGCGGTTGCCCTCGAATCGGCTGATCAGCACGTCGTCGGGTGCGTCGAGAAAGAGGATCTTGGCGTTCTCGTGCATGTGCTGCAACTCTTTTTCCACCGCCAACAGCGCGTCGGGCTGGACGCGGCCCGAACGACCGACGATGAAGGCGACGCCGGCGTAGTCGAGCGACCCGGCGGACGCCAGTTCGCCGACGCGAACGATCAACTCGAGGGGCAGATTGTCGATGACGAACCAGCCGATGTCCTCGAGCGCGGCCGACACCGTCGAGCGCCCCGCGCCTGACATGCCCGTGACCAGCAACACCTCACTCATCGTGCGCAGTTCCCTTCGTGGGCCGCGGTTGACTCGGCGCCCGTAAGTGATCGTAGAGCCTGACGGCGACGTCGTTGGGCAGCCACGCCAACGCCCCGAGTTCATCGAGGGTCGCGTGGCGCAAGGCGTCGAGCGAGCCGAAGGCGGCCACCAGTCGATCCCGTCGGGCCGGGCCGAGGCCCTCGATCCCCTCGAGGGACGAGGCGACCATCGACTTGCCCCGTTTGCTTCGGTGAAAGGAGACCGCGAACCGGTGGGCCTCGTCTCGGATGCGCTGGACCATGTAGAGGCTCTCCGAGCCGCGGTCGAGGACGATGGGCTCGCTGCTGCCCGGCCGGTACAAGAGCTCCTCGCGCTTGGCCAGTGCCACCAGCTCAACCTCGCCATCGAGGCCGACCTGCGCCGCCGCCTTCTGCGCGGCGTGGAGTTGGGGCAGGCCGCCGTCGATGATGATCAGGTCAGGTCGTCGGAACTTCGACGACGACTGCTCATCGCTCCAGTAGCCGAGCCGACGTCGCACGACCTCTTCCATCGCCCCCACGTCGTCGTTACCCAGTACTTCCTTCACGTTGAAGTGGCGGTAGTCGCTCTTCTTGGGCAGGCCGTCCTCGAAGACCACCATGGAACCGACATAGTTGGTCCCCTGCAGGTGACTCATGTCGAAACACTCGATGCGAAAGGGCGGCTGACGCAGTTCCAGGGCGCTACCCAGTTCCTGGAGGGCGCGCGAGCGGACGTTGTGGTCGCTCTGACGGCGCAGCGAGTCGCGATCGATCACCGATTGGGCATCATTGGTGGCGAGTTCGAGCACTCGTCGCCGTCGTCCGCGCTGGGGAGCGACGACCGACACCGGCCGGGCGCGCAGTTCGCCGAGGTACGCGCGAACGAGTTCGGACGTCATCGCCGGGTTCGCGACGATCACGGCCGGCGGTACCGATTCGCTGTCCCCGTAGAGGTCGGGCAACACGCTCTCGAGGATCTCGACGTCGCCCTCGTCCATCGAGCGGTCGATCAGGTGCACGGTGCGCCCGATGATGCGCCCGAACCGGACCCGGAACCTCACCACCGCGGCGCGTCCGCCGTCGGTCGCCACCGCGATGACGTCGAGGTTCGAGTGGTCGTCCAGCACGACGCTCTGCTCGCTCGCCGCCCGCTCCAGCGCGGCCAGCCCGTCGCGGGCCTTCGCGGCGGCTTCGTAGTGCTTCTCGACCGACGCCGCCTTCATCTGATCGTCCAGGAGTCTGTGCAACTGGCGGACGTCGCCCTCGAAGAACCGGACCCACGACGCCACGAGCTCGTGGTAACCCTCGCGGTCGATCGCCTTGACGCAGGGACCCGAACACTTGCCGATGTCGTACAAGAGGCACGGCCGTCCGATCCGTTGCTGATAGTTGAACTTGTGCTTGGTGCACGAGCGCAGCGGGAAGGCCTGGAGCAGCTCGTCGATCGTGACGCGAAGGGCCCGGACGTCGACGAAGGGCCCGAAGTACCGGACGCCCTTCACGTGGCGACTGCGTGTGATGAAGGGCGCGGGGAAGTCGGCGCGCAGATCGAGCGCCACGTAGGGGAAGCTCTTGTCGTCCTTCAGGCGCATGTTGTAGCGGGGCTGGCTCTGCTTGATCAGCTCGTTCTCCAGGATCAGCGCGTCGAGCTCATTGGGCGTGATGATCCACTCGACCGACGTCGCCTCGGACATGAGCGCCTGGGTCTTGACCGTCAGGCCATCGCTGCGCTGGAAGTAGTTGGACAGTCGCTGCGCCAGCGAACGTGCCTTGCCGACGTAGATGACGGTGCCGTGTTCATTGCGAAAGAGGTAGCAACCGCTGCGGCGAGGGATGCCCGAGGGCTTCGTCAGCACTACGCGCCGCCACGGTCCTTGAACAGCACGTCTCGCAATACGGTGCCGGTGGCGGTCTTCAGCTTGGCGATGGCCTCGGGAGTGCCCTCACCGACCACGAGTCCGCCGCGGCGTCCACCTTCGGGACCGAGATCGATGATCCAGTCCGCGGTCTTGATGACGTCCAGGTTGTGTTCTATGACGAGCACGGTATTTCCCTGGTCCACCAGACGGTGCAGCACCAGGAGCAGCCGGTGCACGTCCTCGAAGTGCAGTCCCGTCGTCGGCTCGTCCAGGACGTAGAACGTGTGGCCGGTGGGGCGCCGGGCCAGCTCGGTCGCCAGCTTCACCCGCTGTGCCTCGCCACCCGACAGCGTGGGGGCCGGTTGACCGAGGCGCACGTAACCGAGCCCCACGTCGACGAGGCTCTGGATGTGGCGCAGGATCGCGGGCTGGCGGTCGAAGAACTCCAGCGCCTCGGTGATGGGCATGTTGAGCACGTCGCTGATGGACTTGCCGCGGTACTTGATCTCGAGCGTCTCACGGTTGTAGCGCGCACCATCGCAGACTTCGCAGTTGACGTAGACGTCGGGCAGGAAGTGCATCTCGATCTTGATCGTCCCGTCACCGGCGCAGGTCTCGCAGCGCCCGCCCTTCACGTTGAACGAGAACCGGCCCTGCTGGTAGCCGCGAACCTTGGACTCCTGGGTCTCGGCGAACAGCTTGCGGATCTTGTCGAAGACCCCCGTGTACGTCGCGGCATTGGAGCGCGGCGTGCGGCCAATGGGCTGCTGGTCGACGGCGACCACCTTGTCGAGGTTCTCGAGACCCGTGATGGTGTCGTGCTCGGCCACGGAGGTCTTGGCCCCGTTGATCTGGCGCTCGAGTGAACTGAGCAGGATGGCGTTGATCAGTGTCGACTTGCCCGAACCCGACACGCCGGTCACCGCCACGAACTCTCCGAGGGGCACCCGCACCGAGATGTTCTGCAGGTTGTTGGCCCGGGCGCCCTTGATCGTCAGCTTCTTCCCGTCGCCCTTGCGCCGGGTCGCCGGCACCGCGATCGAGCGCCGGCCCGACAGGTACTGACCCGTGATCGACTCCTTGTTCTTCACCAACTCTGCGTACGTGCCCGCGTGCACCACTTGGCCGCCGAATTCGCCGGCTCCCGGACCGATGTCGACGATGAAATCGGCCAGCCGGATGGTCTCCTCGTCGTGTTCGACCACGATGACCGAGTTGCCCAGATCGCGCAGCCGCTCGAGGGTGGCGATCAGTCGACGATTGTCGCGCTGGTGCAACCCGATGGAGGGTTCGTCGAGCACGTACAGCACCCCCACCAGGTAGCTGCCGATCTGGCTCGCGAGGCGGATCCGTTGCGCCTCGCCACCCGACAGGGTCGCCGAGGCTCGGCTGAGCGTCAGGTAGTCGAGGCCGACGTCCATCAGGAAATTGAGCCGCTCGTGGATCTCTTTGATCACCTGGCGGGCGATCGTCTCTTCGCGTTTGGTGAGCTTCAGGTTCCGGAAGAAGTCGATGGCCTCGTCGATGGTCATGGCGTTCACGTCGGCGATGCTGCGCTCGTAGATCCGCACCGCGAGGACCTCGGGCTTCAGCCGCTGTCCCCGGCACGTCGTGCACTCGACCTCGCGCATGTACTGTTCCGCCTGTTCGCGCGACCAGTCGCCGTCGGCCTCGCTGCGTTTGCGCTCGAGCCAGTCGACGATGCCGTTGTAGGTGGTGTCGTAGGTGCGCACCTTGCCGTAGCGATTGCGGTACTTGACCGGAACCGTCTTCTTCTCCACGCCGTGCAGCACGAGTTTGCGGTCTTTCAATTTCAACTTCTTCCACGGCGTGTCCACGCTGAAGCCACCGAGGTCGGCGATGCCGGCGATCAGCCGCTCGAAGTACTTGAACCGCTGACCGGCCCACGGGGCCAGCGCCCCGTCGGCGAGGGAGAGCGATTCATCGGGCACCACCAGCTCGGGGTCCACTTCGAAGCGAGTGCCCAGGCCCGTGCACACCGTGCAGGCCCCGTAGGGCGAGTTGAAGGAGAAGTCGCGCGGCGCCATCTCGGTGAAACTGATGCCGCAGTCGCTGCAGGCCAACTTCTCCGAGAACTGCACCAACTTGTCGTCACCGAGGAAGAGGAACGACACGAGCCCCTTGGTGAGCTTCAGCGCCGACTCGACCGACTCGGTCAAGCGCTGACGATTCGAGGCCTTCACCGTCAAGCGGTCCAGCACGACGTCGATCGTGTGCTGCTCGTATCGCGCCAACGTCAGGCTCTCGCGATCCGCGAGTTCGAGCACGGTGCCGTCGACGCGAACCCTCGAGAAACCCTGCCCGGCCAGCTCGTTGAGCAGCGTGCTGTACTCGCCCTTTCGACCTTCGACGACTGTCGCCAGAACGAGGAACCTCTCCCCGTCGGGGCGGCTGAGCACCTGATCGACGATCTGCTGGGGCGTCTGGCGCGTCACGGCCTTGCCGCAGTTGGGGCAGTGCGGCACCCCGATGCGCGCGTAGAGCAGGCGCAGGTAGTCGTGGATCTCGGTGATCGTGCCCACGGTCGAGCGAGGATTCCTCGACGCGGTCTTCTGGTCGATCGAGATGGCCGGCGACAGCCCCTCAATGAAGTCCACGTCGGGCTTGTCCATCTGACCGAGGAACTGGCGGGCGTAGGCCGAGAGGCTCTCGACGTAGCGGCGTTGGCCCTCAGCGTAAATCGTGTCAAAAGCCAGTGAGGACTTGCCCGAACCCGAGAGGCCGGTAAAGACGATGAGCTGGTCCCGGGGCAGCTCGACCGAGAGGTTCTTGAGGTTGTGGACGCGAGCGCCCTGCACTCGGATTGTCTGGGACATAGAGGGAATCTACCGGTCAGGCGTCGATAGTCAGGTCGTCAACGGAAATGGCGAGGCCCTGACGCTGTAGCGAGTGCAGGATGTCGCGCAGGGCGGCGGCCTCTTCGAATCGAAGCTCACCCGCGGCCAGCAGCATCGCCTTCTCGACCCGGGCGATCTCCAGGTTGAGGTCGTCGGGAAGTCGCTCCTCGAGCGACGTGATGCCGTGGCTCTTGTTGACGGGTTCGGGGGCCGACTCGCTGCGCAGGCGTCCGAGGATGTCAGAGACGTTCTTCATGACGGTGCGCGGCTCAATGCCGTGCTCTTCGTTGTACACGATTTGGAGCATCCGTCGGCGCTCGGTCAGCGAGATGGCTTCACGCATCGAGTCGGTCATCCGGTCGGCGTAGAGCACCGCGGCGCCGTTGGAGTTGCGCGCGGCCCGTCCAATCGTCTGGATAAGGGCGCTGCGCGAGCGCAGGAACCCCTCCTTGTCGGCGTCGAGAATCGCCACCAGCGAGACCTCGGGCAGGTCGAGGCCCTCGCGCAGCAGGTTGATGCCCACGAGGATGTCAAACTCGCCGAGGCGCAGCGAACGGAGTATCTCGATTCGCTGGATGGTGTCGATGTCACTGTGCAGGTACTGCACCCGATAGCCGGCCTTGGTCAGAAAGACCGTGAGGTCCTCGGCCATCTTCTTCGTCAACGTCGTGATGAGGGCCCGTTCGCTGCGCGCGATGACGACGTCGAGTCGGACCCGCAGGTCGTCGATCTGATTCCGCGTGGGCACCACCGTCACCAGAGGGTCCAGCAGCCCGGTGGGGCGAATCACCTGTTCTGCTATCTGGTCGCTGTGCTCGATCTCGTAGGGCCCCGGTGTGGCGGAGACGAAGACCATCTGGGGCACGATCTCCATGAACTCGTCGAAGTTCAGGGGACGGTTGTCCATCGCGCTGGGCAGGCGGAAGCCGTGTTCGACCAGCGTCGTCTTTCGCGACCGGTCGCCGGCGTACTGACCCCGGACCTGGGGCACCGCCACGTGCGATTCGTCGATGACCACCAGGAAGTCCTCGGGAAAGTAGTCGAGCAACGTGTAGGGACGCTCCCCCGGCTTTCGCCCGTCAAGGTGCGCCGAGTAGTTCTCGATGCCCGCGCAGACGCCCGTCTGCTCGAGCATCTCGAGGTCGTGTTCGGTGCGCGAACGCAGCCGCTGCGCCTCGAGCAGCTTGCCCTCCGCCGCGAACCTGGCGAGCTGCACCTGCAACTCATCCTCGATCGAGCGACAGGCCCGGTGCAGGGTCTCGGAGCTGGTCGCGTAGTGCGACGCGGCGAACAGGGTGAACTCCTCCACCCGGCCCCGACTCTCTTGGGTCACGGGATTGAAGAAGGAGATCTCGTCGACCTCGTCACCAAAGAACGAGACCCGGATGGCCTCGTTGCTGTACGCCGGCTGGATCTCGAGTGTGTCGCCCTTCATCCGAAAGAGACCGCGGTCGAGCACCAGTTCGTTGCGGCTGTACTGCATCTCGACCAGACGGCGTAGCAGGGCCCGCTGGTCGAAGCTCTGACCGACCTCCAACTGCAGCATTCGCTCCCGGTACTCGAGCGGCGATCCGAGTCCGTAGATGCACGAGACTGACGCCACCACGATGGTGTCGCGGTGAGTCAGCAGCGACGACGTCGCCGCGTGACGCAGCCGGTCGATCTCCTCGTTGATCGAGCTGTCCTTCTCGATGAACGTGTCGGTGCGCGGAATGTAGGCCTCGGGTTGGTAGTAGTCGTAGTACGAGACGAAGAACTCCACCCGGTTGCTCGGCAGCATCTCTTTCAGCTCAGAGGCCAACTGCGCGGCCAGCGACTTGTTCGGCTCGAGGATCAGCGTCGGACGCTGGACTCGCTCGACGAGCCAGGCGATTGTCGCGGTCTTGCCGCTTCCGGTGATTCCCTCGAGCGTCTGATAGCGCAGGCCGTCCTCGACGCCGGCCGTCAACGTGGCGATCGCCCGAGGCTGATCGCCCGACGGTTGAAATGGGGACTCGACGAGGAACTTATCCACGTCCGAGTCCGTTCTCGTGCAACAGGACGTCGAGCTGGTGGTAGAGATCCTCGATCGATCCCTCGTTCCACAACACCCGATCGACGATGGCGCTGCGCTCTTCGTTGGACATCTGGTTGGAGAGGCGGGCCCTCGCGTCGGCTTCCGAGAATCCGCGCGAGGCGCACAACCGGGCCACCGCTGTCGCGGGCTCCACCTGGACGGCCCACACCGCATCCAGATTGAAGATCGCGCGATGTTCGGGGCGAAAGAGCGGCAGGGCGACGAAGGCGGCCCTCGCCGTCACCTCATCGAGTCGGCGGACGATCTCGGCGCCGATCTCACCGTGCGTGATGTGGTTGAGCCGTCCCAGCGCCGACGCATCGTGAAAGACCACGTCGGCGACGAACGCCCGATCGAGCGTGGCGTCTGCGTTCAGGACCGCGTCGCCGAAGGCTTCGCGCAGGGCCCGCCACGCCGGACGACCGGGTTCGGTGATTTCGTGCGCAATCAGATCGGCGTCGATGACGGTCCAGCCCAGACTCGCGAGACGGTCGGTCACCACCGTTTTCCCGGCGCCAATGCCACCCGCAATGGCAATTCTCTTCACTCAACCACGGTAGTCACCAGCCGTGACACGCGGTGGCGCTCTGCCGGAGGAGCACCGCCGGAGCCTCCGAGTTGGCTATTGTCCTAACAGGTCGCGGAGGGGTAAGAGTGCTGAGATACGTCATACGACGTCTGGTGATGTTGATCGGCATCATCTTCGTCATCTCGGTTGGGAGCTTCTACCTCATCCACCTGCTGCCGGGCGACCCGGCCGCCGTGATCCTCGGCACCGGCGACAGCCCGGTGAACCGGGCCAAGCTCTACAAACTCCTGGGCCTGAACAAATCGATCATCGAGCAGTACTTCATCTGGATCAGCAACGTGGTGAAGGGGAATCTCGGTATCTCCTTCATCTCCCAGACCTCCGTCGCGACCACCATTCGTGCCGCCCTGCCGATCGACCTCGAGATCATGGGACTCAGCCAGATTCTGGCGTTCGCGGCCGCGATTCCCCTGGCCATGCGCTCGGCGCGCAAGCCCGACGGATTGGTCGACCGGATCCTGGGAGCGACCAGTTTCACGCTGCTGTCAATCCCCCCGTTCATCATCATCGTGTTGCTCGTTCTCTTCATCTCCATCAAGCTGGGGGTCCAGAACATCGGGGTGGCGTCGTACGTGTCGTTCGGCACCAACTGGATCGTCAATCTCGAGAGTCTGGCGCTGCCAGCGTTCACCCTGGCGATCGGCAGCTTCGTCGTCTACTACCGCGTCCTGCGCAGTGACATGATCGCCACCCTGCAAGAGGAGTTCATCACGATGGCCCGCTCCAAGGGCATCAGCCAGCGGCGGATCATGTGGCGCCACGCCTTTCGGCCCTCCTCGGTGGCCCTGCTCGGAGCGGCGGGCGTGAATATTGGAGGGCTCCTCGCGGGCGGGTTCGTGGTGCAGTACCTCCTCGCGATTCCCGGATTGGGCTACACGCTCATCGCCGCCATCAACGACAGTGACTACTTGCTGGTCCAGGGCATCGTGCTCGTCGTGTCGGTGGGCGTCGTCCTGATCAACTTCATCTTCGACTTCATCATCAACATCGTCGACCCGAGGATCAGCCGTGAGTGAACTCTTCGGGGCGAACAGCCCGTCCCAAGTCATCTTGTCCGACTCCTCCTTGGTGGAGCGGCCCGAGAAGAACGAACCGCTCGGCGTGCTGTTCTGGATCTGCGTCGGGTGGCTGGCCCTCAACATCATCGGAGCCGTCTTCGCCAACGTGCTGCCTCTTCAGAATCCGCTCTTCCAGGACTACAACTTCGTCAACTCGGGACCCTCGCTCCACCACCTCTTCGGCACCGATGACCTGGGACGCGACATCTTCGCGCGCGTCGTCTACGGATCGCGCGTCTCGATCGCGGTGGGCGCCGGGGCCATGGTCATCGGCTTTGGCATCGGCGCGCCACTGGGCATGCTGGCCGCCTACCGTCGGGGCCGCTTCGACACCATCACCACGACCATCATGTACGTCTTCCTGGCGTTCCCCGCGATCATCGCCGTCATCGCCGTGCTCTCGTTCTGGACGCCTCGCTCGATGACCAAGATCATCCTGGTCATCGGACTCGCGTCCGTGCCGCTGGTCTACCGCGTGATCCGAACCGCGACGCTCGCCATCGCCACCAAGGACTACATCATCGCCGCCAAGGTCCAGGGCGCCACCGACCGGCGGATCATGATGAAAGAGCTCCTCCCCAATATCGCCCCCATCGGCATCTCCTTCCTGCTGATCGGCATCGCCACGGTGGTAACCCTGGAGGGGGCGCTCGCGTTCCTCGGCCTCTCGGTCAACCCACCGACCCCGTCGTGGGGCAACATGATCAATGAGAGCCGCACCGTGTTGGCGGAGAATCCGTGGCTGGTGCTCTTTCCGTCGCTCGCGCTCTGTCTCTTCCTGTTGGTTCTCAACTTCATCGGTGACCGCCTGCGCAGTCACTTCGACGTCACCGAGGTGAAGCTGTGAGCGTGACCCCCGACAAGCTGCTCGTCGTGAGGGACCTCGCGACGACCTTCACGACGACCTCGGGACCGCTGCCGGCCGTCGGCGGCGTCTCGTTCGATCTCAACAAGAACGAGACCCTAGGCATCGTGGGCGAGTCCGGCTCGGGCAAGACGGTGCTGGCCCGAACGATCATGGGCCTCCAGCCCCGCACCAACGTCACTGTCACCGGTTCGGTGCTGCTGAACGGGCACGAGATGGTGGGGGCCACGGAGAACGAGAAGCGTCAATACTGGGGCACCGAGGTCGCGATGGTGTTCCAGGACCCGATGACGTCGCTGAACCCCGTCACCCGCATCGGCAAGCAGATCGACGAGACCCTGCGGGTGCGACTCGGCATGTCCAAGGAGGCCGCCAAGGCCCGCGCCATCGAACTGCTCGAACTCGTCGGCATCCCCTCGCCCCTGCAGCGCTACGACGCCTTTCCCGGTCAGCTCTCGGGCGGCATGCGCCAGCGCGTGATGATCGCGATGGCGCTGGCCTGTGAGCCCAAGCTGTTGATCGCGGACGAACCGACCACGGCGCTGGATGTCACGATCCAGGCGCAGATCCTCGACCTGCTGCGCAAGCTCGTCGCCGAGCGCGAGACGGCGCTGATCCTGATCACGCACGATCTGGGCGTAGTCGCAGGGATGTGCACGGGCATCGACGTGATGTACGGCGGGATGTTCATGGAGCGGGGCACGGCCGAGCACATCTTCAAGCGGCCGCGGCATCCGTACACGCTCGGCCTGCTCGAGAGCGTGCCGCGGCTCGATTACACGCGCAGGGTGAAGCTGCGGCCGATCACGGGCGCGCCACGCGACATGCTGAGCTTCCCCAGTGCCTGCCCGTTTCAGCCGCGCTGCCGCTTCGAGGTCGAGCAGTCGCGGCAGGAAGTTCCGCATCTGGTCGAGATCGAGTCGGGTCATTACGTGGCCTGCTTCAACCCGGTGCCGGTCGACGAGTGGCAGAAGAGCCGCAAGGAGGCGGCGGGTTGAGCGGCGAGAACAACCTGGTCGAGGTCGAGCGGCTCAAGGTCTACTTTCCGATCAGGAGTGGGATCGTGCTCGACCGCCACGTGGGCGACATCAAGGCGGTCGACGACGTTTCGTTCGAGATCCGCCACGGCGAGACGCTGGGGCTGGTCGGCGAGTCGGGCTGCGGCAAGTCGACGGTGG
>PKYK01000002.1 GCA_003133665.1 Acidimicrobiaceae bacterium | reverse complement strand
CTGACCGATTGAATCCGCCGTCGCCCTCCGACGCCTACAATCCCCGGTACCTTGAGGTCGACTTCACCCGACAAGACATTGACCGGGGGGCACAGGGTCTTTCACCTCAAGATGATCCAGGAAAACCTTCACCCGCTCGACAAATCACTCGGCGAGGAAATAGCGCACGGTGGCGCTCGCTTCTTCTATGAGAGGCTCGAGGTCTAAAGCAGCGAGTAGTGATGCAACGAGATCGAACTTGTCAACGGCAAGCTGTGAATCACTTGGGGCTGAGGTTGTGCTGTGGATCATGCTCGGAAATATGACCATTGGAGAAGTTCAATCAGATTGTTGCGCTAACCAGTTTAAACCACTGATGTATAGTCCGATGACAATGCGCCCACACGTACTCCAACAGACCGAGGAGCACAAGCTCGGGGCGCAGATTTTCCAGTTGCTTCGGCGTCCAGATCGGCGTAAATGGCTTGATCGCCGATTCGAGCGCTTTACGCCCATCAACGAGAGGACAGTTTCGAGAGAGGTCACGTTCTACATCAACTTCGATTCGAAGAAGGATGAAGAGATCCCAAAGATTGCGCACGAGACGTATGTCGTTCCCCTCCATCGGATGACGCGGTACGCTTCGGTCGCGGCCAAGGTGACGCACGACGAACTCGGCGAGTTCAGCCGACCAACGACGCTTTACGAGAGGAAGGTTGTCGCCGCGGGTCTTCAGGCGCGTTGGTGGGAAGACCATCACGTAGTCGCCTCCTTTCAGACCATCCTTGAATGCATCTCTGCACCCCGTCAGTCGGTTCCGCTAATGAACCATGTTTCACCGGGGTACGTTGACGAAGGGCGAAAGGCCATTTTGGATCTGCTGGACTCCCTTGGAGAATTGCCACCGGAGTCATATCGCAAGATACGCCGAGACCTATATCGCTGGCAAGGTCAGTACTTGTTACTCGTGGAGTTGCCCACGCGTTGCTTCAATGACAATCGGACCATCATTCGGCTCTCATACCTTCAGTCGACGGAGGCGCCCTTCGCCTTGACTGGGTCGCTTCGCCGAGTGCAGAACCTGATCGTCAAATTCATCGCCGGGACTGCGTCGCTCTGGTTCCGATTGACTGTCAACGGAATTGGTGATTCGGAGAGTAGCCATTTCTCGATCCAGGCTCCCGAGGGTTTCCGCACCGTTGGAGCGAGTGTAAGAGTTAATTACCTTCCCGACGATAAGAGTGATGGCTCGGTTGTCTGGAATCGGGACAACGATCAACTTCCGGATGAGGCGCATATCTCGGTGGACACCGAAGGTCGTGCCATCGAGTCCGCCACCCTCTTTGTGAGCTTCTATCCCTACAAGACGGGTCTTCTCATACAGAGTGTGATCTCGTCCTGGATTCTCTTCTTCATCCTGGACGTCTTCCACCGACAGGTCGCCAACGCTCACTACGTGTGGAGTCACTACAACCTCGATTCAAGCGTTTCCGCGTCCTTGATTCTCTTAATTCCAGCCGTTGTTGTCACTATCGTGACCCAACGAGACATCAATCGCATCGCCTCGAAGTGTTTCGCTCTGACCAAGTTCTTCTTGGCGTTGACCGCTGCGGCGACCATTGCCGCGTCCGCCCTGCTCGCAATCAAGTCCAGCCCCAGCGTGCAGAGATTGGGTTGGTCCGTCTGTTATTGGACGTCGCTCGCTGTCGCCGTTCGTCTTGCGGTTGGCGCCAGTCTCCATTGGTGGCGCTCCGGAAGCTTTCGAACTTGGATCGACCGGATTCGAGTGTTTCTCAAGCACGAGCGCCAAGCCCGTCCTGGTGGTCTCGCTGTAGGCGCTGCTGACGAGGCCAAAGGTTTGAAGGTGGTGATTCGCAAGATGAGAGCCTCAGCATGGAAGAGATTTCCAAAGCTCGAGACGGTGGAGGCGCCGATCTTTGTCGATGATGCAAAGATTTCTGAAGACTTCACCATTCTCGCCAAGGCCTTGGAATTGAGAGCATCCCGATAGTCGATAGTTGTTCCATGCGGGAGTGTTCCGTGCGGGTGCCGGCACTGTGATGTAAAGCGGTGTAGGAGCGCCGCTCTTCTAGAGCGACGTCGGTCCTCCGACACCTCAGACCGCCTCCGACACGACAGGATTGCGACCCTAGTTCATCACGACCTCTTGAAGTGTCACGAGGATCGGTGGCGCTCCGATACCCATTGCCCGCCCCGTTGAAGATGCAGTCCATCCGGGCTTCTGTTGACCACTAGTTTTGTCTGATGTCGATGGGATCAGGGCTTGCGCACTTAGGCGGCTATCCGTTTGAGGTGCGTTACAGCGATGGGTCACTGGTACGAGCGCAGGCAGCGGCCGATGTCGCCGCGGACGCCTACGTCTACTTCAGTCGCCTGTTTTCAGGAGTCGAGCCCGACATCGCCGTTATCGTGGCCGACGAGTCGGACTGGAAGAGCAGGCAGCCCTACGGTCTGCCGTTCTTTGACGATGACGATGGTCAGATCCGTCCCGGCATCGTGGTGATGCCCGCCGGAAGCGGAGACTTCTGGATCGCGATGGGACAGGACCTTCACGAGGCGTCGCCGCGCGGTTATACGAGGTTACTTGCGACATACCCCGACGGCGCAGGTGGCTTGGATTTGCAGCCATTCTTCGACCTCGTCACGATCCATGAGCTCGGCCACGCATTCGAAATGCTCGGGGATCTCAGGTTGCCGACCTTCTGGCTAGGCGAGATCTTCGCCAACCTGGCCCTCCACGCGTTCGTCGCAACGAGGAAGGCGGAAAGTCTGAACACGCTTGAGGTGCTCTCCAGCGTGGGAGCGCAGAGTCCACGCCTTGGCGCTCGGATGCGCGCCGAGGGTTACAGCACGCTGGAGGAGCTCGAAGCCCACTACACGGGTGGTGACGACCCGATGAGTCCGCTGAACTATGTCTGGTACCAGTATCGGTGGCAGCGTCTCGCAGCCAAGGCGTTCGACTCCGACGGTGAGGACGGACTGGTCCGCCTTTGGGATTGCTTTCATGCAACCGATCGCCTCAACTCCGGCGAGGTCACTGCGGCGTCGCTGGCCGCGCTGCTAGGAACCGAGGTGAGCAAGACCCTGGGCCGAGCGGTCCGAGATTGGCGATAGACCCTGTCGCGCCTCCACCGCTTCGCGCGGGAAGCGCGTTCGACGACGGCCACCTTCGGCCGGTTGGGATGGACATGTTGACGACTGCCGAACAGTTAACTGCAATGGGATGAATCTCTTCATGTGAAGGTGTTTAGGTCCTCAGCCGCCAGTGCAAGGTTGCACACCTGTTGCGTCGGGCCTCCGAC
>PKYK01000016.1 GCA_003133665.1 Acidimicrobiaceae bacterium | reverse complement strand
CGACCAGCCCGAGCACGATCGCCGACCGGTCACGCATCCGCTGGCGCAAGTCCTTTCGGGCGATGAGCAGGGCGGTGCGCATCTCAATCGCGCAGCGCGGTCCCGGTGAGGTGCAGGAAGACCGCTTCTAGATCGGGCTCGGTGACATCTATCGCGTTGACCGTCACGTCGATAGGTTCGGACGCCTCGAGCAGCTGGGGCAGTATCCGGCGACCATCGCTCGCTACGACCTGTACCGCGCCGGCGGTCGTGGCGACGCTGTCGACCCCGGGTAGTGCGCGACAGGCCGCGGCGAAGGCCTCGAGGTTGCCGGTTGCGGACAACTCGATCCGATCGCGCTCACCGAGCCGCTCGACAAGTTCGCGGCGGGTGCCCTCGGCGATTAGGCGACCATGGTCGATGATGCCGACCCGGTTGCAGATGCGCTCGGCCTCTTCCATGTAGTGGGTCGTGTAGAGCACCGCCATGCCGGTGCGTCCGAACTCCTGGACCCGCTCGAGAATCGAGTGGCGGCTCTGGGGGTCGACGCCGACCGTGGGCTCGTCGAGCACCAGCAGTTGGGGGTGGTGCAAGAGCCCCGCGCCGATGTTGAGGCGCCGCCTCATTCCGCCGGAGAACGAGTCGACGCGATCGTTGGCGCGGTCGCTGAGCTCGCAGAGCTCCAGTACCTCGGCGACGCGCTCGCGAACGACGTCAGAGGAGAGCTTGTAGAGTCGCGCGATGAAGCTGAGATTCTCCCTCGCTGTGAGGTCCGGGTAGAGAGCGATGTCCTGGGGCACGTAGCCGATGAGACCCTTCACCGATAGGTCGGTGCTGACGTGGCGCCCCTCGACGGTCACCTCGCCACCGTCGGGCTCGAGCAGCCCGCAGACCATCTTGATCGTCGTTGTCTTGCCGGCGCCGTTGGGGCCGAGCAGTCCGTAGATCTCACCCGGATTGATGGAGAAGCTGATGCCGTCGACCGCGGGACGGTCGCCGAAACTCCGTCGCAGGTTCTCACAGCGCAGGAGTGGACCGTCGGGCATTGCGGCCATCGTAGTGAGCACGCGCGCGTCACTCTAGGGGAGAAGGTCCTAGAACGACGGTGCCGGTG
Source organism: Acidimicrobiaceae bacterium (assembly GCA_003133665.1). Classification (GTDB taxonomy): domain Bacteria; phylum Actinomycetota; class Acidimicrobiia; order Acidimicrobiales; family RAAP-2; genus RAAP-2. The sequence goes on along the minus strand of PKYK01000016.1, from coordinate 29,461 downwards.
CGGACGTGAGAGTATGTGAGCGCCTGGTGACGCCGGCGACGGCCGGTGCGCAGTGAGCTGCGGTGAGCGCCGGTCGCGGCCTTAGTCGTCGTTCATCTGGCGGTGACCGGCCCCGTTGAGGTGCCGGGACTCGTCCGCTAAGTCCACCGCGTCGATGTCCGAATCTGGTGAGTGATTCTCGGTGCCCGAAACGTCCGACGGCGGATGTCCCAGGTTCTGGCGCTGGGGGCCTGCTCCGAGATCATCCAAGGAGATGGAAAGGTTTGAAAGCTGTCCGCTGAGGTCCACCATTGGAGCCCTTGCCAGACGAAGGTTCGTGTAGCGGTCCATCGCGCGGAACTTGCTGGGTTACCCCGATTGTCAGCAATTCCGTCAGCCGAAATTCCTGCTGAGGAAACCCGGCCGGACGTGGACGTACTCACGAGGAATCGATACTCACAATGTCCTTCCGATTGGCGCGATCGAGGCTGTGATCTTCAGTTTCTGCATCTGTCCGATAATGGTCGTGGGCCGCTATTGGCGGCAGGAAGAAAGCGTGCTGGAATGAACGCCGGTACTGATAGAGGAACTAGAGGGCTGCTGAAGGTCGTCCACCACGACTCTAGGGAGTTTGCGGTGGCGATTTGACTGCAGCGAGTTGTCTATTGGTCCCCGCTGACCGTGCAGGAAAGAGCCATCGATTGCGTGTTGCAGAGCGCCTTCGGTCGAAGAAGGACCGGAGGCGCTCTGCACTACAGCCGGGTGTAATGGTCACATCGGACGATTCCATGAAGTCATGTTGAAGTCAGCGAATCCAGTGTCATGGCGGCGAGGCGAGGGAATACGGTGCGGCCGTCGCAGACCGACACCAGCCGGCTGCTGGCGATTTCAACCGCGTACTTCTGGCGCAGTGCGATCCCGATCCCTTGGTTGGCGCATGGACAGACCGCCGATTCCTAACTTTCCAACTCGCGGATCTGACGGTGCGGCATTTGGGACGTCACCGTAGTTGTTGTGGCGATGCCAAAGGGCGTTTCGGGGTTCGTCGGTGCGGTGGTTGGTACCGGACGGAGCACTAGATGGACTCTCGGAATTGCTACCTTGCATCAGATTCTGGACTTCTTCTCGACTGAAGAGGCGAGGCGACCCGCGATCAAGAGACGACTGCGGAGTCGCTGGAGCATCTCGAGTCAGCGATCGCTCGACATGTCGAAGAGCGTGCGACGAAGAAGTACCGCAGTTGCTTCTTTATGTGATAATACGAACGGGAGCGGAGATGCCGCTGAACGGGCGTGTTCAATGTCAGACATCACTACAACCTCTGATCACTCGTCACCGGCCGATACCGTCGCGGGCCTGCTTCCCCTGGATGCGAAGGGGCCCGCCTTGTTGGGTGTGGACGGTGACGTCGTCGATCATGAGACTTTGCGCCGGGAGGTCGATCGCCTGGCGGCGCAGTTGCGAAGTGCCGGACTTGGACCGAAGGACCGGATCGCCATCGTTTTGCCGAACGGCCCGGAAATGGCGTTGGTGCTGTTGGCCACCATGTCCGTTGGCTGCGCCGCGCCCCTGAACCCGAAGTATCGCGAGGATGAGTTCCGGTTCTACCTCGACGACCTGCACGCGTCGGCGCTCGTCACTTTCGAGGGAGCCTCACCCGAGGCCCATGCGGCAGCGCCGGGAGGGATGATCCCCATCATGGTGCGCGGGAAGGGTCTCGCGATTGACCTGGTGGCGCCGCTCGTCGGAAAGAGCTCGGCGGCCCGCCCGACCGCCGACGATCACGCGCTGGTGCTGCACACCTCGGGCACGACGTCGCGACCGAAGATCGTGCCGCTGCGCCAGCGCAACCTGGCCCGGTCGGCTCGCAATATCGCATCATCACTCGAGCTCACCGCTGGCGACCGTTCACTCAACGTAATGCCGCTGTTCCACATCCACGGGATGATGGCCGGGCTCTTGGCCCCGTTGTCGGTCGGCGGGTCCGTCGTGTGCACGCCCGGGTTTGACGCGTTCGCGTTCCACCGCTGGGTCGACGAGATGCGCCCCAGCTACTACAGCGCCGTGCCGACGATGCACCAAATGGTGCTGGCTCGAGCGCCCGCGCCGCGGCCGACCACCCTCCGTTTCGTCCGCTCGTCGTCGGCCGCCCTGCCGAAGCCCGTGTTGGAGGGCCTGCGTGAGCTGTTCGACGTGCCGATCATCGAGGCCTACGGGATGACCGAGGCCTCGCATCAGATGACTTCCAACCCGTTGCCGCCCGAACAAGCGAAGCCGGGCTCGGTCGGCATCGCGAGGGGCATCGAGGTGGCCATCCTTGATGCGGAGAACAACGTCCTGCCACCTGGCGAACGCGGTGAAGTGTCGGTCCAGGGCGCCACGATCGTCGATGGCTACGAGAACAACCCGTCCGCGAACGCGTCCGCGTTCACCAACGGTTGGTTCCGAACGGGAGACGAGGGCATGCTCGACGAGGATGGCTTTCTCTTCCTCACGGGCCGCCTAAAGGAGCAGATCAACCGGGGCGGCGAGAAGATCTCGCCGATCGAGATCGACGAAGTGCTCCTCCGACACCCGGCGGTCGCCGAGGCAGTTACGTTCGCGATCCCTCATGAGAAGCTCGGAGAAGAGATCGGCGCCGCCGTCGTGCTGGCGGTCGGCATGGAGGTCACCGAGAGTGAGCTGCGCGCCTACCTCGGCGAACGACTCGCCGCGTTCAAGGTGCCCAGGCGGATCGTGTTTGTGGCCGAGATCCCCAAGGGCGCCACCGGCAAGATTCAGCGAATCGGTCTCGCCGAGAAGCTCGGCCTTTGAGCGCCTCAGCGTGATCTCCTGACGAGTTGGTGGTTACAGCTGTCGCTTCGATGTGCACGTCGACCGGAACGTGAGACCGCACGGGCATGGCCCGGCTAAAGTGCGAAAATGCGCGTGTGCATTGTGGGTGCGGGAGCCATCGGTGGTCTGCTGGGCGTTCGCCTAGCCATCTCTGGCCAACAGGTCAGCGTGCTCGCCCGCGGAAACAACCTCGCCGCGATCCGCTCCAACGGAATGAGGCTGGAGGAACCGGACGGCTCCGTGCTCGTGGCTACCGATCTGCAGGCCTCTGACGACCTTGCCTTGTTGGGGCCGCAGGACCTGGTGATACTGGCGCTCAAAGCACAGCAGATCGCCGAGATAGCCCACCAACTCCCGCTCCTCTACCACGAGGAAACCGTCGTGCTCCCGTTGCAGAATGGTGTTCCGTGGTGGTTCTTCCAGAAGTTCCCTGGCCCATTCGACGGTCGTCGACTCCAGACCCTCGACCCCGACGGCACGCTCGAGCGGCACATTCCGGTCGATCGGATCGTCGCGGCGATCGCCTACCCTGCCGCCGAACGAGACGCCCCGGGGATGTTCCGCCTCGTCGAAGGCGACAGGTTTCCGGTGGGCGAGCTCGACGGGGTGCGGTCGGATCGGGCGACCCGGATCGCCCATGTGCTCACCGAGGCGGGATTCAAGTCGCGGGTGCTCACCGACATCAGGTCCCATTTGTGGGTGAAGGCATGGGGCAACTTGGCGATGAACCCCATAAGCGCGCTCACCGGTGCCACCCTCGCTGAGATCTGTCGATTCCCGGCCACTCGTGCGCTCGCCGCGCAGATGATGCTCGAGTCCTCCGAGGTTGCCGCGAAACTCGGGCTGCAGCTCCGGCTGTCCGTCGAGCAACGGATCGAGGGTGCGGAGAAAGTCGGCGATCACAAGACGTCGATGCTGCAAGACGTCGAAGCCGGCCGGGCGCTGGAGGTCGATCCTCTCGTCGGGAGCTTCGTCGAACTGGGTCAACTCACCGAGACGGCGATGCCGGCTACGGAGGTCGTCTACTCCCTGGTGTCGCTGCTCAATTCACGCCTCGCTGGGAAAGCGGCGAGCCGGTAACGCCCTAGCCACCCCCCGACGACAGTTTCGAACACCCTTTCCGGTCCGAGCAACTCGAGTCGCTCCCCGGTCAGTTTTCAGTCGGTGGTGCGGGCTGGATTCATTGGACAGTCCACGGGCGAGGGGGTGGAATGGGCTGGCAACTGGTGATGAAGAGTCGCGGTCCACGGGTCGAGCCGGTGCTGTTCGGTTTCGTGAAGACGGAGGAGTTGCCTCGGCTCGGGCCGGTCGGCACGAGGATTCCGGGAGGGCTGTCGCCGATGCTTCACACCGAGGCGCCGCGCCATCGCGAGTTGCATGCCGTTCGTGATCGGCGGCATGAGTCGATCGACCCACGCAACCGCGGGCATACGGCGCCCCGACTCCGCGCGCCCTTCCAGCAATCTCTTCGTAGTGGCGTTGACAATGTGATAAAAACTTCTACGTGCGTCAACTCTCAGAATTGGCCGCACGAATAGATTCCTCGAAAATTCGACTAGTAAGGGCCTGACAATCTTGGACGTGCGACCTCAGTCTTGTCCCTCACATAGATTCGCCCGCTCAGGTTGATGCGCGATGACATCAGCGAATAATTACGTGCAACGAGGTGGCCTTCGCGTCGCCGGGACTCTCGATCGCTTCGTCACCGACGAGGTGCTACCTCCGCTCGGGATCGACCCGGAAGTCTTCTGGTCAGGCTTCGCCGAGATTGTCGCGACGTTTGGGCCCCGTAACACCGCGCTCCTCGAACACCGCTCGGCGCTGCAGGAGCAGCTCGACCAGTGGCATTCGACGCACTCCGGAGCGGGCGACGTCGCTGAGTACCGCCGTTTCCTCACCGAGATTGGCTACCTCGAGCCCGCATCCGCACCCGTTTCCATCGATGTCGACAACGTCGACCCCGAGATCGCGCACATCGCCGGACCCCAGCTCGTCGTGCCACTCGACAACGCACGATTCGCTCTCAATGCCGCGAACGCGCGCTGGAGCAGCCTGTACGATGCCCTCTACGGCACCAACGTCATTCCTGATCAGGGGGGCGCCAATCCCGGTTCCAGCTACAGCCCGGTGCGCGGCGAGCGGGTCATCGCGTACGCAAACGGTTTCCTCGATCAGGCGGCCCCACTCGCGAGCGGACTGTACGGCGAGGTTACGGAGTTCACTCTGACCACCGAGACACCGGTGGCCCTCACGGTGACGCTGAGCGACGGTCGCACCAGCGAGCTCGCCGACCCCACGCAGTTCGTGGGGTTTCATCGCGACCAGGACTCAACGAGAATCCTCCTTCGCAACCACGGGCTCCACATCGAACTCGTGGTTGATCGACACCATCCGATCGGCCAGCAGAATCTCGCGGGCGTCGCGGACGTCATCCTCGAAGCCGCGATCACGACCATCCAGGACTGCGAAGATTCGGTCGTGACGGTCGACGCCAACGACAAGACGTTGCTCTACCGCAACTGGCTCGGACTTATGACCGGCGTTCTCGAAGCAACGTTTGAGAAAGACGGTGGTCAACTCACCCGTCGACTTCGAGCAGATCGCTCCTTCATCGCTCCCGATGGGGGGCCGTTCACGCTTCCGGGTCGCAGTCTGCTCCTCATCCGCAACGTCGGCATGCACATGATGACTGACATAGTTCAAACCGAAGACGGCCGCGCAGTACCGGAGGGCCTCCTCGATGCGCTGATGACTGTCACCATCGCGATGTTCGAGCTACGTCGGCTCGGCGCGTTGCGCAACAGCGTAGCGGGAAGCGTCTACGTCGTGAAACCCAAGATGCACGGCAGTGCCGAGGTCGCCTTCTCGGTCGAGGTTTTCACTGCCGTCGAACGTCTCTTGAACCTGCCCGAGAACACCGTGAAGATCGGAATCATGGACGAGGAGCGACGGACGTCGCTGAATCTCGCCAATTGCATCGCGGCGGCCCGCCAGCGCGTCATCTTCATCAACACCGGCTTCCTCGATCGCACCGGCGACGAGATTCATACAGCCATGACGGCCGGACCAGTGGTGCGCAAAGGTGACATGCGATCGACCGCGTGGCTACTCGCGTACGAACAGAACAACGTTGATGTCGCGCTCGCCATGGGCTTTCGCGGCGTCGCACAGATCGGCAAGGGAATGTGGGCCATGCCCGACGCGATGGCAGAGCTCGTCGAAGTGAAGATCGCGCACCCGCGAGCCGGTGCGTCGTGCGCGTGGGTGCCCTCACCGACCGCTGCAGCGTTGCACGCCATGCACTACCACGTCGTCGATGTTGCCGCGCGCCAAGACGAGATCGCACAGCAACCGTCGACTCGTTTCGATGACCTCCTCGAGCTTCCACTGCTCACGAGCCAACCCAAGAGCGCTGAGATTGCCGAGGAGCTGGCCAACAACGCACAAGGCATCCTCGGATACGTGGTTCGATGGGTTGGCCAGGGCATCGGATGTTCGAAAGTGCCCGACATCAACGGTGTCGCGCTCATGGAAGACCGAGCGACGTTGCGCATCTCGAGCCAGCACATTGCCAACTGGCTGCTCCACGGCCTTCTCGAACGCGACGCGATTGTGTCGACGTTCCTCGAGATGGCCGCACTGGTCGACGAGCAGAACGCGAACGACTCCGCCTACCGGCCGATGATGCCGGACGCGATATCGAGCCCCGGCGTTTCGGCCGCTCTCGAACTGGTCTTCGAGGGTACGAAATCGCCGAACGGCTATACCGAAGATATTCTCAATGCGTGGCGGCGACGCGTCAAAACGCAAGATGCCGATCGCGCAACTGAAGGAGCACCGACATGACCGAGTTGACCCTCGTTGAGGCCGACGCAATCGCCCAGGGCACCATTGACGGCGCGATACAGCGGGGTTTGAATCCGATTGCCGTCTGCGTGCTCGATCGTGGCGGCCACCCACTGGTCGTCAAGCGCCAAGAAGGTGCGACGTTTCTGCGCGTCGACATCGCGACGGCCAAGGCTTGGACGGCCGTCTCGCTCGCCGCGCCTTCCCGGAACTTCGCCATGATGGCCGAGGCTCGTCCGCAATTCGTCACGAGCCTCGTCACGATCTCCCAGGGCCGGATGGCACCGGCGGCCGGAGGCGTTCTCGTGCTTCGCGATGGTGCGATCATCGGTAGCGTCGGAGTGAGCGGCGATACGCCGGACAACGACGAAGCCGCCGCGCTGGACGGCGTGAACGCCGCGGGACTTACCTCAAGCGAGTAAGCACCGGCACGAGACGCGCAGACTGGACAAGAATATTGCGTCCGGGTACCCCCGCCCGTTGTTCTGATCGGGCACCACCGCACGCTGCCCGGACCGCGCTGAAAACGGCGCCACGATAGCCGGTGGCTTCCAGCCTCGCCGTCACCGTAAGCATGTCAACCCCAGTGCCACCACGCGCGCTGCTTGGCGCGCGCCAGAGACTGCACCGTCTCCGGCGTGAATTCATCCAGGTGAGTGGCGAGCGCGATGAACACCTGGGCAGTCGTGAGAGCGTCTCCGAGGGCGTGATGTTGTCGGTGGACGGGAAGTCTCAGACTCCGGGCGAGCTCATCGAGCGCGCGCGACGCGATTGGTTGTTGCCGTTCGAACGCCAGCAGCTGGCCAAGTTCGTAAGTGTCGATGACGGGCTCGCGGAGTCGTGCTCCCTGCCGTTCAAGAGCCCGACTGAGGAACGACCGTTCCACCCAGGCCACATGCGCCACCATCACGCGCCCGGTCATAGCGGCAATGAGCGGCTGGATCGCCACGTCGAGCGGCGGCGCGTCGGCGAGATCGACCGTTCGAATCCCGTGGACGAGCGTCGACTCCTCGGGCAGTTGCCGAGTGGGCCGGCACAGCCCGTACAGGGCGTCGCCGGTGATGACGCGACCGGAGTCGATCGGCACCGCCGCGAATGAGATGATCTCGTCGCTCCGGGGATCGAGTCCACTTAGTTCAAGATCCACGACGCAGTAGCGGGCATCGCGCCACGGGGTCCTGCCCACCGCCACTTCGGCCCGGGCGTACTCCGCGGTCACTGGCGACGTTGGTGACCGGAGAATGAGCGGGCGCTTCATTTCAGACAGGCCAAGCGAGATCGCTCGCGATGCGCCGCTGCACTGAAGCAACGGCGCGGAAGGCCTCCTTCAGGTAGCTCCGGATCAGAGGGCTCAACTCGCCGAGTTCAATAATGTCGTCCGGTTCAACGCCTGCTTCGAGCTGGCCGACCTGGTGGTCAAGCCTCAGCTGACACACGAGTTCGAATGCGTCCTGCAATGTGAGTGCATCAGCAGCCGTGAGCGTGCCGTGCTCGGCCCCCGCGCTCAAGCGCGCGGTGGTCGAAGCGCAGGTCACCCCAGCGGTCATTCCGGCCCATCGAGCGAGGTCAGTGATCGGCGCCACTGCACCGCTCTTGAGATCCAGCCGGCTGCGGCCCTCGCCCGAGACGTCGATGGCGAGGCCGCGAAAGAATCCCACGGGCGGTTTGTGTGAAAGGGCGAACTGTGCGAGGAGGCGCAGGAATCTGGGATACGCCGGAGCGAGTCGGAACGTTTCGGCGATGAGTGTCTCGGTCTCGACCCCCCATACCGGGCGACTATCGACCAGCACCGATACCAGCACCAGCGCCTTCGCTTGAGTTGGATCGTCGAGGAAAGAACGAGCCTCCTGCTGCCACGATGACAGCGACCGGACGAAGAGGGGATCTGACGCGCTGGCCCGATGTTCGTCGGGACGGAATCCGCACCGCACGAGGATGTCGGTCGCGCTGGTCGCGATCAAGCCGAAGTACTGGCGGATCGACTGTTTGTCGTCATCGCCGTCGCCGAACCAGGCGATCGCACTGTCGAGATCGGAGCTCGGCAGTGCTTCCCGCCGAGCCTGGCTGCCTAGAGCCAGCCACGTGAAGCGCGTCGGCGGCTCGCCGGCCTGTGCGACGGCGAGGTCGAGCGCCCGGCGCGTGAGCGCGTCGGCGACCACTGAGAAGACCGACATGACGTCGAGCGCGGTCATCCCGCCGCGGGTCATGGAAATCACTGCCGGGCGCAACTTCGATGACGTCTCGACGAGCTCGTCGGCAGTGCTCGCGCGGGCGATGGCTCGGCGCAGGTAGAACGATGACCGGCTCTCGATCGCCACGAGGTCGACGTCTTCGACGATCCCGATAACTCGGCCGGTGGCCGAGGTGACGGGAAAGTGCCGAAAACCCCGGTCGAGCATGTCCAGGAGGACCTCGCTTCCCGGCCTTTCGCCGGGCACGGTGAATGCCGGCGCCGTCATCACCGCCGACACGGGCGAGTCGGCTGAAAGCCCACCGGCGACCACCCTCGATCGCAGGTCGCTATCGGTCACGATACCGACCGTGGCCCCCAGATCGACAATCAGGGCGCCGGCGCCGGCGGCGGTCATCTGGCTTGCCGCCTCGCGAACCGACGTGCCGGGTTCGCAGATGATCGGCGCAGCGCGGATGGCGGCGCGTACGGGCTCTCGGAGCTGGTCCCTTACGACCTCGGGTGATGGCCCTGATCGAAGGTGGTGCCGGTCCTCGAGGAGCAGGCGCGTCATGTAGCGCAGTCCGCGTGGTCCGGCCAGCACCTGGGAGGCCGCCTCCGCCGGGATCCGGTAAGTGAGTGTGTCCTCGGCCGCCCGCGCCTCGAAACCAGTCGGGAGACCAGACAGCATCGAGGCGTGGCCGAACATCTCGCCGGGGCCCATCAGGTCGAGCACTCGGCCGTCGTTAACAACTTCCACCGCTCCGGACCGAATCACGCGCAGAAACTCAACTGGTTGGACGCCCTTCGAGAAGATGATCTCCCCGGCCGGGTGGAATTCGACCTCAACGACCTTACCCAGCCACTCGACCGTTGCGGGGTCGAGTTCGGTGAAGGGCGGGTACTGCTGAAGGAACTCAACGATGTCGGGTATAGCCGCCATTTGGCCTCCAGGCATGAGCGTTGGTTGACTTAGGAATTAGAGACTTGGCACGTTCATGCGAGAGAACGTGAGCAATGGGCCCAAGTGTAACCATGATGAGAGCGAGGACGGCGTTGGCAAAAAGGGGGAACCGCGGGCCCGGTTGATGATGAGCCGCAACCGTTGATTAGTCCTTCGGGGCGGGCATTGTCGATGTCGGAACGAGCGGCGGCCAGGATGTCTTTATTGCAATCTCAGGCCGTCTTTGGCGTGTCGCGGGGTTCGATCGGTTCCAACAGGCATTCGATCGACCGCTAGGTCGTCGATGCGCAGGGGAACACGAGCTCGGTACATGAACAGAGCAAATGGCATTTCCTTAGACCGCGTCGAATCCGGCGTCTGCTGCTGAGCGGAGTGTCGTTAGCGTGGCCGGTGATCGAGGGCGAGGGCACGTTCGCACGTCGTGTGACGTGCTGATCGTGCGGGTCAAGGCCGGCACGGTGATCGTGATCCTCCTCGTCGTCACCATCTTCTCGATGGTGAGATGAGTTTCCGTGGTCGCGTTCGGTGTCCTCTCCTCAGAGCCACACGACTGTGCGGCGAGGAGTAGTAAACATCGGCCCCTGACTTGGCCGTGGCTGATTCAAGAGGTGCTTCCGGTTTCCAGTTGGCGGGTAGCAAGAGCGCAAGTCATCGCTCCTATCCAGAAGGCTCGAAGTGGTGATAGGTAGAGTCGCTGCGTGGAGCACCGTGCGCGTGGGAAGAGCCGCAATAAGGCCAACCTGGCATTTCTGATCAGTTTCGGAATCGCCTTCGGCTTCGTTGAGGCGGCGGTCGTGTATTACTTGCGCCTCCTCATCACCAATCGTTTCGAAGGCGCGCTCGCGCACTACAAGGTCCTGTTGAACCTGGGCTTCATCACTTTCGTACGACCGACTCATTCGCTGCTGCTCAATAGCCGGACCACGACCGTCGAGATCACGCGCGAGGCGGCGACCATCATCATGCTGGCGTCGGTGGCCTATGTTTCGGCGGCAGGCTGGCGACAGAGATTCGGTGCGTTTCTCGTCGGCTTCGCCTGTTGGGACCTCTCCTACTACCTCTTCTTGAAGATCGTCGACCATTGGCCGGCGAGCCTCATGACGAGGGACGTCTTCTTCCTCATCCCCGTGATGTGGATCGGTCCGGTCCTGACGCCGCTGGTCATCTCCACTGCGATGTTGTTGGGTGGCAGCTGGCTCTACCTGAAGCCAGATGCCAGGGTGTCGCCCTGACTCGTCGGGTCCACGGAATCGCGACGAGTCTTCGCAAGATCAGCCGTTCGAAATTCGTCGACGCCTCTGAATTTGGGTCGACGAAGTGGAGGTTGCGCCACTGGGAAATGTCGCCAGACGAGCATGCAATGGAGCGGGCGGTGACTCGAAGACATCCTTCGGTGGCTTCTCTGCGTTGTCGTCAATGCGCCAGGGCCACAGGTTCAGGTCCGTACATACCCGCACGCTCGAAATGAGCAAATTGAGCCGACGCGTCGGGCGTCAGTTACCACAACTTGGACAGTTGCCCCGCCACGACTTCAGAACCATCGATGGCGACGGCCGAAGACGATGACGGGCTTCGTTCGCTCGTGCCGGCAGCGGGAACTTCCACGAGGGTCGAGCGGACCGATTCGCTCAAGAAGCGCGATGGTTGGGCCCAGGAGTGATCATCGCGCACTCGATGATGGTGGTAGCGCAGAGGTACGTAGATGGCGAGATTCCTCCGTGCCCGCGTGATCGAGACATAGAAGAGACGACGTTCTTCCTCCAGCCCCTCGGGCGATCCGAGCGACATGTCCGAGGGAAAGTTGCCATCGGCGGCATGAATGACATGAATCGCGTCGAATTCGAGACCCTTGGCTGAGTGGACGGTCGAGAGGACCAGCCAGTCCTCGTCGATCATCGGTGGGCCAGCGAGATCCCCCGTGGAAGCCGGCGGCTCAAGCGCCTGCTCGGCTGCCACGTCGCTCAATCGTGTCGTCTCGGCGCAGGCCAGCACGAGTGCCCCGAGATCCTCAAGCCGCGGCGCCGCATCGTCGTACGACGATGTAATGAGCGGAGCGATCGCTCGGCGAATCCTCTCCGCGTGCACCACCACCGGCTCGAACTCCTTCTCGCACAAGGCTTCCGCGAGATCACGCGACATCTCTCGGGTATCGCTCGGCAGCACATCGACGACGCGAGACCATCGCCGCCGGATCTCGCCGTGGGACAGGGGAATCTTCCCGTCCATGTCTCGCAGCGCGTTGATGGCCCGCCGCGCCTTGGCTGGACCTACCCCGGGCATGAGCTGGAGGAGACGGAACCACGCCATCTCGTCTCGAGGATTGTCGGCGAGGCGAAATGCCGCGAGCAGGTCCTTGACGTGGGCAGCTTCGAGGTAGCGCAGACCGCCGTACTTGACGAAGGGGATCCGTCGCCGCGCGAGTTCAATCTCGAGGTCGGCGCTATGGTGCGCCGCTCGAAACAACACGGCCTGCTTCTGCAGGGCAACGCCCTGTTCGTAGAGCTCAAGGACGCGGTCGGTGACGGATTCGGACTGGTCGCGTTCGTCAGCGCAGTGGATGAGCAGTGGCTGGCTTGTGCCGGCAACCGGGACCACTTCGCGAAGGACTGAGGAGAAGCCCTCAGGCGCGTCGGCGGCGATGGCGTTTGCCACGGCAAGGATCGCGGCAGACGAACGGTAGTTCACGTCGAGGGTGATGGTGGTGAGCCCGTGGAAGTAGCGTTCCGCATCGAGCAAGAACCTCGCCGACGCCCCACGAAAGCCATAGATGGCCTGCGCGTCGTCGCCGACGATGGTCAACCGAGGATCCATTCGGCGCAGCCCAATGAGGACGTCCAATTGGAGCAGGTTCACGTCCTGGAACTCGTCGACCAGAATGTGGTCGTAGGCCGCGCCGAGCTCTTCGCCCAAGACGTCATCCTGCGCGGCCACCCGCCAGTACAAGAGCAGGTCGTCAAAATCGAGCAGTCCCAGCGACCGCTTTCGGGCGACGAAGGCCGTGAAGACCGAAGCGACCTCCTCGAAGCTCTCGGCGCACCAGGGAGTGTTCTCGCGCATGACGTCGGCGAGTGGCATTCCCGTGTTCACCGTGCGCGAATACAGTGCGCCAAGGGTCGCCTTCTTCGGCAGTCGCCGCTCTCTGCTCACGATGCCCAGTTCGCCGCGCACGAGGTCCATGAGGTCGGCGGCGTCACCGCGATCCAGAACCCCGAAGCCTTCCGGCAGACCAACCGCAGCGTGGTGGCGGCGAAGTGTGTGGTGGGCGACTGAGTGGAAGGTCCCGCCCGAGACCCTGCGAACTTGGTCAGCGCCTCGAATCGCGCGAACCCGGTTCACTATCTCGCGCGCCGAGCGGCGGGTGAAGGTCAGAAGCAGGATCCGCTCCGGCGTGACGCCACGCTCGAGGAGGACTTCCACTCTGGCCGTGAGCGTTGTCGTCTTCCCGGTTCCGGGTCCGGCGATGACCCGGAGGGGACCGTTCCCGAAGGTGGCAGCCTCATGCTGTCTCGGGTTGAGTTCTCGTTGAGAAGCGAACATGTGTTCGACTCTATCTCCGGGGTCCTACAGCGTCTGCGACTCAACGGGCTTTCGGCGCCCACCACGGTCTTTCGACAGGATTTCTTCGAAAGCGGCCAGACCGGCAGTTCTCTTTTCGGGTACTGGCTGCGCGCACGGCATTCGATCAGGGTTCTGTGGTTGAAGAGATTCGGCGGTCGGATCTCGCACGTTGGTACGGCCCACCGTTCGTTCTTCGATCGAGCCCAGAACTTTCGGCAACCTCAATCATCTCTTGCTGCGATCAACCTGTCGAAATGGACAGATTCACGTTCCGGCAGGTCGTTTGGAGCATTGCTGGCAGAGCGGAGACTCGGGGAACCGCAGAAGTAGAACCCGCATGCGCGGAATCGCCGGTAGCTGGTCGTTCAATCAGTTGTTCGACAATGCGAGACTGGCGGCGCACAGCAGAATCGTTGCGAACAAACCAACAAGGAGAACCAGGAGTGTCCCCAGACTGGCCGTGGATAGGCCAGCAGCTACTTCGCTTCGGTGGACCAGATACGTGGCAATGATCGTTTCGAAGAAGACGACGAGCGCCAGTCGTCGAAAGAAGATGCTCAGAGAGTTGGCGATACTTGATCCGTCGCGGTGGTTGATTGACGATCGCCCGTGACTCGCAGTTCTGCCCCGTCGTTGATGGCGAACACTCGGCGGTACCCGATGAGACGCGGTCAAAACCACCGACGCGCCCTTCGGACTGGTACCCAGATCAACCCGGCTTCGTGAATGACGGCCGGACTCACTACGTGCGTCTCTTCGCTGAGTGCACTTCTTCGAGATCCGTAGAACGGAGAATCATGGGGAGCCCTTGCGACCGGTACTTCTCCTACCCAATCTGGTGCGTGGGAGTCAACACGCCATCAATTCGCGCTCAACAATTGCCCAATTTGGAGTGCTCAACCAGAACTCAGCCCTTTGGCATTGGGCCCTGGTCTACCAGCTCTAGATCCGGCATGGTTGAATGATTGTCGGTCAGCGAGTTCATCCGCTCTGTAGGCAACGATGTGGGCGACACCGATGATTTGGAGTGGTCGTTTATGAACAACGACAGACTGATCCTTTCGGCTTGAGCCACTCGTGCCGAGACGTGAACTTCCGCAATTTGACTCAGACGCGATGAATCGCAAGGGGCAACCGGTTCAAGTCCAGTACGGCAACGGCTCGCATCCCTCGCATCCAAGGATCGTCGGGGGCAACTTGCGTGAGTCGTTGCCTCGTGGCGGCCGACTATGACAGAGTCAAGGAGTCTCCAACGTCCGAACTTCCTCCTCCAATGAAGTACCTCGCGTCACGAGACTTGGGATACACGCCGCGTCAGAAGGATTCCCTCCGGCTCGGATGCTCTTCGAGGTGGCTCAGCAACTTCGACAAGCTCGCCACGGCCACACAGACGACGCTGTCAGCGGCACCGTAGTAGAGGTGCAGGGTGTCGCCGTCATCGCGCAGGATCCAACCGCAGGGGAATACGACGTCGGGCACGTCGCCCGATTGCTCGTACGGTGCTTGGGGGCCGAACACCCACTCGTTGCCTCGCGCGAGAACCTTGGACGGGTCCTCTCTGTCGAGCAATGCCAATCCGAGCCGGTAGATCGACCCCGCCGCAGTGGTTCGCACCCCGTGGTAACAGATCAGCCAGCCGTCCTTTGTCAGGAGCGGTGGCGGACCGAGTCCGACTTTGTTCGCGTCCCACCAACCACCGCGCCGGGCCGGAAGAAGCACGCGAGACTCGCCCCAGTAGTGCAGATCGGGGCTGAACGAAAGCCAGATGTGAGCGCCCAACTCGGTGGCCGATGGCACCGGCCGGTGGATCAGCGCCCAGCGCCCATCGAAGGTCGTCGGGAAAAGTGCGGCGTCCTTGTCCTCAGGCGGATGGAGGGTGCCGACTCGCTGCCAGTCGACGAAGTCGCGGGTCTTGGCCAGACTGACGAGCGGTCCAAAGGCCGAATAGCCGACGTAGACGACGTAGTACTCATCGCCAATGCGAGTGATCCTCGGGTCCTCGATGCCCCAGTGCTCCTCAAGAAGGTCCGGCTGTGGCTTCAATCCCCGAATCGGGTCGATCTCCCAACCCGTCAATCCGTTTTCGCTGGTCGCCACGGCGAGCGAGGAGAGGCCGGTGCGGTGTTCGACCCTGAGCAGGAGGAGAGTGCGGCCGTCGATTTCAGTGGCGCCGGGGTTGAATACCGCGTTCACCATGTGGGGGAAGTCCGCCGAGCTGATGATCGGGTTGCCCTCGAACCGCTGGAACAGTTCACGAACGTCGGTTGGCTGATCCATGGGTATCCCCCTTCCGGAGCTCGCTCGCTTCTACACTCTGCTCACCAATATAGGTGTGGTCGTGTTCGTTCACGTGCGCTCTGTGGAAGGGGTAGGTAGACAGTCATGCCAACGGTTTCGGATCGCGAAGTTCGCGCCCATCGATTGCACGATCGACCGATCGTCGAGGCGGAATCGGTGCCGGGCTACGGCGCGGTGTTCAATGCCGGGTTGCTGCACCACGAGGGTGTCTACCATCTCTTTGCCCGGGGCGTACGCGCCGGCTACCGGCGCAACAGCGGGTCTGGCCCGCGATTCCTTGACTACATCTCCGACGTCCTGGTATTCACGTCTACCGATGGTCGATCCTACGACTTTGGGTACGTCCTTTGCCGTGCGGGCACAGCGGGCGTGCACTGCTTCGAGGACCCACGCGTGCAACGGGTTCAGAGTAGCGACGGCGAGCACGTCGTGATGACGTACACCAATCTCCCTCCGCATGGCAGCGGGCAACCCTGGCGGATCGGCGCCCACCGTCTGTCCTGGGACGGATGCCGGTTCCATCTTGATGAGGCGACTGGCCAACTCCTGGGCCCGCACGACGTGCCCAACAAGGACGCCATCGTGTTCACCCTTTCCGACAACCGGGTGGCGCTGATTCACCGCATCCACCCCAACATGCAACTCGCCGTCTTCGACGACTTGAACCACCTGTGGCACGCGGGTCCCGACTACTGGGACGCGTACCTGGCGGACCTCGACGCGCACACGCTGATCCGACCAACGCCCGGGGCTCTCGGCATTGGAGCGGGGGCACCGCCCATTGCGACAGAGGCGGGGCTTCTTCTCTTCTTCCACGAACGGCGCGCCGACGGTGCGTACACCATCAACCTCGCGCTGTTGGATCAGACCACCGGCCAGTTGCTGGGCCGCCTCCCGCAGCCACTGCTCGAACCAGAGCTGGACTGGGAGCGTCGGGGCGACATGGAGAATGTCGTGTTCGTTCAGGGAGCGCACTGCGATGGTGACGACGTGTACCTCACGTACGGTGCCGCGGATCGCTGCGTCGGCGTGGCGACGGCCAAGGTCAGCCACTTGGTCGACGCTTTGCGCGCTGCCCCAGGTGCAACGCAAAGACCAAAAGCGGCCTAGGACCTATCTGGGAGAGGCCGTCTGGCCCACCCCATTCACCAACTCAACGAGGGCAGGGTCGAACTCGATCAGAAGAAGCACCGTGGGCACGGGCCCGCCAGAGTGCGTTGGGCGATGAAATGGCAAAGCAGACCAGTCAGGGCGATCAAGTAGTTGACACCGGTCGACGCACGGCAGAGACTGTTTCGAGTACTGAGAGAGTTGGGGTAAATGGGCGATCGGATAGCTGGCAAGGTCTGCGTGGTCACCGGAGCGGGCTCGGGTATTGGGCGCGCAACGGCCGTCAGACTCGCCGAAGAGGGTGGTCGGGTGCTCTGCACTGATCTCAACGGCGACACCGCGGCCGAGACGTCCGAATTGGTCAGGGCCGCCGGGGGTGTCGCCAGCGCTCGAGCGGTCGACGTCAGCGATCCGAGGGCGGTCGACGCGATGATCGCCGAAGCCGTCGAGAGGTACGGCAGGCTCGACGTGCTGGTGAACAACGCGGGGGTCAACATCCCGGGCGTCCTTCACGAGGTGACCGATGAGGTGATCGACCGGACGCTCGCCGTGAACGTCAAGGGCCAGATCTACGGCTGCCGGGCGGCCATCCCCCACATGCTCGCGGTCGGCGGCGGCTCGATCATCAACATCTCGAGTGTCAACGGCATCGTCTCGGAGCCGTACCTCGCGGTCTACTCCGCTTCGAAGGGCGCCTCGGTCATGCTGACCAAGGGGGTGGCGCTCGACTACGCCAAGCGAGGGATCCGCTGCAACGCGGTCTGTCCGGGCTGGGTCGACACCCCGATCAACTACGCACACGCTGAGATGCTCGGCGGCCTCGCCCACGTCTACGAGACGATCGACTCCTTCCAGCCGATTGGCCGGCCCGGTGAGCCGCGCGAGATCGCGAACGTCGTCCTCTTTCTCGCCTCAGACGAGACGAGCTTCATGACCGGCAGCGTCGTCACGGTCGATGGGGGGATGACCTCCCAGTAGGGCGCCCGATCGCAAGGTCGATGAAGCCCAAAGGCGGCGGTGCCCTCGGTGCGCCGGTAGGAACTCAGGAGTAGACCCAGACCTTTGTCCCGAGGGGCATCAGGTTGTTCGCCCAGATCCAGTTGATTGCCTCGTTACTCACGCGAACGCAGCCGTGGGAGACCGGATAGGGCGGTACGAAGGAGTCACCGTGGATCGCGAACCCGCTGTAGAAGTACTTCGGGCGCCATAGTTGGCCGAGCGAGTCGGTGACGAGACCATTCACCTGGCGAATGATGTGGAAGACCCCGCGGGGTGTCTCCGCGAGCGCCCGGACCCCATGGTCGTAGTAGGTGTAACCGCCCCCCGTCGACGTGTTGAGCACCGCGACGAGTCTCCCGCGCCGCACGATCATCAGCAGATTGTTGCGCAGGTTGATCTCGATCACGTTTCCAGACGTGCTTCGTGGCCGGGCTCTGACGCCGCGCGCGAGCGCGGCCGCGGTCACCGGGCCCACTGCGCCGTCGCGTTTGATTGACGCCATCTTCTGCAGTGCGTAGACCGCCTGCTGGGTGCTGTCGCCGAACGTCCCATCGGGCCCACCGAGCCAGTACCCGAGTGCCGAGAGGCGTCGCTGGAGAGCCAGCACGGACGGTCCGCGGTTGCCGCGTACCAACGTCGGAGCCGGACGGGGCTTGGGCACGGTGGTCGTCGTGGTGGACGAAGGGGCGGCGGTCGTGGTCGAACTGACGACGATGGTTGTCGTCGTTGAAGAGGAGCTGGTCGTCGTCGAACTTGCGGACGCCACCGCGCCCAGGCCTACGAAACTCGCGGCCAGACTGACAAGAACTACGCTCACGGTCGCCCAGCGGGGCTGCGGCAATACCAGATGCACCATGCAGGCATCATCCAACTCGAGCGCCGTGGTGTCAAGGGCGGACCCGCACTTTTTGAGGGATCACCGTGGGCCGGGGAAGCCGGGCCAGATCATGGGCATGGATCATCAGGCAACGACGCAGGGGCTCTGAAATTACGGATTCCGTTCTTCCCATGCCACAATGCTCTGGTGGCGATTAACCAACCAGTAGATCGTGAGATAGCGGAGTCAGCCACCCGTCAATTGGCGAGATCAGCGACGTGGCGGATGGGCGCCCAACGGGGTTCGCTCCGAGAGACGGTGGAGGATGTCGCTGAGACGGCAGGTGTCACGTCTCGAACGATCCCTGACCGCTTCGCCTCCACAGAAGATGCGACCGTTGGATTCGATGCCCCCCTCGAACGAGTCGGATCCGGGCTCTCGGCTGGCAGCCTGACCGACGACGGTTCCATTGCTCGCACGGCGATCCCTCGAGAGTCCGAATCGGATCCACACGGCGCAGAACCGTGCTGACTCGCCTGCTGCGCGCGTACCTGCGCCCCTACGGCGGCCAGATTGTCATCCTCGCATCGCTCCTCGTCGCCCAGACTTTGGGGAACCTGTACCTGCCCAATCTCAACGCTGACATCATCAACAACGGGGTGATCAAGGGAAACCTCCACTACATCCTGAGCACGGGCGAATTCATGCTCCTCCTCACGCTCCTGGTCAGCATCTGCGCCGTCGTGGCGGTGTACTGGGCGTCTCGGGTCGCCATGGGAGCCGGCGCTGACATCCGAAGAGACGTCTTCACCCGGGTGCAGACGTTCTCGGCGCGGGACATGAATCACTTCGGGACCGCGTCGCTCATAACCCGCAACACCAACGACATCCAACAGATCCAGCTGTTCTTGCAGATGGCGCTCACCATGATGGTCATCGCCCCGATCATGTGCGTTGGGGGCATCGTCCTGGCGGTCAGCGAGGGCCCGACCCTGTCGACGCTGCTGCTGGTTGCCGTGCCCGTCATGGCCTTGTTCATCGGTGTCGTCATGGTCAAGGTGGTTCCGCAATTCCGGTCCATGCAGATCAAGATCGACCGAATCAATCAGGTGCTGAGAGAGCAAATCACGGGGGTTCGGGTTATCCGCGCATTCGTGCGCAACGAGTCCGAAGCCAGCCGATTCGAAGGCGCCAATGCCGACCTGACCGGCACGGCACTTCGAGTGAACCGAATCTTCGCCCTCGCCCTGCCCGTCATGATGGTGATTCTGAACTTGTCGAGCGTCGCCGTCGTATGGTTCGGCGGTCGCTTGGTGAGCGAGGGTTCAATGCCGATTGGCAACCTCACCGCATTCCTTAGCTACATCTTGCAGATCTTGATGGCGGTGATGATGGCGGTGATGGTCGCCATCCTCCTGCCGCGAGCGGCGGCGAGCGCGGAGCGCGTTGAGCAGGTTCTCGAAACTGCGCCGGTGGTCACTGACGTATCGAGCCCGACCAATCCCACCGAGAGGACCGGCCTCGTGCGGTTCGAGAATGTCTCCTTTTCCTACCCGGGCAGCGAGCGCCCGGTCCTGGCGGACCTCACCTTCTCGCTCGAGCCTGGCCAGACCAGCGCAATCATTGGAGGAACCGGCAGCGGCAAGACGACTCTGCTCAACCTGATCCCCAGGTTCTTCGATGCCACAACGGGCCAGGTCGTCGTGAACAACGTCGACGTGCGAATACAGGAGCAGGAGTTCCTGTGGAGCTCGATCGGATTCGTTCCCCAGGCGGCGTATCTGTTCAGCGGCACCGTGGCGAGCAATCTCCGCCTCGGCCGGCCGGAGGCGACCGACGCGGCGCTATGGCAGGCCCTCGAGGTCGCTCAGGCGCATGACTTTGTGGCGGCCATGCCCGGGGGACTGGACGCGCCAATCGACCAAGGGGGAACCAACGTTTCCGGGGGCCAACGCCAGCGTCTGTCCATTGCCCGAGCGCTCGTCAAGCAACCGAGTGTGTACCTCTTCGACGACTGCTTCTCCGCCCTCGATGCGGCGACCGACGCTCGGCTGCGTGGCGCGCTGAAGGCAGGAACGCGCGGTGCCTCGGTCATCATTGTGGCCCAGCGCGTGAGCACCATCATGAACGCCGACCGGATCATCGTGCTCGACGACGGCCGCATCGTCGGAATGGGCACGCACGGCGAACTTCTGACGAGTTGCGGTCCCTATCGCGAGATCGTGGTCTCCCAACTGGGTGAGGACGCCGCCGCATGACGATGGGTCCGATGGGCGCGATGCGCGCAATGCACGGCGCCGCGGTGCCAGGGCTGATGAGCAGGGATCCGCGAGGGACTCTGCGGCGGTTGCTCGCGAGGCTGCGTCCCGAGCGGGTGAAGGTGCTGCTGGCCCTGTTTCTCGGTGTTGCCTCGGTCGGGTTCATGGTGATGGGTCCCAAGATCCTCGGCAACGCCACGAACGTCCTGTTCAACGGCATAGTGGGCAAGCAACTGAGTCCGGGAATGACGAAGGAACAGGCGATCGAGTTGCTCAAGGCCCACGGTCAGGGCCAGATTGCCTCAATGATCTCCGGGATGAACATCACCCCCGGGGTCGGGGTCAACATCAACGAACTTGGCCGAGTCCTCGGTCTGGCCGCACTCGTGTACCTGTTCGGCGCAGCCTTCAGCTACCTCCAGGGCTTCACGATGGCGGGGGTGACCCAGCGCGTGATGTCGGGACTCCGACGCGACATTGAAGAGAAGCTGAGCCGATTGCCGCTTCGATACTTCGACAGCCATCCCCATGGCGACGTCCTCAGCCGGGTCACTAACGACATCGACAACCTCACCACCACACTCCAGCAAGGCCTGAGCCAGCTCATCACGTCGGTGCTCACGATCGCCGGGGTCATGGGCATGATGCTCTGGATCTCACCCCTGTTGGCGGTCGTGTCGGTGGTCACCATCCCACTCGCGCTCGTGGTCACCCTGCTTATCGCGAAGCGGTCCCAGGTCCAGTTCGCCGCCCAATGGGACCAGACCGGCACGCTGAACGGGCTCGTCGAAGAGACCCATACCGGCCATCAGCTGGTGCAGGTCTTCGGGCGGAGCCGGGCCACCATCGACGAGTTCAGCCGCCAGAACACGCGGCTCTACGAAGCGAGTTTTCGCGCGCAGTTCCTCTCCGGCGTCATCCAACCGTCGATGCAGTTCATCGCCAACATCAACTACGTCGCCATCGCAGTTCTGGGCGGGTACCGGGTGGCCTCGGGCGTGCTCTCCCTGGGAGCCGTGCAGGCCTTCATTCAGTACTCGCGTCAGTTCACGATGCCGATAACGCAGATCGCCAGCCAGATGAACATGCTCCAATCGGGTATCGCCTCAGCGGAGCGCGTGTTTGAGTTCTTGGACGCCGAAGAGGAGCCCCCCGAACTCCCTTCGGCGCTCTACGCAGGTCCCCAAGCGAGTGGGGCCGGGAGTGTCCGGCTGGAGAACGTCAGATTCCGCTACGAACCGGACAAGCCGCTGATCGAGGACTTCAACCTCGACGTCGCGCCGGGTCAGACGGTGGCGATCGTTGGACCAACCGGTGCCGGCAAGACCACCATCGTCAACCTGCTGGTGCGATTCTACGAGATCGATGCCGGTCGAATCCTGCTCAACGGCATCGACTACCGTGACCTGACTCGAGATGAGGTGCGTAGCGCTTTCGGCATGGTCCTCCAAGACACCTGGATGTTCGCGGGCTCGATCCGCGACAACATCGGATACGGGAGACCGGAAGCGTCCGATGCGGAAATCGTCGCGGCAGCCAAGGCCGCGTACGTCGACAGTTTCGTTCGCACGCTTCCCGACGGGTACGCCACCGTTCTCGACGAAGAAGCGTCCAACCTCTCGTCGGGCCAGAAGCAACTGCTGACGATTGCCCGTGCGTTTCTCGCCAACCAGAGCATCCTCATTCTCGACGAGGCGACCAGCAACGTCGATACCCGTACCGAGGTTCTCATCCAACAGGCGATGGCCCGGCTGCGAGAGGGTCGCACCAGTTTCGTGATCGCGCATCGGCTCTCCACAATCCGCAATGCGGACACGATCATCGTCATGGACGCCGGACACATTGTCGAACAGGGCGATCACCACGAGCTCCTTGGGCATCGCGGACTTTACTATTCGCTCTACAACAGCCAGTTCATTGAAGCGGCGAACAACGGAAACCATCGCGCCGGATCGTGAACGGGCTGGGCGCCCGCAATCCTCGACGGGTTGATCGTCCACTCCACTCTTCGAGGGGCCGCGTGGCGCCCAAGTCGTCCGGTCAGCCGATGTCGATGCTGGGCTGGGCAGGGGGGGGGTCGGGTTTCGCGGCGCCCGTACTTGATGAGCATCCAGTAGGGTGCCGATAGTAGGTGCGAAGCCCTTGAAGTGGAGCGGAGTGGGGATGGATCAGGACATTCGACTCGGCACGATTGACGGAATCCCCATCGGCGTCAACTGGAGCATCCTGGTCGTCTTCCTGCTCATCACCTGGGAGTTGGCCGACCTGGTTCTCCCTGGTTACTACCGCTCCGGCAGCACGGCGGCCTACTGGCTCGTCGGATTCGTCACCACGGTGCTGTTCTTCATCTCCCTTCTTGCCCACGAGGTATCCCACGCCGTGGTCGCCAAGCGCAACGGCGTGGGCGTTCGCCGGATCACCCTCTGGCTGTTCGGCGGAATATCGGAACTCGAGGGCGACGCGCTGAAACCCGGTGCCGACTTCCGGATCGCCGTGATCGGACCCGTCACGAGTCTTGTGTTCGCTGGTCTCTTCGCCGGCCTCGGGGCAGTCGTTCACCACGTGGGCGGCGCTGGTCTCATGGTCCCGGCACTCGGGTGGTTGGGCTGGATGAACGTCCTGCTTGGCGTCTTCAACCTGATACCCGCCGCACCGCTGGACGGTGGTCGAGTGCTCCGTGCCATTCTGTGGCGACGTAGTGGCGACCGGGTTCGTGCCGCAACAACGGCAACGCGCTGTGGCCAGGCATTCGCCTACCTGCTGGTGGTGCTGGGGGTCCTCGAGTTCTTGGCGGTGGGACTCGCCGGCGTTTGGTTCGCCTTCCTGGGCTGGTACCTCCTGATGGCGGCTCGAGCCGAGGAGAATTCAATCATCTTGCGATCGTCGCTCGGAAGCGTCCACGTTCGTGACGTCATGACTCCCAACCCGGTCACGTTCGATTCGACCGCCACGGTCGCCGACCTGATCGACAACCAACTTCACCTCTACCGCTTCGGATCCTTTCCGTTGACGGGACGGAACGGGGCGCTCGTTGGCCTGACCACGATCGGTCGGATTCACCACGTGTCGCCCGATCTGCGTTCGACGACACGGCTGATCGATATCGCCTGCCCACTGTTCGAGGTCCCGACGGGGGCGCCCGGCGAGCCGGTCCCGGACCTCCTGTCGCGCATGCAGGCGTCCCCCGATGGCCGCGCGTTGGTGATCGACGAGAAGGGTGCCCTGGTGGGCATCGTGTCTCCGAGCGACATCGCCCGCTTTGTGCAACTCTCCTTACTGCAGTCACAGTTTCGTTCGACCCGTCGGAATTGAGAGGTTGGGCGCCGGACGCGCGGTTGGGCAGCAGCGCAAGACAGCGGCCCACGACGTACCTACGCATCGGTGGATGGCGCGCCGGGCACCTCGGGGATGCTGAGTACGGTGGATTCGGATGCCAATCCAGGTCCGGCTCGTCCACGAAAGCCGCTGAACTGTGCGCCGAGGGCGAGGCGATGGTCGGGTTTCAGTCTGACGTCTGCTCAATCAATGCCACGAGGGCCCCGGCCGATGAAATTGCGGCGTCTACTCCCCAAAAGGCGTCGAACAGCCAGCGATTGGCGTCGTCGTTGATCCGGGCAATGACCCGTGGAATCTCAAGGTGGCGCTTGGCCATGATGGAGATCACGAGGTTCTCCTCGTCGCGCTCAGTGCAGGCGACCAGCACGTCGGCACGCAGAGCGCCCGCGGCCTCGAGGGATGTCGCGACACTGGCGTTGCCGGTTACCACCTCGAGGCCTGCCGCCGCGAGACTCGCCGCCGTCTCGCGGTCGCTCTCGACGACCATCACCTGGTTGTTCGAGGCAATGAGCGCCCGAGCGACCTGACCACCGACCAAACCGCCCCCAGCCACAATGATTTTCACTGATCCCACCTTCCTCCGAGAAAGCTCTGAAGCCGCCCGAGTGAGCTTGACGCAACGGCGAAACTCACCATGTCACCTTCGTGCAGCGTCGTTGCGGCGCCGGGGATGATGGAGTGACCGCCGCGGCTGACTTCCACGACCTGGATCTCGCCTTCGACGTTGAACTCGATGACGCGCCGGCCCGCGAGGTAGTCCGGCACCGACGATCGGATGAGCAGGGATTCACCATTGCCGAAGATCAGTTCGGGGTCGAGTGGTCGATGCGCCAACATCAAGTGGATGCGGTCGACGGTCATTTGGACCGTGGTGACCATTTGAATGCCGAGGTGGGAGCTGATTGGCTGCCATCCGACGTCGTGCAGTCGACCGACGACGTGGGGGACATGAAAGATGTCCCGCGCGACCCGAGCGGCGACGATATTCAGGCTGTCGTTCGAACTGACCGTGACGAATGCATCGGCTGTTTCGACCCCGGCTTCCTTGAGTACTGATTGGCGAAGGGCGTCGCCAGTGACGAATGTGCCCCGGAACGACGCCGGCAGGCGCGAGCGGGTATCGCCGTTGCAGTCAATGACACCCACGGTCTCACCTTCGGCGTCGAGACGAGACGCCAGCGCCGACCCCGAGCGTCCGCAGCCAATGATCACAACGTGCATAAGCACTCCTCTCGTGAGAGTCTTGCCGACTTCGGCGCGTGACGTCGCCGATCCGCGTGACGCCGCACGGCCTTGCGGGTCTCGTCCGCCGCGAGCAGCAGCACTCCGAAGCCAATGAGGATCAGCCAGTCGGACAGGCTCAACGGCGCGGTGTTGAAAACCCGTTGCAGAAGGGGGACGTAGCTCACGCACGACATGAACGCCAGCCCGAACAGACCGGCCGCGATAAGCGGCGGGTTGGAGAAGAGCCCGACCCGCAGAACGCTCTCGCGATCGGTGCGCACGGCGAAGCTGTTGAAGAACTGGCTGATGACGATGCCGGCCTGGGTCATGGTCAGGGCCTCGCGATAGACGGGGTTGGAGGAGGTAAACGCCGAGAAGGGCAGATGGGCGGAATGGATACGCCAGAAGAAGGCGAAGACGACGCCGACCGATTCAATCGTGCCGAGGAACAGGAAGCGGCGAACCACCTCCCAGGAGAAGAGGTGCTCACCCGGCGGTCGGGGGGGACGGGACATCGTGTCGGGCTCGGGTGCTTCAGCGCCGAGCGCCAAGGCGGGCAGGACATCGGAGCCGAGGTCGATGGCGAGGACCTGAAGCGCGGAAAGGGGCACCAGCGGGAAGCCGACGAAGGTCGCCGCGAGAATCGGAGCGAGCTCGGCGAGGTTGTGGCTGAAGAGGTAGACGAGGAAGTGGCGGATGTTCTGGTAGACCGCGCGACCCAACTCGATGGCGGCGGCGATTGAGGCGAATGAGTCATCGAGGAGCAGCATCTCGGCGGCGGCCCGCGCGACGTCGGTGCCACCTTCGCTCATGGCGACGCCGACACTGGCGCGCTTGAGCGCCGGAGCATCATTCGCGCCATCACCGGTGACCGCCACGATCTCGCCGAGGTCCTCCAGGGTCACCACGATTCGCAGCTTGTGCTCGGGGCGCACTCGCGCGAAGATCACCTGATCGTCTCCGCGCAGAGTCGTCGCGAGCAACTCGTCGCTCATGGCGTCGAGGTCGGTGCCAGTAACCAGGCGCACGCCGCCGGAGCGAACGATACCGACGCGGCGAGCGATCGCTTCGGCGGTGAGCCCGTAGTCGCCGGTGACCATGAAGATCGAAATACCCGCCCTCCGACAGGCCTGCACCGCCTCAGTGATCTCGGGACGCGGAGGATCAACCATGCCCACGAGACCGAGCAACGTGAGCCCGTGCTCGGCCTCTTCCGGGCGGATCCTCTCGGACGAGACTGATCGGGTGGCGATTGCCAGTACCCGCAGCGCCGTGGCGGCCATGGCGTCGTTGGCGGCTTCCACCTGGCGGCGAATCTCCGGCGTGAAGGGGGTGAGTTGGCCGTTCCAACGAACCTCGGTGCAGCGCTCGATCACGGACTGTGGCGATCCCTTTACGAACGATTCGATGTTGTCGCCGACGCGGTGCAGAGTGGTCATGAGTTTGCGGTCGGAGTCGAAGGGAAAGACACCTACTCGGGGGGTCCGGGACGCCTCGGCCACGAGATCGATGCCGGCCTTGACCGCCGCGACGAGTATCGCCCCTTCCGTCGTGTCACCGAGCACTTGCCACCCTTGGTTCCCCACTGGGGCGATGAGGCGCGCATCCGAGCACAACGCCCCGATCCTCAGGAGTTCGACGACCGAGGCAAGATCCTCGACCTCGCCCTCGGGCGAGTAGCCCACGCCGGTGATGTTTCGGGTCCGGCCAGAAACAAAGACCTTTTGGAGGGTCATTTCACCTTTCGTGAGAGTCCCGGTCTTGTCGGTGCAGATGACCGTGGTTGATCCGAGTGCCTCGACCGCCGTCAGCCGCTTTATCAGCGCGTGGCGCCGGGCCATGCGCCGGACCCCGATCGCGAGCGACACGGACAGCGTGGCGGGCAGACCCTCGGGTACGAGGGCGACCATCACTCCGAGAGCGAACACGAATGACAGGGAAGCCGCGTTACCGGTCAAGACCCGCACGGCGAACAGGAGCACTCCAGCCACTATGGCGACGACGGCGACCCGGCGCGCCATTTCGGCCACCTGGCGCTGGAGCGGGCTCGCTTCGCGGGGCAGGTCCGCGGTCAAGCGGTAAATGCGACCGAATTCGGTGCGGAGGCCCGTCGCGAACACGACCGCCTTGCCGGTACCGCTCGTTACGGATGTTCCCATGAACACGCAGTTGCGCGCTTCGAGGGGCTCGGACGCGTCAACCGGCTCGTCACTACGAGAAGCCGGCTGGCTCTCGCCCGTCAAGGCTGCCATCTCGACGGAAAGTCCGTGCGTCTCGATTACCCGACAGTCCGCCGAGACAGCGTCGCCGGCTTCGAGCACCACCACGTCGCCGGTAACCAAATCCTCTGCATTTACCTGGGTCAGTTCGCCGGCTCGTAGAACCCTGGCGGTGCGCGGCACCATGGCTTGAAGCGCCTGCGCCGTGCGCTCCGCGGAGTGCTCCTGGAAGAATCCGATGAGGGCATTCAGCACCACCACGCCGATGATTCCAAATGTGAGTTCAAGATTTGCCGGATTGCGTGGCGAGGTGAGCAGGTACGTCAAGAAGGTCAGTCCGGCGGCGACCGCTAGCACGACGACGAACATGTTGGTGAACTGAGCAGCGAACTCGAGGACTACGGATTGCCGGTGCGGCGGGGGGAGTGCGTTGGGTCCTTCGGTCGTCAACCGACGGGCCGCCTCTCCCTCGTCGATGCCTCGGCGCGAGGTGCCGAGCGCGGCCAGAACACCTTGCGCTTCGAGCGTCAAGACTGACATCGTCTTGGCAGGTTCATCGCTGAAGGGGACTGGCGTTCGCACTTCTTCGGCCATGAGCCCCAGTATCACATGTGGGAGAACCAGCCGCCGAGTCTTGCACCGGTGCGTCGGTGTTGAACGATCGTGACAGAAGGACCTCACAGAATTGAACTCCATGAATGTCATTGATCGACCTTGCACGCTGCGGAGGGGCGTGTGGTGTAGCAGGCCGGCGGCCCAGAACCTATAGGGCCCGACATTCAAAACCATTGAGGGCTACCAGCTGAGTGGTGGCGTTGTGCAGGTTCCGGCCGCAGACTCAGTCTGCGGCGAATGTGAACATCGTTCAAGAACGAATTGAATGGCCACTGGTGGGGCCAGTTTCAATCAACCCATGAGCTTCTAGAAACACCGGCAATTCGCTCCACGCCGACACCCCGGCTCCGAAGAGCGCTGCGATGAGGCGCCCTCCCGGATGGCGACTATCCCCTCTTTCGCTCGGCAGTTGGTAGAGAATCGAGACGTGAACGGCACGGTCGGATCCGGCACCACTCAATTCATGAGCTGGCTCTTCCGACGGCTCGCCCTCATTGCATTCTTCGGGACGCTCATTGCGGCGTTCCTCGTCCATTCGCACGCGCAGGCCTCCGCGATCACCACCAGTCCCAATCTCGCGACGGCCCTGGTGCTGCTCGGAGGTTTCCTTATCACAATCTTGTGCGCGACTGCCGCGTTCGTCCTGGCCCACCTTTAATGGTCTTGCGATTTGCCAGTCCGCGCTAATCGCCACCTCCACGAACTACCCAAGTGACCGATGCACCGGAAAGGCCAGGATTGGCAACTTCGATGAAGAAGTCTCTCCACAGACGCTTCTGGAGCGGCGGTGAACTGCTTGGGAAACTGGCTCAGGTGATCGTCGCAACCACCCGACCGTCATTGGCTTGACCAGCCGAAGTTCCGCCCGGAGACGCGGGGTTGGCGGATCCATCTCCAGCTACCGTGATCGTGTATCGCGTCACACCGACAAGCGACAGTTGCGATTTGAGGTATCCCTCGACGACGGTTGCCCGCTGAGTGCTCAGTTTCAAGTTCTTCGCCCATGCCAACTCATTCAGCTGATCTGCCGCTGACAAGATGTCGCCGTAGCCGACCAGTGCGATATTCGTGTCTCTATTGGCTTTGATCTCTCTCGCGAGGTTCGTGACTTGCGCCGTCAAAGCGGCCGAGAGAGTTGAGGAACCGGTTGCGAATTGACCCAAGGTGACTACGGCGCGAACGCCGGGAATCGTGACTACCTTGAGAGCCTTCCACTGGGCGTAGAGGGTGACC
>PKYK01000068.1 GCA_003133665.1 Acidimicrobiaceae bacterium | reverse complement strand
GGGTGGAGAAGATGTTGCAGCTCACCCAGCGCACGTCCGCGCCCAGGGCCACCAGCGTCTCAATCAACACCGCGGTCTGAATCGTCATGTGCAGCGAGCCGGCGATTCGCGAACCCAGCAGGGGCTTGGTTTCGCCGAACTCGGCGCGCATGGCCATGAGTCCGGGCATCTCGTGCTCGGCGAGGGTCATTTCCGCGCGTCCGTAGTCGGCGAGGGAAAGGTCGGCAACCTTGTAGTCAAATGCGGCAGAGGTCATGATGCTCCTAAGGGATAGTGGTGGTCTCCAGGCGCCGACCTCTGTCGCGTACGCCTCCCTAAATCGTAGTGGTTACGCGTTAACGCGGAACTCCACAACGTCGCCGTCGCGCATGACGTACTCCTTGCCTTCGATGCGGGCCTTGCCCGCTGCCCGGACCGCCGCCATCGTGCCCGACTCCATCAGGTCGTCAAAGGCCACGACCTCGGCCTTGATGAAGTGCTTCTGGAAGTCCGTGTGGATCACGCCGGCGGCCTCGGGCGCAGTGGCCCCCTGGCGGATCGTCCAGGCGCGAGTCTCCTTGGGGCCCGCCGTCAGGAAGGTCTGCAGCCCCAGTGTTCGAAAGCCGACCCTCGAGAGCTGGGCCAGGCCCGACTCCTGCTGGCCGAATGACTGGAGGAGCTCGAGGGCGTCGTCTTCATCGAGGCCCGCGAGTTCAGCCTCGATCTTGGCGCAGAGGATGACGCACGGGGCGGGAGCGACGGACGCCTCGAGCTCGGCTCGGCGGTCGTCGCTGAGGGTCGCCTCGTCGACGTTGAAGACGTAGATAAAGGGTTTGTCGGTCAGCAGGTGAAGGTCGCCCAAAGCGTCGTGATCAAGTTCCTTGCCGACCTTGGAGATCACCCGACCTTCGTCCAAGGCGTTTCGCGCCTTGACGTACTCGGCCAACTTGACGGCGGCGCCGCCGCCGGTGCGCTTGGCTTCACGCTCGAGGCGACTGATTGCCTTGTCGACGGTCTGTAGGTCTGCGAGGATCAATTCGGTCTCGATCGTCGCGACGTCACTCGCCGGGTCAATCCGCCCGTCAACGTGAACGACGTCGTCGTCTTCAAAGACACGGACCACTTCGCAGATTGCGTCGGACTCTCGAATGGCGGCGAGGAACTGGTTGCCGAGGCCCTCGCCTTCGGACGCCCCGCGCACGATCCCGGCGATGTCGACGAAGGTCACCGTCGCCGGGAGAATCCGCTCGGAACCGAAGACTCTGGCCAGTTTCGCGAGACGGGCGTCGGGGACCGACACGATACCGACGTTGGGTTCGATCGTCGCGAAAGGGTAGTTGGCGGCGAGGACGTTGTTGTTGGTGAGCGCGTTGAACAGCGTTGACTTGCCAACGTTGGGCAGTCCCACGATACCGATTGAGAGGGCCATAGAGGATTCGAGGTTACTCCACCAATGACAAACTGGATTCTGCAGCGACTCCTAGTCGTTTCTTAGGGCTATCTCAACCTGGGGCGATAGAACGTCAATGTCGGTAAATGTTCTTAGGAGACACTATGTATCGAGGACGAAAAGCATTCCTTTCGTGGACGATGACCAGTTGCTTGACGATTGCGTCGGCATTGGGAGTTGTCATCGTCAGCCACACCCTGCAGACGCCCCAAGCGGCCATCGCGAGCGCGGCTCCCACAACGTCGACGGTGGCATCCACTTCGTCGACGGTGGCACCAACGACCTACACCATCACCTATCACGGGGATGACGGGGCTGCTTCGCGTAGCGGGTTCGACAACTAAGTCGAAGGTACTCCAATCAATGGACGTCCTCGTCGGGCCGAAGACTGATCGGCTCGTTGAGTCCGCCCCTCACCAGGACTGACCGGGATTCCCGGTCGGCGCCGACGACCCGGCGACGCGATGGTCCGTTCTCGGACGCCACGTCGGCCATCTCGACGGTGGCCAGCGCCGTGACGATCCTCGTTCGTCGACGAAGGTTCTCGTAACATCTGCGCGACGAAGTTACGTGCACTTGGCAACTCGCCGATGGGATCGATCGTCGCAGATGAGTGGTGAGCGACGACCGTCGGCACCGAGAAGTGCTTCCCGAACACACCTCGCGACCAATCATGGAGCGCTCCACGCCGTCGGAGGTTCGTTCATCGAGGGCGCACGACCATCTTGGCGATGACTGACAGGAAACTTTAAGACTCCTATCAACGTCCCAACAACAACAATTGAACAACACCGAAATAATCACTGTAAATTTGGGGACAGCGAGCGTTCGAAGGAGGTGTTATGTATCGCATGCGCGCCATCGCTTCTTGGATCGTGACCAGTGTGTTGGCGTTCGGGTCGGCAGCGGGAGTCGTCATTTTGGACCGCGGTCCGCAGACACCTCCGGTTTCCGTTGCGGGCGAGACGACGGTGCCCCCGACGACGATTGTCCATCACGCTGCCGCGGCGCACAGGACGGTGACCCACTTCGTTCCGGCGGCCCCGAGGCCGCACGCGAATGTACGAACCGTTACCACGAAGGTTCGAACAAGGACCGACGACAACAACACGTCCACGTCGATCGAATCAACCACTTCCACTGAGCCGACTACGACAGTGCCCCCAACCACCTCGACCACGGCAGCCCCCGCGATCACGGTGGCTCCGGTGACGACTACCACCGTGCGCACACGCGGAGGTGACGGCGGCGGGGGTGGCAGCACTTCGACCACCATCGACAACTAGCTCTGCGCCAGCCCCTCCGGCACGCATTCTTCAATCTTGAGTTGATCAATCGTTGCCCGGATGATTCCAGATCCCCAAGAGCATGAGAGATGTGACGACCCTCCGGGTCCGACGATCGGCGGTGAAGACTCCGCGGTTCATCCGGCGAGGGCTCGAGACGGATTGGGTGAATACGGCGGTAGCTTCCTTGATGTCGCAGGGGCCAATCCGTGGTGGATCGTTCGGTCATGAATTGCCCCGCACGGAGGCTCTTCGTCCCTCGAACTCGCGGGTCTCTTCGATGTTCGAATGTCGCCCGGACACCGGGGCACGCACTTGTGTAATGTCACTCCATGATTCCAGAACCGAAGACGCAGGGTAGGGCCCCTTTCCGGGAATGGGAGACGTGGTATCGAATCTCGGGTGACGTGAACTCGCATCGAACCCCCCTTGTCGTTCTTCACGGCGGACCCGGTTGCACGAGTGACTACGTACTGCCAATCGCTGCTCTCTCCGCGAACGGACGCCCGGTCATTCATTACGACCAACTCGGTGCGGGCCGATCGACGCATCTGCGTGACAAGGGTCCGGAATTCTGGACGGTGGATCTCTTCCTCG
The DNA here is from genome assembly GCA_003133665.1 of Acidimicrobiaceae bacterium. GTDB lineage: Bacteria > Actinomycetota > Acidimicrobiia > Acidimicrobiales > RAAP-2 > RAAP-2. The sequence goes on along the minus strand of PKYK01000068.1, from coordinate 23,500 downwards.
AAGAACTCGACAATCTCCTGACGGCACTCGGGATCAAGGATCGTTACTTCCTGCTCGGTCAGTCATGGGGGGGCATGCTCGGCGCCGAGCACGCCATTCGCCGACCCGAAGGATTGAAGGCACTGGTTCTGAGCAACGCACTCCCGTCGGCCGCGCTGTGGTCGAGCGAGGCGAACCGTCTGCGCGGTGAGATGCCCCGCGAGATTGAAGATGCGCTCCTACGCCACGAAGCGGCCGGGACCATGGATGACCCGGAGTACAAGGCCGCGTCGCAGGCCTTTTACGACAAGCACGTCTGTCGCGTGGTGCCAATTCCTCCCGAGTACCTTCGGACAATCGAGTACTTGAACGAGGACTCGACGGTCTACAGCGCAATGTGGGGCCCGAGCGAGTTCTTCTGCAACGGATCATTGGGCAGCTGGTCAGTCGTCGACCAGCTCCATCTCATCATCGCGCCAACGTTGATCGCCTCGGGTCGTTTCGACGAAGCGACGCCAGCGGTGAATCAACCTTTCTTCGACAACATCGCCGATGTCCGCTGGGAGATCTTCGAAGAGTCGAGCCACATGCCCTTCTTCGAGGAGCCCGATCGCTATCTCGCCGTTGTTGATGCGTTCCTCTCGGATCATGACGAGTCCGCGCCCGAGAAACCCTGATGGCGTGGGGGCTTCAAGGTGGTGACCGCGGATCCTCCTTTGCGGTGGAGCCCGCGAGCCTGAGCCGGCCGAGACGTGCGCTGCGAGATGATCCCATCGGGAGTCTTCCCGGAGCTCCGAAGTGAATCACCCGTGGTCATGTGCCGTGGCGTCCGGACGACTTGCCGACCAGATTGGAACCCAAACCATCAACGATCCCGCTCGATGGTCTCGGTGATCGATTGGGGACGTTGGTCACAAGGCCACCATCGAGGTGCGCCAGTACCATCTGAAGCGTGAATTCTCTCCAAAGGCTCCTCCTCGCGCGCGATGCAATGGGACTTGAGGTTCACCAGAGTGACGTCATCACGAACAGCCGAGACTTCGGAGGACAATGAGTACAGTCCCGCAACGACCACGCCGAGGACCACGGTCCGCGATTCCCTTCCTGCTGCTCATCGTGCTGACGTTAGGCAGTGGGGCCACGGCGTGGCTGTCGTCTCGTTCGACGCAGTCCCACCTGGGGCCCGAGGGCGTCATCGTCTTCGACGTACCCGATCTCGCGCCCGCCACTACCACGAGAACCGGCTCGGTCGTCGACGGCATCAGTTGTCAGACGGAGTCAAAAGAGGTGGTCAAGTACCACATTCATTCCTACGTCGTCGTGTACGTCGACGGCCAGGCGAGGCGCTTGCCGGCGGGGATCGGCATCACCCAGCCCCCGCTCATCGAGAAGTCTTCGGCGGGACCGTTCTACGACGTGGGGCTGTACGACTGCCTCTACTGGATCCACACGCACGTCGCCGACGGGATTGTCCACGTCGAGGCTCCCGTGAAGCAACTCTTCACGCTCGGCCAGCTCTTTGACATCTGGAACCAGCCCCTCGGTCCCGCCCAGGTCGGTCCCGCCAAGGGGAGGGTCGTCGTCTTCGAGAACGGGAAGCAGTTGGCCGGCAATCCCCGGTCGACGCCGATCCTTCCGCACTCGGTGATCCAGCTCGATGTCGGCAACCCGGTCGTTCCATTCCACTCCTTCACGTACAAAGTGACCGGAGCGTGCGGGCAAGGAACCACCGGCTGTTCGGTCCCGAAGACCTGAGCGGGTGGGATTAGACGAGGGTGGGCGGGTCAAAGCCGTGACGACTTGGACCAGTGATCTCATTCGAACAACGTCAACCAGTGATCCTCGGCCGTACTCAGCGCCTGCTGCACGCTCTCCAATTCAGCACCGAGGTGGGCTTGCTTCGTGTAATCGGCGGAGGCGAGAATCTTCTCGGTGAGTGATGTCCGCCGACGATCGAGGCGCGACATCTCCTTCTCGGCTTCTCGAATCTGGCGACCTCGGGGGATTCCTGGCGACGCGACGGACGTCGAGGTCGAGGGAACCTCGGCTTCGAAGGGCGACACGGGGCTCGTGATCACACCGGCCGCTCTGGCAATCCAGGCATCGATCCCGCCAGGGACGTCGGCGATAGTTCCGTCCTCGTGAACCTCGAGCAGTCGATCGGTGGTGCGGCTGAGGAACGTTCGGTCGTGGGAGACGACAATCAACGTCCCGGGCCATTGGCTGAGGAACTCTTCAACGAGGCGAATTGTCTCGAGGTCAAGGTCGTTCGTCGGTTCGTCAAGAAACAGAACGTTGGGGCGCACCGAAAGGGCCAGGAGCAGCTGCAAGCGTCGGCGCTCGCCGCCGGAAAGGTCTTTGGCCTTCGTGGAGGGCAGGGCGCCGGTGAACCAGAAGCGCTTCATGAGGGCCACGTCGGCGGGAGAGCCGGGTACGCCTTGGGGACCCGCGACGAGTTCTTGGATAGTCAAGTCCAGATTGAAGCTGCCTTCGCTCTGTTCGAAGTATGAAGTCACGACGGTCGGTCCGACCTTGACGGTTCCCGTCGAAGACTCGGCTCGCTGGGCGAGGAGATTGATGAGCGTTGATTTTCCAGCCCCGTTGGGTCCGACAATGCCCACGCGGTCGCCCGGGCCGAGCTCGAGGTTCACGTCGGAGAGAATCTGACGCCCGTTGGCGTACGAGAAAGCAACGTTGTGCGCCTTGATCACCATGTTGCCGAGGCGAGGCATGTCGACGCTGAGTTCGAGAGTCCCGGCCCGGGCCGCAGCCTCGGGGCGACTGGCCAGAAGTCGTTCGGCCGCGTCGATGCGGGCCTGTGGCTTCGTGGAACGGGCCTTGACACCGCGACGGAGCCAGGCCAGCTCGGTTCGGGCGAGGTTGCGACGCGTCTGCTCAGCTGAGGCCGCTTGTTCCTCTCGTTCGGCCTGCGCCTCCAACAACCGCGAGTAGCCGCCGGCGTGGACGAACGTCTTGCCGCGGTCGATTTCGACCATCCGCGTGGTCACCTGGTCGAGGAGAAACCGGTCGTGACTCACCAGGATCACAGCACCTCGAAAGTTGATGATCTGCTGTTCCAGCCATTGGATGGCGCTCAGGTCCAGGTGGTTGGTTGGTTCGTCGAGTATCAACACATCGTTGGCCTCGGCGAAGATGCGAGCCAGAGCAACGCGCTTGAGTTGCCCGCCGGACAAGTGGGCCGTGTCGATGTCGGCGGCATTCAGCATTCCCAGTCGATCAAGCGCGGCGTCGACCTGCCACCCTGGTCCCAATGCGTCGCGCACCGTTCCGCTCGGCAGAATGGGAATCTGCTCCAAGAAGCCCACGTGGACGCCTCGCCCTCGGCGAATGTCACCCGAGTCGGGCTCCAAATCACCAGCAATGATCTTGAGTAGCGCTGATTTGCCCGTGCCGTTGATACCCACCACGCCAATTCGCTCTCCCGAGGAGATTGTCAGGAAGAGGTTCTCCAAGAGAGCCCGATCGGTACCTTGAAGGGTGACTTTTTGTAGGTCAATGAGAAGTGTCACGCGACAGACAGGTTAGCGACGTAGGGCCTCTTTTGCAGCGCGCTCACCGTGGACCTCGGTCCGCGCATCGACGATTGCGTTGGACGTTGCCACCGTGAAACCGCGGTTTCAGGTCTTCCTCGGGCGGTTTGCTTCGACATCCAACTGCTCGGGAATCACCCGCTTCGTGACCGTTTCTACGTAGCGGGCCACAACCCCATCAGATGATCGATGCACTGGGGAGTGAATTCCCCCGGTGCAAGATGGTCGTATGCAGCGAGGAAGTCTTCAAACTTGACCAAATGCATGGGTGTCCTGGCGAATGGCGCAACTGGCTCAAAATCCGTACGTCGCAGGTCCTGGTTGCACACCGCGACAGAGACGACGAGGCCCTCGTGCACAGTGGCAATGTGAGTGCTCGCCTGGATCCCTTTCACCGTGTCGGGACCATACGGGCACTTTCCTTCGAAGTTGAGATATCGGCAGTCGAGGAAGAAGTAAAACCCATCGCGCGATCCATCAGGGCCCCGTTCCAGTTGCAGACCCGTTTCTCGGGCGACCCAACTCAAGTCCAACTTTCTCTTGTCCGAAGGGCCATCGGCAACGAGCGAGGGATCGATGAACGCCCGCCGGATCTTGGAAACGGTGAAATGAGTCTTCTTGCAATCGGGGCATCCCATGGCTCCATCGTACCAAGCCACCAACAACGGTCACGGTCGTGGAGGATACTGTCATTGGTTGAGCGCAGTTGAGTATCGCATCAGTCGTCACACGGCGATGAAGGAACTTCACTCCTCGGCTGCAGACCGGCCATGAATAGATTTCAAGTACCTCGGAGTGCGGATAGACACAGATGACATTTGAACCGTATGCCCGAAGTTTCTTCGAACGTCTCGCCGATGCGGTGGCGCACGACCTCATTGGAGCAGACATTGTTATTCATGGCGAAGACCGCACCTTGCGGGCTCGCATCGTTGAGACCGAGGCATACGGCGGAAGTGATGATCCTGCGTCACATGCATTTCGAGGTCCGACGCCGCGCTGTGCAGTCATGTTTGGAGCGGCAGGGTTCCTCTACGTATACCGGAGTTACGGAATTCACTGGTGCATGAATGTTGTTACCGAAAGAGCCGGAAGTGCCAGTGCTGTCTTGCTTCGTGCAGCTGAAGTCAGGGTCGCCGCTGAAGACCCCGCTGGGGCGGGCACCCGTGGTGTGCTGTTGCGTGGACCGGGAAACCTCACACGCGGACTCGGCATATCCGGGGCCGACGGGGGAGAAGACTGCTGTCAGGGACTCGGTGGGAGGATCACGTTCCAGGATGCCGCGGATGCTGTGGGGAGCAGTCACATTGGCCGTTCCAGACGAATTGGGATTTCTCGAGGGCAGGAGCGATTGTCGAGGTACTTCCTCGAAGGTCATCCAGCGGTCTGTCGAATCCCATCACCGGCACCACGTTGACAGTGATGTTCTCGATCTCGCTGGCAGAGTGGGCGAATCCGCCGTCGCACCATCAGTTCTCCTAAGGTGAATCGAGGGCTCTTCGCACTGCGTCCCGTGAGTCTTCTCGTGTCGACGCTGCGCCTGATTCAACGAGTGATCTTGAGAGGATCCAAATGTGCTTTTCTCCCGCTGGCGACCTGGTGGGTGGGGCGGTCGTTGCGGCAATCGGGATTGACGCGTGTCTGCATGTAAAGGGACGGACTGAGAATCTGGCGATTGCGGCGTTGCCACTGCTACTGGGTCTCCATCAGATTGATGAGACTTTCGTGTGGTGGGGGCTCCAAGGTCACGTGCCGACAGGAATCGGTCACGTGGCGATGTGGATCTATCTCGTTTTCGCCCTCGTCGTCCTGCCGATCCTGGTGCCCATCTTGATGATGCTTCTCGTGACTACGCGCCATCGAAGACGGCAGATCCTGCCTTTCCTCGCGATTGGGGTCGGGGTCTCTGCGGTCTTGCTCGAGGCGATACTGGTCGGGCATCCGAGCGTCAAACTCGGTGCGTACCACTTGGCGTACACCATCGGACTCCGTCACGGTGTCGCCGTCATTGGCTTGTACATCGTCGCAACGTGCGGGCCACTATTCGTAACGGGGTATCGATCCATCATGTGGTTCGGGGTCGCGAACCTGGGTGCCGTCATTGTTCTCGCGCTGCTCTGTGCGAGTGGATTCACGTCGTTGTGGTGCTTCTACGCGGCCCTGGTCAGCGGAGCGATTGCCCTGCACCTGCGCTATTCCAAGGTCAACGCCAGGCGAGAGAACCTTTTCCACTAGTCAACAAGGCCCGATCCGTTGGGGCCCGATTGATCGCGGGAATTGCGCGTACGGAGGTCGGAACTCGGCCAAATCGCCGCACTCCGTCCGGACCCGAGTTTGCCAAAAGGGGGCCGACCTTGGCGATGGTCGCTGGTTCGACGTTCTTGGAAGATCTGTCGATTGAGCACGGCGTGGGCTGTGCGCGAGACGCGGAGCCTTGCTGGGAGGCTACCGCGAGGACAACGGCCAGCTGGCGAGGCGCCGAAGAAGGTTCATCTTCTTGTGCTGGTGGTTGCTCATTCGGATGATGATGTTGTCCAACGCGGCCACCGCCTCGGCGATGTAGGGGCCCTTGTTCAACATCACGCACTCGGCGCGACCGGCCATTGCCGCGTCGGAGATCTCCGCCCGCGACGGCTGGCCGGTCTTGGACATGTTGTCCAGCACCTGCGTCGCCCAGATCACAGGGATGTGGGCCGCGTCGCACAGCCAAAGAATCTCCTCTTGCACCTCGGCGAGGCGTTCGAAGCCGCACTCGACGGCCAGGTCGCCGCGGGCCACCATGACCCCGACGCGCTCCGAGGACATCGCCGAGAGCAGCATGTCCGGGAGCGCGGCGAAGCCCCGAACCGTCTCCACCTTGAGCACAATGCCGACGTCGTTACCACCGAGTTGTTCGAGATGACCCTGGAGAGCGACCACGTCCGAGGAGCATTGGGCGAACGAGAGCCCAACCAGATCGGCGTGGCTGACGACGAATCGGAGGATTGGCTCGTCATCGGGACCGAGGGCCGCTAGTCGAAGGTCGCTGTCGGGCACGTTGATACCCTTCTCCGCGCGCAGCTTTGAGCCGCCGCGCGCGGCGAGCACGATTCGGATGTCGGCCTCGTTCGCTCGCGTGGCCGTGACGATGCCGCCGATCTTGCCATCGTCGAAGAACACGCGGTCGCCCACGTGGAGTGCGGCAAGTACCTCGGCGAGCGTGCATCCGATCCTGAGTGGGCCCGGCGACCGGGGCGGTCCGCTGGCGACCCCACGATCATCGATGCCTTGCGACCCATTTGGTGCGACGGGCGTGGGATCGCCCGTCAGCGTCAGGACGTCGCCAACGTGCAGGGTGAGCGCCTGCTCCAGCGCCGGCAGGGAGCCCACCGTCGTCGCACGGCGGCCCGGCGCGACCAACCGGGTGCCGGTGCGCAGGTACGTGGTGTCGTGGATCTCGATCAACGCCCCCGTCCCGTCGATCTGCACAACTTCGAGCGTTCGCCGCGAGTTCCGGGTGTCGCGCAAGCCGATGAGGTCACCCACCGTGAGTTTCTCGAGCCACTCGCGGGGGACGGGCAACTGCGTCGGTCCGCCGCGCCCGGTGTTGTTGGCGGAGCTCACCTGCTCCTCGGCCACCAGCAGAGCTCGCGCCGGCGAGATCGAACGGCCCAAGGCGTCGCGTAACGGACGCAGGCGAACCACCCTCGGCCCCGGTTCGAGGGGTCCGGTCCGCAGTTTCGGTCCCGGAAGGTCCATGAGAATCGGACACGGGCGCCCGGTCTCGGCGGCCGCCCGGCGGATGTTGTCCACCATTTGTTCCCATCGTTCGGGATCGTCGTGTGCGCAGTTGATTCGCGCGCAGTCCATGCCCTGGGCCAAGAGGTGGGCCACCAGCGCGTAGTCGTCGGCGGCCTCACTGGGCATCGTGACGAGTATTCGTGTGGACCGCTCGGGACGAAGGGGTCCCAAGAGGGCCAGCGTGTTGGCCTCGAGGATGGCTCGGCCCTCGCGAATACTGACCGCGGCTTCCGTTCTTGGTCGATCCCCACTCCCGGCCAGCAGGTGCAAGTTGTCGATGACTCGTTCGAGAGTTGTAATGACGTGTTCCTCGGCTCGGCCCAGCGATGAGAGTCCTAGCTCCGCAAGCGATTCTTGAAGGTCGCGAACGTCGTACTGTCGCAGGGTCAGGTAGTCGATCAGATTCGCCGCGCTCTGTCGGTGGCCGGGACCGACACGTTCGAAGATGGAGACTGATTGTTCGTGGCGACGTCGCATCTCGGTGCGAAGGACTTCCAATTGTTGCGCGAGGTCTTGTGGAGTCCGATGAGGGGGCAGAGGCGCGCCGGGTTCGCTATCGATTGACATCGGGCCCCTTCTCGATGGACTGGGTTTCAAGTCGCCTCGCCGGGACCTCTTCGATTCCGACGAGGCAGTGACAACACAAATGTCGCCGCATTGGAGGACCCGCGCAAGGGTCCAAGGTCCCTTGCTTCGTCGCCAACGCAATTCCTCGAGCGACGTCGGGGAGGAGTTGACACGGATTGATCACCAAGTGGTCACACGACCGCGTCGCCGGTGGCGCGTCGCCGAGACACTCCGGACCGCCCCCAGAAGATTAAGAAAGGAGAAAGACTGTCGTTGCCTTTAGGTCTTGCCCGCTCTCGGTGATTCATGGCCCATTGATGGCCCACGGCCTAGGCTGGGGGACGATCTACGTGCGGAGCTTCGGCGAATTGGTCGTGACCAGGACTTCTAAACTTAAGCTCCCCAAAACCGCATAGTCCCCCAACGTCTGGAACGCAATATCGGCCGTATTGGAGCGCCGTGATTGATGGTGACAAAGACACGGTCTCCTAAACGAGGTTCGTGAGGGGTCTCTGTCTTTGTGGGCCGAGGGCGACAGGATTGCTCTTGTCACCTTGAGTTGTCCGTCGTTATTGGCCGTGGCGCCTTCGGCAAACCCGGGACCTGATGGGGCGCGGCAAATAGGGCCACTTTGGACGTATGGTCGTGCACAGTTGCCATGGCACGCCCAACCTTACGAAATCTGATTTGCGGCGGGTACGTTTCCGATTATGGCCAGAGGCGCCGCAACAATTGAGACAGTGAAGTTGCGCTCGGATTCGCTGTTGCCCGGCGCCGACAGCGCCGACCCGAGGCTTGGGCGGTCAAAGGACGGATGAGAGCTCCTTGGCGCTCGAGTGAAGATAGGGGTTGGACCAGCACTTTGCGATCTCCACCGGATTGATGCCGGGCAACATTTCATGGAGCTGATCCAATTAGCCGTTATGTTGGGTCTATTCGCATAGTTTTCATTTCCTCCGCCGTTCCCCGCCGTTGCGGGATTGCGACGTTCACCGGCGATTTGATAGCGGCCGTGCGAGCTGCTGATCCCTCGACCACGTGCCGCATCGCCGCGATTGACGAGCCGGGGGTGCTGCGCGCATACAAATCGGATGTGCGATGGCGAATTCGCCAGGGCGAAGTTGAGAGTTACCAGGCTGCGGCGAGGTCGATCAACTCGTCGAACGCAGATGCCGTCAATGTGCAACACGAGTTCGGTCTGTACGGGGTCTGGCACAATCCGGTGGCCGTTGACGGACAGGCCGGCGAGGGCACCTACGAGGACCACCTGTCGGCCTTCCTGCAAGAGTTGCGCAAGCCCGTGGTGACCACACTGCACACGGTGCTGCCCAAGCCCTCCACCTCGATGCGAAAGGCCATCCGTTCAATCAGCGAGCTGAGTGATGAGATCATCGTCATGGCCGAGACCGCGGTCGACCTACTGGCGAGCGACTACGGCATCAGCAGACCTCCGCGTGTCATTCCACACGGGGTGCCAACTATCGAACCTCATGGTCGCGCTTCGTTCAAGGCGAAGATGGGGGTCAAGGGACGCCAGATCATCTCGACCTTCGGATTGGTTGATCCCCGCAAGGGACTGGAGTTCATGATCGCGGCCATGCCCGAGGTGGTGGCTCGACATCCGGAAGCGCTCTACCTCATCGCCGGTCAAACGCACCCGGACCTCTTGCGAGTTCAGGGGGAGGGCTACCGAAACAGCCTCATCGCCCTTACTCGCACGCTGGGGATGAACGATCACGTTGCCTTTATCGATCAGTACATGAGCCAGCGCGACATCATTGAACTCTTGCTGGCGACGGACGTCTACGTCACTCCGTACCTGGACCCGAATCAGATTACGAGTGGGACCCTGTCCTACGCCCTGGGCGCCGGGAAAGCCGTGGTGTCCACCAGGTACCTGCACGCCGCCGAGGCCCTGGCTGATGGCCGCGGAATGCTGGTGGGATTTCGCGATGCGGCGCAATTGGGCCACGCCGTCAACGAGATACTCGGGGACCCCGAGCTCAAGAGTTCGCTGGAGCAAGCGACCTTCGCCTATGCGCGCGAGGCGACGTGGCCGCGGGCCGGGAAGGCGTTCTTGGACGTCGTTACCGAAATGGTGGCGGCATCTCGAACGCGAACTGCGAAGCCGAAGGGGGGCAACGGCCTCGGCGATCGGACCAGGGAAGACGCGTTGCCAACAATCCCATCCTGAGCGTGGCCGACGTGAAGCCCTCGCGTCCCGCAACGGAAGTGGTGTCGGCAACCAACGCGGCCGCGGCCAAACTCGCGAGTGAAGTCGTGTTGCTCTTGCGCGTTGGTGAGCGTCCACGAGCCGGGCTCGATCCGCCGCCCGATCCCGACAACGAGTCGATTCGCGCGTACTGCGGCGCCGCCGGCAGTTCGCTGGCCGCAGCGGACTTTCGCATTCGCGACATCGTGGACCAGCGACAGGCGTGCTGAGACAGATCGCCCGCCTCGGACACGCCATCCCGGCGATCTCTTCGAGAGCCGTCGCCGTGGCGGTGTACGCGGGTGCCGCGAACGATTTGGTGCCCGCCCGTGAAGCGGGATTCGAAGGCGTCGCGTGCGTCGACGACGCCGCGCGCGCGCTCGAGTTGTACTGCGATCTCTGGGATGCCACCGGATTGGCGTGGACGCGCCAATGGTGCGAGGGACTGCTCGACTTCGTCCTCGGCATGCAAGACGCGGACGGGCGTTGGGTCAACTTCGTGCGTGACTGGGAGGGGACGCTCAATGTCGAGGCACGCACCTCGCTCGCCGGTGGGGATTTCTGGCAGGCGCGCGCGATGTTGTCATTGGCCAGAGCATCAGCAACTCTGGACGACCCCCGCATTGCGGGGGCGTTGAGGCGGGGCCTTCCCCACATTCTGGAAAACCCCGCGCCGCCGGACGTCCGTTCCCTTCAGATCCTGGCCGTCCTCGCGATGTCGGGTGAGGACCATGAACAGGGGTTCCGACCATTGCTGTCCTCGTGGTGCGACGAGCTGGTGGCTTGTGCGGAGGGCGGCGTCCTCATGAACTCGGTGATGGAACGAGGAGAGCCCCATCTGTGGGCGCACTTCCAGGAGGCGGCTCTCGCCGATGCCAGCACGTATCTGAAGCGTCCGGATCTCCTCGTCGATGCACGACGCAGTGCCGATGCGCTGTTCCCAGATGTGATTCGCTCCGGATTCGATCGCTCGCTGACCAGTCCCATCGATGTGGCCACTTCGACTGACGTGATGACGAGACTGGCCAAGGCGAGCGGTGACGCCAAGTACGCCGTACTCGCCGACCTGGCTCGTGAATGGTTTCACGGGCGCAATCCTGCGGGCGCTCCCGTCTACGATCGGCGCGTGGGTCGCGTTGCCGACGGAATCGATGAGGGCAGATTGAACCTGAACTCCGGGGCCGAGTCCAATATCGTCGGCGCTCAGGCGCTCCTCGCCGAAGTGACGATCCTGGCCAGGAGCCTGAGCGTTCGCGAAGTCAGCGCACCCAACTCCACAAAAGATGGTCATGGCGAGTGAAGTTCGGATGCGGGCGAGTCGTCGGTGAAACGCGTTGAGCGTTCACGAGTCTCTCATGGTGGAGCATTGGGTGCTCGCGCGAAGGCGCGACTTCGCTGCAAGTCTCGCTTCAACGTGGCGGACCGAGTGGTCGCGTTGACGTACGGGTTCGGGTTGGATCCTCGAGATTCCGACAGAGACGCCTCGAGGATCGCTGCGCGGGCCGGACCCGCCGCTGGTCAGTTGGCGAAGGTCACCATTCACGCGTTCGCGGAACTCTGTACCGCGAACCGACGAGTGGTCCGCACCCTCGGTGGGACCGGTGCGACGCTCATCATGAACAACTCTGCCAGCGGCTGGTGAGGGTGGTGAGGGGATTCGAACCCCTGGCCGTCGGCATGCCACAGGGACTGGATCGGTTCACGGACGATCGACGAAGGCCGGGATTGGCCGGAATACCAGGGCTTCAGTCCATCGACGTCCAGGGCTAGCGACCCGCAAAGGCCGGCGTTGGGGGCGGAATCGCTCGCATTCGAGTTGGACGTCGAGGCGGTGGACCGACACGATGGTTCTGCCACTAAGCCCTGGAGACCGCTCTCGTTGGCCGGCTCTTCGGACGGTTCTGCGGGCAGCCCGTGACAGTCCGCCTGGTCGGTTTCACTCCGCGCATCTGATCGAATGCGTTGTCCTATGTTGGTTACAGAGTGCAGAGGTGAACGAACTCGACGAGGAGGATGCGGATGAGTCAGGGCACCGAACCACGAGAGGTTGTCGAGCGCTTCGGAGGTCACCCGATTCTCGGCGCCGCGGACTTCCCCGACACTGTGAAAGCGGTTATCAATCCCGGGGCCACTGAAATCGACGGCCGTCTTCTGCCCCTGTACGACGGTGCCGTGGATGCCGTCGTCCGCGTGGTGGCGGCGAGCCGGGCGCGGCCGACAAGGTACCTCGCGCAGCCCCCGGGCTCGTCGGACTCGCCGAGCGCGCCTGGCCGCCGGACCGGGGGGAAGGCGTAATGCGCGTGGCAATGCTGGCGCCCATCGCCTGGCGCACCCCGCCGCGTCACTACGGACCCTGGGAACAGGTCGTCGCGACCCTGACCGACGGGCTGGTCCAGCTCGGCATCGACGTGACCCTCTACGCCACGGGTGACTCCGGAACCCGAGCCAAGCTCCGATCGGTTGTCGCCCGGGGATACGAGGAGGACGCTTCCTACAACGTCAAGGTGTTCGAGGCGCTGCATATCGCCCGGGTCTTCGAAGAGGCCGACCAGTTCGACCTCATCCACAACCACTTCGACTTCCTCCCGCTCATGTGGAGCCGTCTCGTCACCACCCCGGTGGTGGCGACGGTTCACGGGTTTTCGAGTGCGGGCATCCTGCCCGCGTATCGCGCCTACGACGACCGGGTGCACTACGTGGCCATCAGCGACGCCGATCGCCACCCGGACCTCACGTACACCGCCACGATCCATCACGGCATTGACCTCGACGCCTTCGCCTACCGGCCCGACCCCGATCCCGACGGCCACGTGCTGTTCTTCGGCCGGATCCACCCCGACAAGGGGGCTGGCGACGCGATCGAGATCGCCCGCGCCGCCGAACGCCCGATCGTGCTGGCTGGCATCATCCAGGACCAGGAGTACTTCGAGTCTGAGGTTCGTCCACGGCTAGGACCCGGCGTCACGTACGTCGGTCCCGTGGGCGGGAGTGACCGGGCACTGTTGCTCGGCTCGGCCGCCGCCGTCCTCCACCCGATCGCCTTCGAGGAGCCATTCGGCTTATCGGTCATCGAGGCCATGGCCTGCGGCACGCCGGTCATCGCGTACCGGCGAGGCTCAATGCCGGAACTCATCGAGGACGGGGTCAACGGCTTTCTCGTGGTCGGACTCGACGAGGCAGTGGCGGCCCTGGGGAAGCTCGATGAACTGGAACGAAAGGCGTGCCGCGTCGTCGCCGAGAACCGCTTCTCGTCGGCGCGCATGGTCGCCGCGTACGTCGCCGTCTACGATCGCATTCTCAGGAGGGAACGATGAACACCATCGGCGCGGTCACGCGCTCGACCAACAATCCGATCCTCACGCCGGACGACGTCCCGTATCCGGTCGCAACGGTTCACAACGCGGCCGCCACCCGTCTCGACGACGGTCGCACGGTGCTGCTGTTCCGGTCCCACACGCCGAACGGAAGATCCATCATTGGCTACGCCGACAGCGACGATGGCGAGCACTTCACGGTACGACCCGAACCGTTCCTGACTCCGGCCATCGACGAGCCGTTTGCCACTTACGAACGGTTTGGCGTGGAAGACCCCCGGCTCACCAGGCTCGACGACGGTGCCTGGTACCTCACCTACAGCGCCTACTCCGAGCATGGCGTGCGCATTGGGCTCGGCCGCACCACCGATTTCGACGCGGTTGAGCGGATCGCCTTCATCACCGAAGCCGATCAGCGCAACGTGGTTCTGTTCCCCGAACGGATCGACGGCGACTACGTTCGGCTCGACCGGCCCCACACCGAGCTCACTCCGTGGTCCATCTGGCTGTCGCGATCGCCCGACCTCGTCCACTGGGGGCGATCCGAACTCGTGATCGCCCCTGCGGCCTATCACTGGACGAGCGGGAAGATTGGTCCTGGGACGTCACCCATCCGGACAGATGCTGGATGGCTCCACGTCTTCCACGGCGTCTACCCAACAATGGGAGGCAACGTGTATCGGCTCGGCGTCGCGCTCCACGACTTGACCGATCCCGCTCGCGTGATCGGTGTCGCCGATCCGTGGATTCTCGAACCCCACGATCCTTGGGAACGAACTGGCTACGTCCCGAATGTCGTATTCACTTGCGGCGCGGTCGTCGAAGACGACGGCAGGACCATGCGTCTGTATTGGGGCGCGGCCGACACCGTGCTGTGCACCGGCACCGCCGACCTCGAACAGCTCGTGGCCCTCTGCACGGATAACGCCCGACCGGCGACGTCGCGAAGGTAGTAACCGTTTCCGTCCGCAGTGCGGCGGCCCGCCCGGACTTGTGACCCCCAGGAGATACCGAACTGGTTGCCGATACCTTCAACAGCCCCTCACCTCGAAAATGGTGGAGGCGCTGCCCTCGAGCGCCGCTGGAAACGAGTGCAAGCCTCTCGCTCATCGGCTCCGGGCCCTCGCTCTGTCGACGTCACGGCGCAAACCCAATAGCAGTCTTCTTGACTCGACTAAAGCGTGCCAGTAGACGGTCGAAGAGTCGGATTGTGCAGGTCGGCCCTCGGACGCCAAGCGTCTCTTGATTGGTCTCGAAAAACTGATCAGTGAGGCCCGATTACCGCACTGGGCCCAAGGCCACTTCAAGTAGTGGAGTCAACGACCGAGATGCTTATCAGCGCATTGCCATCGTAAGGACCGTTCAGGTTCGGTGCGCCGGGCCACGTCCGGACGCCGAGCAGATCGTACGTAGTGGAGTTGAAGATGAGTGCACCGGAACCTCCAGGGAAGGTCCATTCGACTCCCACCCCGGTTCGCCCGATCGCGTCGGCCATCGTGGGCACGACGTTGAATCCCGGCGTTGCCGCCATGAGGTTGAAGATTGCCGCCCGTTGCGCAGGCAACAGGTAGGCGGTCTCCAACAGATACATCAAGCCCTTCGCGAGATCGTTCGCCGCGTAGCCGGAGGCGCTGGCCGTGTCCACGATCCCGTTGGTGTTCAGATACGCCAGCAAGGTGCTGGGATCGGTCGGCATATTCGGGAAGTAGCCAACCTCTGGCAGGCAGGACCCGGCCTGGGCCAGGGTGCAAGGGGTCAGAGAGTTCCCGCCGGTCGCGGGAACCTCTCTCGCTATTCCCGAGATCCACTCGGTGCGTCCGGGGTTGGCACCATTGACCGAGAGCCACGTCTTGGTCAGGGTGCCGCTCGGGTCCTCGGTCACGGAGTAGACGTACTGGTTTGGCTGGGGAATGATCACGCTCTGGTTGCTTGCGGTGGCGGTCGCCAACACCGTCGTCGCGGCCTTGCTCAAGATCTGCGCAGCCGATGCTGACGGGGTCGTGTTCAGCGTGCCCGGAAGTAGCTGGAGCACCACTGCGGCGACCACTGCGGCGGCAATGCCCGATAGGGCCACGGCCCGGTAACGGCGTCGGCGCGACGCCTTCGACGTCACTGAAACGACCATTTCGGCCTGTACCGCGAGGAGCTCATCGAGGAGACGGTCCTCGAAGGAGCCCTTAGCGTTGGGTGCGGTGAGGGTATTCATAGTTCCTCCAAAGGTGATGGGTGGTTGGGGGCATGAATAGGGGCCGTCGATCCGTCGTCACCATTGGCGACGCGATCACGCAATCGCTCCAAGCGCTTGCGCCCCGTCGCTGCGCTGATCCCCAGTGAGCGAGAGGCTTCGGCGACCGTGCTGTCGTTCGTGACTATCGAGTGAAGAAGCTGACGTTCGCCGGAAGGTGCACTGCGTAATGTCTCTTCGAGTTCCGCGACGGCACGTTCCGCATCGATGAGCTCGGCGAGCCGCTCGGAGTCGTCTCGAGAGAGAAGCACGCTGCCCTGTATGCGGAGTCGTAAGCCCTCGCGCCTGCCGAGCGATCGTCCTTGACCCCGTGCCTCGTTACGGGCGATAGTGAAAAGCCACGCCCTCGGTGATCCAAGGTTCGGATCGAACGCTCCAGCCGACACCAGTACCGCCAGGAAGGTGGCCGATACCGCGTCGGCCACATCTTCCGGAGTCCAACACCGACCCGCAAGGAAACGTGTGACCTCAGCAACGTGACGACGATAGAAAGTCTCCAAAGCCGATGGACTCGATGTCAAGATCTTCAGCAGCTCGACATCGTCAGGCTGCTCGTCGTTGCTCACACCTACTTCTAGTTCAACGGCGCCGAAAGCGTGACATCTAGACAGAGGCGTGATTGTGAGATGGATCAACCAATGTCTTGCCGGGCAGCTGGAAAGAGGGGGTGACGTGCCTTGCTCGGAGAATCGTGACCGCGGCGTGAGCAGTGAAAAGCCCGAGTCAACCAATTTGGGGGCAGACCCGTAGTCGATATCGGTAACGATTGTGGTTCGAGACGCACCCTTTAGGTTGGGAGTGACAGGCACGAAGTGGTGACCAAAAGGAGTGACGACATGGAGATCATCCGAAATCCCGACGGGAGCCTGGTGGTACCTATTCCAGAGGGGCGACATCACGACGGTGACGACGCAGTCGACGCTCCGGCCGGTGACAGCGTTGACGTGGTCGCTGAACCGACGACTCGGTTGTTGCATCCCGGTGAAGGAGGCTATAGCGAGGCGCTTGCCGAATGGGATCTTCAACAAAATCCCGATCGCGCCCCCGCCGTCTCGACCGCGAGTGGGCGAGAAGAAGCGATGAACGTCGTGCACACCCTCGCCGAGTCGCCCGACCATGACGTTGCCGGCGCGCTCAAAGACGTCAACGACTCCGAAGCGAGCGGCGAGGCGCTGCGACACGTGCTGATTGGGGGGACTCACTCGGTCGAGGCCTTCTCCGAAGAAGTGGCGGAGGCCGAAGGGGGCGAACCACTCCCGGCCCACAAGATGACCAAGATCATTGGCGAAGTCTTAGCCGAGCTGGACAAGTAATCGGTCCGTCCTTGCGCGATCTGACTCGGTGGCGCTCGGATCGTTGACTTCGACAAGAGGCTGCAGAGGCACCTACATTCGAAGAGTTGTCCCAAACGAATAGGGACTGGAGTGATCGTGGTCGCCTTCATGACCGTTCGGATGACCGCGCGCGCTCGTCGTAAGGCCCGTCGTCACGCCTCGTTAGTGACGACCGACGTAGTGTTACCACGGTCGAACCCTCCAGTCGGAGACTGTTGACGTCGGCCCTCCGTCTCGAACCCGCACGTATTGGCCGGGCACATCTGGAATCTCAGGTCGCGAGGTAGCGAGCTCACTCCGGTCTGCGGACACGATTCTGCGCTACCAGGTACCCAAGGGTGGCGGTGACGACCCGCGCTCATCATCACGACCCGCGGCATGAAGCAGAGACACGATCTCCATAGGGGTGAGCGTTCGGCCCGTTGAACGTAAGACGTTGAGCATGGCGTCGGTTCGTGGCAGCGAATCAAGCTTGGCGCCGAGTGACACACCAGCCTTCAGCGATGCCAGTTCCGCTTCAATCCCGCGGAACGTCGTGACTGCTCGTGCAACCACCTGTTCCTGCGGCGAGCGGGCCGTCTTGAGTTCGGCGATGCACTTCTTCCTGATCATGGTCCTCCAGAGGACAAAGAAAGAATAAAGACCCTCTTTGTCCCTAGGACATCCGCTGCCGCTGATTCATGGTCTTGTTGACCGCTCACCGCGTAGGCTTGGGGTCGATTCACGCGCGGAGCTTCACGCGAACCTTCGCGCGGAAGTCCCGCTCCCGTAGCTCAGGGGATAGAGCATCGGTTTCCTAAACCGATTGCTCATGCCCGAACAACCCTCCCAGAAACCCTTGAGAAGCAAGGAATTACTGGAAAAGTCCCTATTTTCAAGGTCTGTAGGATTCCCAGTTGTACCCCACAATTCACCACGGTTCGCGAACATTGTTGTGCTGTGGTTGTGCTGGGATTCATGTCCGAAGATCTCTAACTTTGAACTGCAGTCGTCGGTGTGTGTCCTCGACGTCGGTTCGATGCCGGCGCTTCCGACGGCCGCATGAATCAACGATTCGGTGAAGGAAGTCGCTGACTCACTTGATTGAATCAAAAACTCTCTCAAAAGGCTCGACACGCGCCGGGCTCAGCCATTCGTGTTCCCATAGTGATTGCCGAGGGCGTCTGCTTTCGCCTTCGCGAATTCGCGAGCGATGTCCAGAACTCCACTCGTCGCTTCGTTCATCGACCACAGCACTTGCTCCAAGAAGTCGAATGGGTACAGATTGATGTCGCTCGGGAAGTGACCGGATAGCTGCCTGTCCTCTGTTATCTCCAACGTCACCCCGATGTGCACCGCCGAGAAGTGCACCCATCCGGACGACTTCTCGTACACGAGATCTAGCCAGGGGAAGCGCTCACGCGCATAGAGCCTGAGA
The DNA here is from genome assembly GCA_003133665.1 of Acidimicrobiaceae bacterium. Classification (GTDB taxonomy): domain Bacteria; phylum Actinomycetota; class Acidimicrobiia; order Acidimicrobiales; family RAAP-2; genus RAAP-2. Next base: position 5,101 of record PKYK01000068.1, on the reverse strand, counting down.
CGCTCGTCCGTGAGCTTAAACTTTTTGTCCGGAGGCGCGAGTGGATCTCTGATCTTGTTCAGCGGATCACCGGATAGCAGCAGGTCCACGACAGGTCCAGATCCTGCTCTCGATAGGAGAGACAGGCGTAGAACATTGTCGACCTGCATTCGTACGGCTGGAGCTGCGGTACTGAGATTCCAGCGATTAAAGGACCAGAGGAAACTGTCGGCAAGATCCAGTGAGCGATTCAGAACGCTTAGAATCACAATGTCACGTGCAAAGAGGGGCGTCGTCTTTCCCGGACCGTTGGCACCGCAGATTGCCCGGACCAGTTTGAAGTGCTCGTCGTGGCTCTCAGAGAGTTCGTCGTACGTGGATTGAAGTTCCACGTGGCGCTCCAGTGTCGTTGGCTCCTTGGAGCGATAGTCGGAGTACTTTGTCACAGTTGCATTCTTCTCGATTCCAGAGTCGCGCGCGTAGCTACACCGGACCATGCACGATATTGGGATTCACATGTCAGTTGCGTTCACGCACGACAGAGCGGTTAGTTGGTTGAAGCCCATCCGATAACCCCGAGAATCTCCCGTGCAATCTCCTCCGGAATTCGACCATCGGTTTGGATCACGACAGCTCGTCCTGTCTTCTGTTGTCGTAATGCTTCCGCCTGCGCCAATGTCCGGCGCGTCTGTTCCTCTCGACCTGTGCCAATCTCGCGCGTCTCGACTCGTTGCCTTAGCGTTTCATCCGAGGCAAGAAGACGAACGACGGTAAAGTCAGCGTTTTTGATTGATGCGCTTATCCACGCGAGATCGGCGTCCAGATCGAGCATGACGCCACTGAGAATCAGACGTGAGTGTCCCAGTGCAGCAAAGCTCTCCCAGAGCACCCTCAGATTTCTGCGGCTCAGCGCAACCAGCTCCGACAGTGGTTCCGGTTGCGGATAAACGCGATCCAGTTCGTCGGTATTGATCATGGCGTGGCGCACATCAGCGATCTGCAGTTGGCGTCCGATCTCCCATGCGACCGTGCTCTTACCCACACCGGCAGCTCCACAGATCACGAGAACGTTCACGGCGGAGAGAATACTGCTATCAACGGATTGTTCCAATGACCTACCAGAATGGTCTTCTTGTCAAGTGATCTAACGGCTATCCGTGATCGACTGGCGACTGGTGAGCTGAGTGAGGCAGCGTATGGTAGCCAGTCTTTGCATTGGCTGACTACTGTTCGTAACGATTTCGACTGAGGTGTGACTCCAAGAGACTCAGCTGAGATTTGATTTTTGAGCTACCTGCTTCTTGTGCTGATCTGGCTTGTCTCATGAGTGGCACCGACTTTGTGAGAGTTTCTTCCCAGCGTTCTACATTTCTCTCACTTTTCTTTAATTCTTTACTCGGAATGTTTATCAGCCGATGCATCAGGAGATCGATCAAAACGAAGGTCAATAATGCCGATCCGAGCGCTCCCAAAAGGATCTGTCCAAAGCCATGACCGAGCAGAGAACAACCTACAAGGGCGAGTAGACCGAATACTAGAGCCAGTGACCCAACTACCCGCACAAACTTTGCGAGTTCCTTCGACTTGGAATCTCGCTCCTTCTGCGCATTTACCATTTCCTCGGCAACACCGACGAAGAGCATTCCTAATTTCCCAACTTCGTCGGAGTATTGCAGCTGCTCGACGTAGGAGGATTTCCAGCTTTCTAGAGTTTCAATGGCGTACTTTTCGAACTCACCATCATCGCCAGCAGTCATTGCGATCCTTTACACGTGATGTTCACAGCACTGGAGGAAAACTACACCTGTTGCTCGCATCCTTGACAGAAAGTTCCGTAGGCCTAAGGGTGGAGGTAAGGGGATTCGAACCCTGGACCCCTTGCATGCCATGCGCTCCTTCTCAGTTCGTCGGCGTTCGCTAGTGGCCGTATTTGGTCAAATCATTTGGGTTTCAATTCGCCGACGTTCGGTTGCGACCGCACGTAACCATCGGCGTTGCTAAAGGCGTTACTAAAGGAATGCCATTGCACGTTGTGCAAGGGATTAGTTGCGATACGTCAATTCCGAGGCGATTCAGGTAGGTAAAAACCAGATGTCACTCAACGCCGAATCCTCGGAGACAATGCAGGGTGAGGGTTCACATCCGGGGGTCGATGCCAACAACCTAATGGGAGAACGGAGAAGTGGGAGGCAACGGTGCGAAGATTTGTTAGCGGCTATCGCTGGCTAGAACGTTTACTGACGCCGTCGCCAATATATCGACGAACTGGCTCATGAACTCCGTGTAGTTGTGGGGAGGTTTCGATTCAGGAGCCATCTCAAAACGACTGAGTGTGATCACACTCGTGCCCTCACGAACGAAGGTAAATGGAAACTCGGCGCATTCCATTCGAAAGGTTGGATCGTTTGGTAGATCGCCGTCTTCCGGAATGACAGGGTCCTGAGCAAGTATCCAGAAGTGACAATGATGTGTTACACCGTCGGGGCGAGTCAGCATGACGCCGATGTTGTGCCTCAGATTCGCCTCTTCTAGGTCATCAAACTCAAAGCGAGCTGCCAGGTAGATGGAGGTGGGACTAAGGGGGTCCGGTGTGATCAACGTGATTGGTGTCCCACTGGGCATAGCGTCGCTCGCTTTCGCGTCGCGATCAACGAGAGCTGGTGGAGCAATATGGGCAGCGGTTCTCCCCAGTTCGCCTTCGACCTTTTCGTCGCTGACGACGATCTCATGGATGGAGAAATCTGGAACTCTCATATGTGCCAATCCATTCTGCGATTTTGGTGGAACACTAGTCGGATTCGAGCCAACTTCTGAATCGTGCAATTGTTACAAATTGTCGGGATGAAAGGTCGTGCGGTTCGCAGTTCGGCTCGTCCTTCATTGAGAGAAGTCGCCAATCGGGGATGACCGCCCGGTCTCTTACCCAGTGGTCACCGCGCGTCGAAACATACTTCGCACTTTTGAGAGCGATTCCTCGCCGCTTCCCCCGAGCGTCATGCACAGTTCCTCGAGCGACCACTCGATGAGTTGGGCCTGCCGGGCTAGATAGATCGCTACGCTCGTCAGCTCCCACGTGTCCTCGTAGTCAAGCAGCACATAGCCAAGGAGTTGCCATGGCCACGGGTGCGAGTCCTTCGCGGGGTCGACGAGTGCCTTCACGTCAATGAGGCAATTGCCCACGATGAGGTCCGCGTCGGCTCCGCCGATCTCGGTACTCCCCGCAAAGTTTGGAGAGAGTTCCACGCGGGCAGCGTCGAGTAGCTTTTGCTGTTCTTGGTAGAACCGGGTCGTCATCGCGATGAGGTCAGCGACAACGTTGGGAGGACAGAGCAATGACAATGCGTCGGCAACTGGGAGGAAACCCGGGGGAAAGTTCAGTTTTTCGTAGAGGGGTGACCGGACTACCGGCCCCGCGTGATCGAGTGCGTCGTAAAGTCCGAGGACGTAGCAGAGCTGTGCCAGCGTCTCCTCCGGCGCAGCGTCAGGCTGCTTGGCCGGGTCAGAGTTGCTGGCGAGGACTGCTCCGAGGACATCGTGCAGCTTTTCAAAGAAAGCTCCAGACCAGGAGTTGAAGGGGCCGTAAGGCTCGCCGCTCGCTGCAGCTATCTCGGCAGGGAAGGGTCGCGGCAGATTGCTATCCGTCGCCAAGGCAAAGCCGCTGACAGGTGACGCAAGTTCCCAGCGTGGGAGGTAGGAAGAGGCCTGGGGGAAGGCGAGGCGGATCCGGTAGTCAATGGCCGACCCAGCCGCCGTCCACGGGTAACTAGCCGACTCAAACGGCCGCGTGGTGATCGCGTCGCCGGCGCGTGCGACGAGGTCTTTCCGCACCGCATTGACGTTGGGGAAGCGCTCCTCGAAGAAGCGTCGGACGGGAGTCCCCTTTGTTCTGATCTGCGCATGTAGCGACACTCGCAACCTCCAGTGGAGTCCAGTTGTTGGTGGAAAAGCCGACTGACGTATGGTTCCTGATCGGCATCCTACGTTGCCGCAGTAGCAGCTTGCCTCTCACGAGACGCGTGCGGCGCTCACTGTACGGTTCATCGTCGGCCGACTGTCGGCCAACGACGTGAGCGGCAAGTCGACGCCCACCAGCCGAGGCAGCGGAGCCGCGGGACACCAAAGAAGAGATATGAGATGACGCGACTGCGGTCCCTCTATGAAGAAGGGCCGCAGTCGTGAAGGCACTAACTGCAAACAGGGAGGTTGTCAAGGTTGTTGTCCTTGACAGCGTCCGCTTCGGAACGAATAGTCAAAACTGCACATCCATCCTTACCGCAGGTGGCTTTCTTGACCTTCGCAACCTTCCCTGTCGAGGGGCTAAAAGTCTCAAAACTGTCACCTGCGTCAATCGCTGCCCTAACCGCAGTGACGGATTTCGTAATCAGCGGCGTACCGCTGGCACTCCCAATCCCAACGCTGACGATGTGCCGGTGCGGATGCGTAGTCGTGACGCACACAATTCTGTCAGTTCTCACAATCTTCTCGTTTCTTGTTATCGCCCGAATTTGGGCTTAGTTCGGACCGTAGTCCTGGGGTGTATCACGCTGGGCACAAGTAGAGATGAGTCATGGGAAACACAACAAAGCCTGACTTGGACGAGGTATTTACCCTCTACGGCCAAGACCTCGACGAATGGCTGAGGTCTTGGTTGCGACTGCGCCAAGGCTCTTTCTGGAATCGGATGTGTGTAACGATTGAAGGGTGGCGAACGACCGATCGAAACGACACCACTTTGTCCCTCGAAGTAATCTCCGGTGGTTTGCGGACGCCGACGAAAGATTGATGACTGTTGATCTCTTGACTGGACAGCGATTTTCCCAGTCGGTTGAGAGCGCTGGAGCCATCAATAACTACAACGAGACTATTAACGAAGATGGCAAAGGTACGGATGCGACGGAACGGGCACTCTCCCGGCTCGACGGTATTGGCGCCAGCGCAATTCAGAGGATTGTAGACGGAGAGTTTCCTCTTGATCCACTAGCCAAACTGGAACTTTCTTCGTACATCTCCTATCAACATTTTCGTGTCCCCATTCAGCGCAGATTTATTGATCAGATTGCAGATCACACCCTGAAACTGGATATCGCAGTCAAGGGCCCGGGACTGCTGTCGGTTTAGTTGA
>PKYK01000037.1 GCA_003133665.1 Acidimicrobiaceae bacterium | reverse complement strand
GGCAACGCGCACCTGATCATGCCGTACCACCAGGAACTCGACCGTCTGACGGAGCGGTTCCTGGGCAAGAACGCACTGGGAACGACGAAGCGCGGCATTGGTCCGGCGTACGCCGACAAGTCATCGCGAGTGGGACTTCGGGTGCAGGACCTGCTCGACGCGAAGATCTTTCGCCAGAAGCTCGACGTCGTCTTGCACGAGAAGAACCTGATCCTGACCAAGATCTACAACCGACTCGCCATGAGCGCCAAGGACATCGCCGAGAAGTATCTCGACGAACTCGCGCCACGGTTGGCCCCCATGATCGGTGACACGGTCAACATCGTGCACGATGCCCTGGCGAACGGTCATCGCATCTTGCTGGAGGGGGCGCAGGCGACGTTTCTCGACCTCGACCACGGCACCTATCCCTTCGTGACCTCCTCGAACCCGGTGGCCGGTGGAGCCTGCACGGGATCGGGACTCGGGCCCCGGGACCTGGGCGACATCGTGGGAATCGCGAAGGCCTACGTCACTCGGGTTGGTGCGGGGCCGTTCCCCACGGAGCTCGATGGTGAGCTGGCTGAACTGCTGGTGGAGCGGGGCCACGAATACGGGACCAATACTGGACGGCGCCGGCGCGTGGGCTGGTTCGACGCGGTAATGGCCCGCCAAGCGGCCCGCCTGAACTCCCTGACCGAGATCGCCCTCACCAAACTCGACGTGCTCGACGCCCTCGACGAGATCAAGGTCTGCGTGGGCTACGAAGCGGGCGGCGTGCGCTACGACTATCCGCCGTATCACCAGTCAGTGCTGCACGAGGTGACGCCCATCTACGAAGTACTGCCCGGTTGGGGGATCGACCTCACCTCCTTCACCAGGTATGAGCAGTTGCCCGATGCCGCGAAGATCTACGTGCAATTCCTCCAGGACACGATTGGCGTCAGGATCTCGGTCGTCGGCGTGGGTCCGGGCCGAGAGCAGTTCGTTCGACCGTCGTGAGGCGCGCGGTCGTCGTCGGATCGGGCGCGCGCGAGCACGCTCTGGCGTGGGGGCTGGCGAAGAGTGCGGACGTGGTGGTCACCCCCGGTAACGCGGGAATCGCCGCCCACGGATTCACCTGTGTGGAGACCCCGGCGACCGAACTCGAGGCGGACCTCTTCGTCATTGGCCCCGAACAGCCCCTCGTCGAGGGTCTCGCCGATCGACTTCGCGCACAGGGCAAGACCGTCGTCGGACCAGGCGCCGATGGAGCCCACCTGGAGGGTTCGAAGGCATTCATGAAGGAGTTCCTCGCCGCAGCCGGCGTGCCGACTGCGGCCTTCGGGACGTTTCGCGCGGAGAGCGACGCAATCGCGTTCCTGCGTTCGATGTCGCCACCCTACGTGGTGAAGACCGACGGACTCGCGGCCGGCAAGGGCGTGCTCGTGACCGACGACTTCGAGCAGGCCTGTGCGGACGTGCGCGACAAGTTGAGTGGCAGCGCGTTTGGTAGTGCCGGAACGACGGTGATAATCGAAGAGGGGCTCGACGGTGAAGAGTGCTCGCTCCTGGTGCTCTGCGATGGCACCGACGTCGTGGCCCTCGTGCCGGCCCAGGACTTCAAGCGAGTCGGCGACGGCGATCGTGGCGCGAACACCGGCGGGATGGGCGCGTACGCCCCGATGGAATCGATGGGTGCCGATGAGGTCCATGAGGTCATGGAGTCCATCGTGGCCCCGACGCTCAGGGAGCTCAGGGCGCGCGAAATCGATTTCCGAGGCGTGCTCTACGCCGGCGTGATGCTCACCTCCGATGGCCCGAAGCTGCTCGAGTACAACGTCCGCTTCGGTGATCCCGAGACTGAGGTCATCGTCCCGCTGTACGGTGCGGGCCTCTTCGAACTATTGGTCCGGGTGGGCGAGGGAACCCTCGCGGGAGCATCCGCTCCGGCGTCGGGCTACGCGGTGACGGTGGTGCTGGCCGCGCACGGCTACCCCGAGAGCCCCCGCACGGGCGACGTGATCCGGGGCCTCGGCGTGGACGGTCAACTGGTCGAGCCGCGTGAAGGGGTGATCGTGTTCCACGCGGGCACGACCCGCAACGACGACGGCGAGTTCGCCACGGCCGGAGGCCGGGTGCTGGCCGTCACCGGCGAGGCGTCGTCAATGGCCGAGGCCCGCCACCGCGCTTACGAGGCGGCATCGCTCGTAACCTTTGAGGGGAAGGTCATGCGAACCGACATTGCCCTTGCCGTGGTCTAAAGGAGACAGATGATTCCGAGGTACGCACCACGAGACGTAGCGGCGCTCTTCAGCGACGAACACCGGTTCGACACGATGCTTGAGGTGGAGCTGCTCGCCGCCGAAGCGCTCGCCGCCGAGGGAGTGCTGCCCCCGGCCGACGTCGCGAAGCTCCGTGAGCGTCGCCCCGTGGTCGACGCAGCGTTCGTCGCGGAGGTTGATGTTCGTGAGCAGACGACGAATCACGACACCGCGGCCTTCGTTGACGTCGTGCAGGCGAAGATCGGCATGCCCGAAGGGGCGTGGATTCACTACGGTCTGACGTCATCGGACGTGGTGGACACGGCTCTCTGCCACACGCTCACTCGTGCGATGGACATCGTCATCGTCGAAGGGATCGCACTGCGCGACGCGTTGACCCGCCGCGCCGTGCAGTCGATTGACTGGCCCATCACCGGTCGCACGCACGGGATGCACGCTGAGCCCACGACCTACGGAGCGAAATTCGCTCTCTTCGCGCTGCAGGTCCAGCGTGATATCGAGCGTGCCGAGCATGCCCGTACGGCAATCGCCGTCGGGAAACTCTCAGGTGCGGTGGGCACGTATTCGAATATCGGGCCCGAGGTCGAGGAGTACGTCTGCACGCGAATGGGTCTCGTCGCCGTGCCGGCGACCCAGGTGATCGCCCGTGACCGCCACGCGCAGGTGCTGTACGCCTGCGCGGCGCTCGGCACGTCGATGGAACAGTTCGCCCTCGAGGTACGCCTCCTCGCTCGCAGCGAGGTCGGCGAGGCCGAGGAGCCGTTTGCGAAAGGGCAGAAGGGCTCTTCGGCAATGCCCCACAAGCGAAATCCCGTGCTCTCGGAACGACTGTGCGGGCTTTCTCGGGTGTTGCGGGGCTATCTGCAAGCGGGGCTCGAAGACGTGGCACTGTGGCACGAACGTGACATCTCGCACTCGAGCGTGGAGCGCGTGGTGTTGCCCGACGCGCTGCAACTCACCGTCTACATGTTGCGAAAGGCCACCGGCCTCGCCGATGGACTGGTGCTGCACCCGGATCGGGCCCTCGAGAACCTGACGGTCCATTCGCTGGGGCTGGTCTTCTCCCAGTCGGTGCTCCTGGCTCTCGTGGAGTCGGGCATGTCGCGTGATGAGGCGTACCGAATCGTGCAGACGGCTGCGCGGCAAGCGGTCGACGAGCGCCGGAATTTTCGCGACATCATCGAGGGCGATGACGCGGTCACGCTCAGCAACGAATCCCTCGCGCGGGTTTTCGACCCGCAGCGGCTACTTATCCACCGCGGACGGTTTCTCGACGCGCTCACGTGGCGATCGTGAGCGACCTCGCCCTTCGACACCTGTACTCGGGCAAGGTTCGCGACCTCTACGAGGTCGATGACCAGCACCTCTTGATGGTGGCGTCGGATCGTTTGAGCGCCTTCGACGTGGTGATGAACGAGCCGATTCCCGAGAAGGGGCGAGTGCTCACTGGGCTCACGCACTACTGGGTGAAGGAGTTCGGCGACGCCGTACCCGCGTCGCTCGTCGCCTGCAGCCCCGAAGTGATCGAGGAGTTCGCGCCGGGATTCCTCGCCAAGCGCGAGTGGCACGGTCGTACGATGCTGGTGCGTCGCGCCGAGATGTTGCCCCTCGAGTGCATCGTGCGGGGTCGCCTCGCCGGCCAGGCCTACGACGAGTACGTCGCTCGCGGCACGGTGCATCAGATGCCCACCCCCCCCGGGATGCGCTTGACCGACCCATTCCCGGTACCGATCTTCACGCCGTCGACGAAGGCTGCGTCGGGTCACGACATCAATATCGATATCGCGACGGCGTCGAGCATCGTCGGCGCGGACGCGCTGCGAGAGGCTGAGCGGCTCTGTCTCGACCTCTTCGCCCGTGCCTCCGCCGTCATGGCCTCGGCCGGTCTGGTCCTCGCCGACACCAAGTTTGAGGTGGGGTACGTCGACGGTGTGCTCGTGGTGTGCGACGAAGTGATCACGCCCGATTCATCAAGGATCTGGCCGGCCGATCAAGTCCATTCGGGGGAGACGCCGCCGTCGTTTGACAAGCAGCCCTTTCGCGATTGGCTCGCCAGCCAGCCCTGGGACCGGACGCCCCCTCCGCCGCGGGTCCCCGACGACATTGTCGCAGTGACCTCGGCGCGATACGTGGCTGCCTACGAACGGGTGACGGGGCGTTCACTCTCCGACTGGTACGGTGCGTAGTCGTGATCTATCCCGTAATCGTTGAGGTGACCTTGCGCGAAGGAATCGCCGACCCCGAAGGGGCGACCATCGAGCGTGCCCTTCCGGCGCTCGGATTCACCGGAGTGACGAATGTCCGCGCGGGAAAGTCGTTTCGGTTCGACGTGGACGCCCAAGATGAGGCGTCGGCTCTGGCGCAGGCGACGGCGATGGCCGAACGGCTTCTCTCAAATCCCGTCATTGAGAACGCCACCGCACGTAGTGGTGCTTCGAGGTAGCGCGTGACTCGCATCGGCGTCGTCGTCTTTCCTGGCTCAAACTGCGAGTACGACGCCGCCGCGGCGGTGAGCCAACTGGGTGCCACGGCAGAGTTCGTGTGGCACTCCGCAACCGATCTCTCGGACTTCGACGGCATCATTCTGCCCGGAGGTTTCGCCCACGGGGACTACCTGCGTCCCGGCGCTCTCGCCCGGTTCTCGCCGGTCATGGAGGTCGTTGCCCGTTTCGCCGAGCAAGGTGGAGCCGTACTTGGGATCTGCAACGGCTTTCAAGTCTTGACCGAGGCCGGGCTCTTGCCGGGGGCGCTCCAAAAGAACCGTGGGCTCACCTTCTTGTGCCAGCCGACGACGTTGATCGTTGAGTCCACGAAGTCGGTACTCACCCGATTGGCGACGAGGGGTCAGGAACTGAGAATCCCCATCAATCACTTCTCGGGCGCCTACACGTGCGACGACGCGACGTACGCGGCCCTCGAGGCCAACGACCAGATCGTGCTGCGCTACAAGGAGAACCCGAACGGCTCACGGGGCGATATCGCCGGAGTGGCGAATATGGCTGGCAATGTGGTGGGCCTGATGCCTCACCCGGAGCGCGCGATGTCCACCCTCCTCGGAAGTGCGGACGGACGAGTGCTGCTCGAGAGTTTTCTGTCGGTGCCGGTGAGCGCTGGCTAGCTGCGGGCGCGGGTGATGCCGGCACGCTTCAATACTTCGGCAGTGACACCGAGCTCCCGGAACGCGCCGTAGCCGATCCCGTTGCGATTCGCGTAGGACTTCGCCACCTTCACAAAGTCCTTCTCGAGCCCAGTGAGGTCAATTCTCGACGTCAGGCGCTCACGCTCGGCGACCAAGTCGTATCGCTTCTGAGTCAACTCCAATTTGCGAATGGGCGTGGCGGTGCCGATCTCTTTATCGATTCTGGCAATTTGGATATTGATTGATTCCGGGGTGCGCTTACGTCCGCGTTTTCCCTTGCCAGCGGTAATGGCTTCTAGGTATCTACTGACGACCCGAGACTCATTTCGGCCTTGCGCCAACTTGGCCTTGTGGTCCGCGCTCATTGAGCGCTTGGCTGGTCCTTTGGTTGCTGGTTTCTTGACTGCGGTAGCCATAGTTCTCCAAAATCTATGTGGGCTATTCAGTTTAGTGGGATGCAAATTCCTGCCGCTATTCGGGCAGTTAAGAATGTCCTGAATTGTTTTAATGGAAAATCTCTTCACTTAAGGACTTCCGACCTTGAATTCTCCCGTTCCGGGGCCGCATTTGGCCAAATACAGCCCTTAGGTGACTTGTTTCGGTTGTCCAATGGCCGCCGATTTCCGCGAATTTGTTATAACAGTATGTTGCTTTTTGGAACAGTCAGTCTTTTCGCATCGACGTCGCGTCCACTGCGCTCCGACTCCAACGGCCAATCTGCCGCAATCGCCAACCATTAGCTCCCTCTCGCTCTGGACAGGGACTGTCGGCGACAACAACCGCTTGGTGGGGGGCTTGACCGGCCACGGCGATCGGGTCCCCGATCTAGCGGGTGGGAGGACGCCTTCTCAATCGTTTGATTCGTGATCGGCGCGCGGGTGCCAAGATCTCAACGAGGTTGGAACGTTTCTTGTGTTCTGCATCACCAGGCCGGCGGGGCCGATCGGCCCCGACCAGTAGTTTGGTGGAGTGAGTAGCGCTCCCGAATCCCTGCACCGCGCCCTCGGGCTCACCGATTCCGAGTTCGACGATATCCGCGAGGTCCTGGGACGCGAGCCAAACCCCTTGGAGCTGGCGCTCTACGGCGTCATGTGGAGCGAGCACTGTTCGTACAAGTCTTCTCGGATCCACCTGCGGCGTTTGCCAACCGAGGCGCCACACGTATTGGTGGGTCCGGGTGAGAACGCGGGGGTCATCGACGCCGGCGACGGCATCGCGGTCGCGATCCGAATCGAGAGCCATAATCACCCGTCGGCGATCGAGCCCTATCAGGGTGCCGCGACCGGAGTCGGAGGGATCCTGCGGGACGTTTTCACCATGGGGGCCCGGCCGCTGGCGGTCATGGACCCCCTGTTCTTCGGGGAACTGACCGACGCTCGTCAGCGTTGGCTGGTGGAAGGCGTGGTGTCGGGAATATCGGGCTACGGCAACTCGGTCGGCGTGCCGACGATTGGTGGTGAGTTGACCTTCGATGCCTGTTACGCGTCGAATCCGTTGGTCAACGTGCTCTGTGCGGGCGCGCTTCCGACCGAGCGGTTGGTCCTCGGCGTCGCGTCGGGGGTTGGCAACCTCGCCGTACTCTTGGGTTCTTCGACTGGACGAGACGGCATTGGAGGCGTTTCGGTCTTGGCGTCGGCCGGTTTTGCCGGTGACGACGGAGCCGCGTCGCTCGATGACGCCAAGCGTCCCAGCGTCCAGGTGGGAGACCCCTACGAGGAGAAGCGGCTCATCGAAGCCTGCCTGGAGCTTCTTGATCGCGGATTGGTCGTGGGCATTCAAGATCTCGGTGGCGCGGGCCTGGTCTGCGCCACGAGTGAGACCGCCGCTCGCGGCGGCGTGGGAATGGACGTCGACATCACGGCGGTGCCACTTCGCGAAGCCGGCATGCAGCCGTACGAGATCATGACCTCGGAGAGCCAGGAACGCATGCTGGCCATCATTGCGCCCGAAAGCTGGCCGGCTGTGGCGCAGCTCTGTGCCAAGTGGGAAGTCCGCGCGAACGTCGTGGGTCACGTGGTCGAGCCCGACCTTGACAGTGATGGCAACCCGGTAGGCATGTTGCGTGTTCGCCGAGGTTTTGATGGCGAGGTCCTGGCGGAGGTTCCGGCCGCGTCACTCGCCGATGAGGCCCCGCTCTACGACCGCCCCCGCCGGCCTCCGGACGACCTTGACGAGATTCGCGCCGACGACCCGACCGATGACGAGCCCATCGGCTCTCCCAACGACGATCTCTTGCGCCTGCTCATCGATCCCGCCTGGGTCTACCGTCAGTTCGATTCGCAACTCTTCCTCAACACCGTCGTCGGGCCCGGACGCGACGCCGCGCTCTTGCGGCTCGCGGGGCCGGGGCTGCCGTTCTCCGAGCGCGGGTTTGCCCTCTCGACCGATTCGAATCCGCGCTGGTGTGCGCTCGACCCTCGGGCGGGCACTGCGCTGACCGTGGCCGAAAGCGTCGCCAACCTGGCGTGCGTGGGGGCGACCGCCAAAGCCGTGGTGAACTGCCTGAATTTTGGGAATCCCGAGCACCCTGAGGTGATGTGGCAACTCTCCGAGGCCATCGACGGGATGGCCGAAGCCTGCCGGGGTTTGGACTTGCCGGTCATCGGTGGCAATGTCTCGCTGTACAACGAGAGCGGCGGGAAAGACATCGATCCGACTCCGGTGGTGGGTCTTCTGGGTGTCGTCGAGTCACTCGTTGCGCCACCGCCCGGTTGGGCGTGGCACGACGGAGACACGGTCATGCTGGTCGGTACCCGCCACGCCGCGGGCGACCAGCCGTTCCCCCTGGGTGGCACGAAGTGGGCGACGCAGAGGGGTCGGCGTGGCGGACACGTACCGGTGTTTGAGCCGAAGTCGTTTCGGACGACGGCAGGCTTTGTCGCCCGCGAGATCTCGACGATCTGTGCCGGTGCGACCAGTGACGTCACGGCCGTGCATGACGTAGGCGGAGGCGGTCTCGCGACGGCCCTGGCTGAAATGGCCGCGACCACTGGTGTGGGAGTGGAAGTCGGTGAACTTCAGGCCCACGGGGAACTGTTCGCAGAGTTTCCGGGGCGATTCGTCATGGCCACTTCGGACCCGGAGTCCTTCATGTCGCGAGCCGCGCAGGCCGGCGTGCCCGTGGTCTTGCTCGGGATCGCGGGCGGATTGTCGCTGCGGATCGGCTCGAGCATCGATCTTTCGGTTGACGACATTGCGGTGCGCCGGCGCGACGCCCTCAGCGAGGCGTTGGCGTCGCTCGATTAGCGAGCTGCCTTCAATTCGTCCAGGACCTCGTTGGGCACGCGGAGGTCGCCCGACCTCCCAACACCGAGGCTGACGTCGTCCTTGTAGTGGCCGTGATAGTCCGAGCCACCCGTCGGGATCATGCCAGCGTCGCGCGTCAGCTTCACCATGAGCGCTCGCACGTCGGCACTCGTCCCCCCGTAATAGGCTTCGATGCCCGCGAAGCCCCGCCCGCGCAGCGATGCCATGACGCGAGGCATCGTGGACTCGATGGATGAAGGCGAGACGTAATCGAGATAGTTGACGAGAGGGTGCGCGATTGAAAAGACGGTGTTCGAACCCGCGGCAGCGTCGACGAACTCTTCGATCGGCATGCTGGTCTTGGGAATATAGGCCCGACCCCCGCTGCCGAGCCATTGCACGAACAGCTCATTCCACGATTTGTCATTGCGTTCGCCAACGATCTCCGGGTGCAGTTCGAACATCGCTCGGGCGAAGTGCGGCCTTCCGATGGAGTTAACACTGCCGGCCAGTATCACCAAGTAGTCCAGCGTGAGCTGATCGAAACCCAGGTCGTTGAGCGCCGCCACCAGCTTGCGGTTCCGAACGTCGCGGTCGTGACGGAGCGAGGCCAACTTCCGCTGGAGCGGGTGGCCGGGGTCGAGCGGAACGAAGTAGGCCAGGACGTGGACGTTTCGAGGGCCGACGGTTCCATCCGGGCCGACCTTCGGGAACTCATTGTCGCGAAGCGAGACCTCGAGTCCCGTGACGTGTTCGATCCCCAGCCGGGCACAGGCGGCGGCCATCTCGTCGTGGCTGGCCGTGGTGTCGTGGTCGGTCAGCGCGATGGCCGAAATCCCCAGATCGTGCGCCTTTTGCGCCAACTCGGCCGGGCGGTCCGATCCGTCGGAGAACGAGGAGTGGGTATGAAGATCTATCACCTACGCAGCGTACCGAGAGAGTACGACGCCGTCAGGCGTCTGTGCGAGAATGTCGCAGTGCCTTCTCGCCCCATGACCCGTAAAGTGGAGGGCGAATGAAAGAAGCTTGTGGCGTCGTAGGGATTGTGGCACCCGGTCGTGACGTCTCCCACCTCTGCTACGACGCGCTCTATGCACTCCAGCACCGCGGGCAAGAGTCGGCGGGCATGGCCACGTTCCACAATCATCAGATTACGGTCGTCAAGGACAACGGACTCGTGAGTCACGTTTTCGCCGAGACGACCCTTCGGGCTCTCGCCGGTTCGATCATCATCGGTCACACGCGCTACTCGACGTCGGGATCGGCCAACTGGACCGCGGCGCAACCGGTCTATCGCTCCGCTGGTTCGTCGGGCTTCGCCTTGGCGCACAACGGCAACCTGACCAACACCTCGCCCCTCGCCGACGCGGCCGGGATCCAGGTCACGTCGATGTTGTCCGACTCGGACCTGGTCGCCGAGCTGCTGGCGCGCGAAGTAGAGGCGGGTGCGTCCCTGCCCGAGGCGTTGCGATCGGTACTCGGCCGAGCGCAGGGGGCATTCTCGATGGTGGTGCTCGAGGCGGACGCGGTGCACGCCGTCCGTGACCCCCACGGCTTTCGACCGCTCTGTCTTGGGCGACTGGGGACCGTGGACGCGCCCGAGGGTTGGATCGTGGCCTCGGAGTCGCCCGCGCTCGACGTCGTCGGGGCGGCGTTCATTCGAGAGATCCGTCCGGGCGAGATGATCACCATCACCCATGAGGGCGTCTCGTCGGTGCAACTGCTGGAGCCGGCCGAGGGCCCCGAGAGACTCTGCATCTTCGAGTTTGTCTACTTTGCGCGTCCCGACACGTACCTGATGGGGCACCAGGTACACACCACGCGTCGTCGGATGGGCGAGCTACTGGCGGCGCAGTCATCGGTCGACGCCGACATTGTGATGGGCGTTCCGGATTCGGGGATACCGGCCGCCGAAGGGTACGCCAAAGCCTCGGGAATCCCGTTCGGCTACGGGCTGGTGAAGAATCGCTACATCGGACGCACCTTCATCGCGCCCGACCAGAACATGCGCGCGGCGAGTGTGCGCCGCAAACTCAATCCATTGCGCGAGAATATCGAAGGGCAACGTCTCGTGGTGGTGGATGACTCGATTGTTCGAGGCACGACGACCCAGGCGCTCGTGGGCATGCTGCGTGACGCCGGCGCCAAGGAAGTCCATCTGCGGATATCGTCGCCGCCCTTCATGTGGCCGTGCTACTACGGCATTGACACGCCCACGCGCGACGACCTGCTCGCCGCCAATCACTCCATCGAGGAGATGCGCCAGTACATAGGCTGCGATTCACTCGAATTCATAACGTTGGAGAACCTTCGACTGGCAATCCAGCTGAATGGCGAGTGTTGCGATGCGTGTCTCACCGGTGATTACCCGGCACCGACCCCGGTCGCCCTCGGTCGGTCGGGCGGACGCTGGTGAGTCGACTGCTCGATCAGCCCGCGGGCGGCATGACGTACGCCGCCGCGGGCGTGTCGATCGAAGCCGGCGATGAAGCCGTTGAACGCATCAAGGGACTGGTCGCCAGCACCAAGCGGCCCGAGGTGCTCGGTGGAATCGGTGGCTTTGGGGGGCTCTTCGCCCTCGACACCAGCAAGTACCGCGAACCGGTGCTCGTGGCGTCGGCCGACGGCGTGGGCACCAAACTGGACGTGGCGCGACGGGTCGGCCGCTACGACTCGGTGGGAATCGATCTCGTCGCGATGTTGGTGGACGACCTCGCCTGCGTTGGCGCGGAACCCTTGTTCCTGCTCGACTACGTAGCGGTTGGCGCCTTGGACCCCGATCGACTTGAGGAACTGGTCCGTGGCATCGCGCATGGTTGTCGACTCGCCAAGACCGCGCTCTTGGGTGGCGAGACCGCCGAACACGGTGGCGTCATGAAGCCCGATGACCTTGACGTCGCCGGGTTCGCCGTCGGCGTCGTCGAGCGGGGCCAAGAATTGGGGCCGTCGCGTGTCAGAGAGGGTGACGTGCTGCTGGGCTTTGCCTCACCGGGCCTGCGTTCGAATGGCTACACCCTCGCACGACGGGTTCTGGCGACGAGCGATGCGATGCTCAACGAGCCGGCCTACGAAGGGGCGTCGCGCTCGCTGGGCGATGAGCTGCTGGTCCCGTCGGTCATCTACGCACCGACGGTCACCTCGCTGATCGAGGAGTTCGGTGATGCCGTCCACGCTGCCGCCCACATCACGGGTGGGGGGATTCTGGGCAACGTGGCGCGCATCCTGACCCCAACACTCGATGCGCAGATTGACATGACGAGTTTCACGACGCCCGAAATCTTCTTCGAGATTCAGCGTCGGGGTCAGGTGAGCGCGGGCGAGATGGTTCGCGTCTTCAACTGTGGGTTGGGGATGGTCGTGGCGCTCGATCCGAGCGCGGCCGACGCGGCGCTCATCGCGGCGTCCATGGGCGGTGTCACGGCTTCGGTCGTTGGTGAAATCCGCAGTGGCACCGGAAGGGTTGCACTGACGTGAGCGATTCTCGTGAACGTGTCCGCCAGCATCTGCTCGATCACTCAGTGCGACGAGGTGACTTCACGCTGAAGTCGGGCCGCACTTCGTCGTGGTTCATCGATTCCAAGCAGACAATCTGCGCGCCTGAAGTGATGGTGGACGTGGCGACGCTGATGCTCGAGAAGATCCCCGGTGACGTCACCGCGATCGGCGGGCTGACGATGGGCGCCGACGGCGTGACGTTCATCACCGCCGGGGTGGCCGCCACTCGGGGCCGTCCGCTGCGGGCCTTCAGTGTGCGCAAGGAAGAGAAGGACCACGGAGCGGGCGGGCGAATCGCCGGCTCGTTGCGGGCGGGCGACCGAGTCGTGATAACCGAGGACACCGTGACCCGCGGAATCAGTTTGCTCGAAGCGGCCCGAGTGGTGCGCGGTTTCGGCGCTGAAGTGGTCTTGCTGCTGGCGGTGGTGGACCGCGGTGGCACGGCTCGCGCGATGGCGGCCGACGAGGGATGGGCCTTTGACGCGCTCTTCAGCGCACCCGATCTAGGTTTCGACTATGAGGGCGCCTAATCTGACGCTGCCAGGACGGCCAGCACGCGGCTGCGCCATTCCTGGAGTGCGGGGTAGTTCGCTTCCGGCGTGTGCCCGAAGCGCAGTACGAGCGCGTCGAGGGCGGGCACCACGCTGATCATTTGGCCCTCGTAGCCGCTGGCCCAGTACGTCCCGTACTCGTCGCCAGTGACCCACCACTGCCACGAGTAGAAGTCACCGCTCTCCTCGTCCCGACTCAGTGCGATCTGGGCGGTGTCGGTCCATGCGCGTGACACCAGCTGACGTCCCTCCCACTCGCCGCCCCGCAGATACAGCAGGCCGAACTTGGCGAAGTCGAGTGCCTGTGCGTGCACGTAGCTCGAGGCGACGAACACTCCCGAAGGGTCAAACGTCGGTTTGGCGCTGCGCATCCCGATCGGGCCGAAGAGCCTCTCCGTGAGGCATCTGGCGTAGGCCTCACCGTAGCCAACCTGATCGGCCACGATGCGACTGAGGACGTTGGTCGTGCCACTCGAATAGTTGAAGAAGGTCCCGGGTTCGTGGGCGAGCGGCAACTTCGCGGTGTAGGCCGCCATGTCGTCCTTCCCTTCACCGAACAGCATCTCGATCACGTGGCTTTCTTGACCCACCTCATACGCCTCGACGAAGGCCAGACCGTCACGCATGGCGAGGAGGTCGCGGATGCGGATCTGGTGGCGCGGGTCGGCCGGATCGCGCCACTCGGGGACCGGAGCCATCTGATCGGGGTCGAGACGACCCTCGTCAACCAAGGTGCCGATGATCATGTGGAGCATGGACTTGGCCATCGACCACGAAATGAGTTGACTGGTCGCCGTAATGGGCTCGGCGGGTCGATCGAAGAACTCTTGGACGCCGCCGTAGCGTTCGATCAGAACCTTTCCCCCCTTGACCACGACGACGGCGTTGGTGACGGCGAGGTCATCGTGCGTGAAGAGCTCGTCGACGACGCGTTCGAGTTCGTCTTGCCGATTGACTTTCCCGCGGGTCCACTGATCGGTCGGCCACGCCACCCCCGTGGGCTGCGGCGCGTAGCCCGGTGTGATGCTCGGCAATTCGGTCATCTCTTCCCCCACCACGTTCTACGCATTGTGCCCCGAATCCGGGACCTGTCCATTATGTGTGTCACACGCTCCAGATACGGTGCCCTGATGAACCGAGCCGTCAATCTGGAAAGGGAACTCTATCTCTACAGATCGTTCGCCGCAACGAGGAGTCACCGTTTCAGCGTGAGCGCCTATCTCGTAGAGCGTTGGACCGGCTCTACGGTGGTGGCGCGCATTGAGCCCCTGGGATTGGTCCCCAAGTCAACGTGCGAGCACGAACTTGAGATCGTCGGACGTCGAAGGGACCTGCTGCTCGCCGGTCCGTGGCGACCGACCCTCAGTCGCCGTCACGCGCGGGCCCGGGTCACCCCGTCTTCGGCAAGTCGGAGTTAACGACGCCGTCACTCGGAACACGGAGAATCGTTCTGGTGACGGCGAGGTTTGGTGGTCGAGACCGGCGTCGATCCGGTGACCTCACGCTTTTCAGGCGCGCGCTCTACCAACTGAGCTACTCGACCTAACCTCGTCACCCTTTCGGGTGTCGAGCGGACCTGACGGGATTTGAACCCGCGACCTCCGCCTTGACAGGGCGGCGTGCACTCCGAGCTGCACCACAGGTCCTCGGTGTTCTCGAAGTCAAGACCTCGAGACGCGAATTGTAAGTCTATACGGTGCCGCGACGGCCACTTGAGGTCTCCAATCCGGTCAAAACCGCACATCCGAAGGATGAGGCTCGAAGTCCGCTCCGCAGGCTGCCGTTCGTCGGGCGCTCGCTCGATGAGTAGGTCAGCTGGGTTTCTCGTCCGGGCTGTCGAGGGAGCGGTCCCATTCCCGGCGGACTTGGTGTCACTGACGCTGAACCAGACAGAACGGGTGTCCGACGGGATCGAGGTACACACGAAATGACGTGCCGGGCTGGAAGGTCGTCTTGGTGGCGCCCAGCGAGAGGGCGTGCGCTTCCGCTTCGTCGAGGTCGGCCACGTCAAAGTCGAGGTGCAACTGCTGGGGTATTGGTCCATCGGGCCAACCGGGGGCGACGAAGGATGCGACCTTTTGAAACGCGATGGTCGGCTTGCCTTCGTTGACGAGCTCGATCCACGTCACCTTGTCCGGAGGAAGGTCACCGAGCGGTTCGACATCGAGTCCGGTCAGTCGCGAGTAGAACGAGGCCAGTTCCAGTGGCTCTGGACAGTCCAGTGCAACAATTCCGAAGTGAGCGTATGCCACGAGTCCAATCCTACAAAGAGTGCGGTGGCGTGATGGCTGCGATGCCCTGCGTCTCGACGCCGGGGGAACTCGAAGGGCCGTCAGTGCGAATGAAGTGACGGCCCGCGCTGGGGGGCACGGCGTTGCGCACCGGTGGCTCAGGCCGCGCTGTTCGGGTAGTTGCGCGTCGCCTCGCCGTACCACTGAGCCGATGGCTTCGTCTTTCGTTCGAAGGTCGTGCGGTCGACTTCGACAATCCCGAATTTCGGCCCGTACCCGAACGTCCACTCGAAGTTGTCGAGCAGCGACCACTGGAAGTAACCGCGAACGTCGATACCCTCGTCCTGGACCTTCTTGAGCCCCCGAAGGGCTTCGGTGAGATAGCGAATTCGCTGCGCGTCGTCGTTCGTGCCGATGCCGTTTTCGGTGACGATGATCGGCAGGCTGGTGAGCTGCGCCGCTCGTCGAACCGTGTACTCGACGCACTGCGGCCAGAACAGGTAGCCCATCTCGGTCAGTTCGCCTTTGGGATGCTCATCGATTCCGCCGGGTCCGATAAGGAGTTTCGTGTAGCACTGCACGCCTACGAAGTCGTCGCCCTCGGTGGCGCGTAGGTACTCGTCTTCCATTTCGTGGCGCAGTGAGTCGAGCAGATCGTCGCCGCCAGGAACCGCTTCGTACTCTTGCATCGAAAGGGCGAGGCCGATGGGGAAGTTGCCGGGGCCCGCGCGAAGTACTTCGCGCATAGCGACGTGGCACGTCCGCAGGTTTCTGTTCACTTCCACGAATCGATCCCAACTGCTCACTTGGGGCGGGAATCGGGCTGCGAGGTACCCCATCACCGCGACGATGTTTGGTTCGTTGATAGGGCAGGCGACGCCAATGTTGTCACCAAGCGCTTCGCCGACAACCCGGGCGTAGTCGGCCATCCATGTCGCGATAACTGGATTCTCGAAGCCACCCGCGTCAGCGACCCAGAGTGGCAGCGTGAAGTGGTGCAGCGTCACGACGGGCACAATTGACCGGCGCTGGCAACTCGCCAGCACGTCGTGGTAGTGCGCGAGGGCTGACGACGAAAACTCCCCCTGACGGGGTTCGATCCGCGCCCACTCAACCGATAGCCGAAAGGAGTTGAGACCCAGCGATTCAATCAGGTCGAGGTCCTCTTCGTAGCGGTTCCATGAGTCGCAGGCGTCGCCACAAGGTTCAGCGGTGCCGCTTCCCTAGGTGTGCTCGAAGCGCCACCAGTCGGTGTTCGTTCCACCGCCTTCGATTTGGTAGCCCGACGTCGCCGTACCCCACAAGAAGTCGGGAGGGAACCGTACGCCGCTGTCCGTCATAGTACAGAACATAGAACCGAGCGCATCGGGGTGAAGTCATCTCGCGAAGGAATCGAGAGTCGTCGCCAGCCTCCCGATGGACCGGACCTACTTGTGAATGATGACGTAGAGACCCCAGACAACCATTGCCGCAATGGCAATCAACGTGACAGTCATTATCAGGCCATTAAGGGTGCGCACGGACACCGAAGAACCGGTCCGGCGAAACACTGCGAGCGAGTAGACGCAGACCGAGAACAGGACCACAATGCCCACGCCGGTGACGACGCTCGTCAACAACACCTGACCGAGGGCGTGCCAATTGATGAATGGTGCCGGCGTCGTCACGACTTGCCCGCGGTCACTTCTTCGACGGGCTTGGGTACCTTCTCGAAGGCCTCAGTGTGTTCGCCCCAGTGGTCGTTGACGTTGTGGGCGTGGATCCTGTCGTTGCGCGAGCGCAGGAAGATGAAGCTGCAGTAGAGCGCCAGGAGCAGCCCCATCACCACGACGCCGAGTGGATAACCGAGAAGCCGTTCACCGTAGAAACACACCGCCCCGAAGAGGGCGGCGGATGGCAACGTGATCAACCAGGCCACGCCGACTCGTCCAGCCAGTGCCCAATGAACTCTCCGCTTGCGGGTGCCAACGCCCGACCCCAGAATGGAACCGGTCGCCACGTAGGTTGTCGAGAGCGGCATTCCGAAGTGGCTCGACGTGAGAATGACGACCGATGACGTCACCTGGGAAGCGAATCCTTGTGTGGGACTCAGTTTCGTGAAACCTTGACCCATGGTTCTGATGATTCGCCAGCCCCCAATGAATGTCCCCATCGCAATTGCGACGCCGCAAAGCACGACGACCCATTTTGGGGTGGCGCTGTTCGCGCCGAGGGTGCCATTGGCGATAAGCGCGAGGGTGATCACACCCATCGTCTTCTGTGCGTCATTGGTGCCGTGAGCAATTGACAGGAGCGATGACGAACCAATCTGTCCAACTCGCATCCCCCATGCTTTGGTCGAGCCGTCGGTCTTCGCCGTGAGGTGCCGCGACAGCGTCGTGGCGAACGCAGCAATCAGCAGTGCGAAGATGGGCGCCGCGATCGAGGGCGCGAGCACCTTTCCCGTGATCCCGCTCCACAGCACGGCGCTGCCTCCGGCGTGGGCCATCATCGCTCCGACAACCCCGCCGATAAGCGCGTGGCTCGAGCTCGAGGGGATGCCGAAGTACCAGGTAGTGACGTTCCACGCGATAGCGCCGACCAGGCCCCCAAAGACGACGGGCAGGACTATCTGGCCCTGCTGCACGATTCCGCTGGCCACGGTGGCGGCAACCTTGAGCGACAGAAAGGCCCCCGCGAGGTTCAAGGCACTGCTGAGAAGGACCGCCGTCCGAGGCTTCAGGGCCCCGGTGGCCACCGTGGGGGCGACGGCATTCGCCGTGTCGTGAAAGCCGTTGGTGAAGTCGAACGCCAGGGCCACGATGACGACGAGGGCGAGAAGAAAGGAGTTATGCACACCTCCCTTCTAGCCGAGGATTCGGATCCTCTTAACTGGGAAGAGCCCCAGTTTCCCTGCCGTTCTCCCAGATTTCACCTTCGCGTAACCTTGCCTGCTTCGCCTCTCTTTGGGCTCTGCGCTTCGACGACGGCGACAACGAGAACCCGGATTCTCGAATGTGGATTTCAATTCTTCGAGGGAATGAGATCGCTCCCTGACCGTCGACAAGGGAGTTGGACGAGAGGAACCCACCTCCTTGGGCATCGGGCAATCGTTGGTCGTTGGGTTTGGCCGGTTGCACGGAGGGAATTGGCCACCGGCGATGGGCCGATGGCGTCGCTCCGGTGCATCACCGATCGAGACGTTTGCTGATTCAACCGACGCATCCGCCATTGGGCACCGATTCTCCTGAGCAGTCCACCAATTCGCCGTTGACTTGGCCGCCAGTTGGACGATTAGTCATCGGATGTAGGGTGTTTTCAGAGCTCGACAAAGGGAGTCCACGATGATGTACGGCTGGCATGACCAAGGTGCTGGGCCCGGTTGGTGGATTGTGATGCTGATAGGGATGGTTCTCTTTTGGTCCCTGTTCGCCTTCGCCATCGTGGCCACGGTTCGACATTTCAGTCGTCACCGGAATGAAGCTCCCTGGATGCGCCAGTCGCCGGTTGAGATCCTCAAAACGAGATTCGCCAACGGCGAAATCGACGAAGCCGAGTTCAAGGCGCGCCTCGCACTTCTGGAAGGGACCAAGTAGTTCAGGTGGCCTCTGGAGGTCTGCGAGCGAATTGTCAAGTCCCGGGTCGACGCGAGCCCGTCCACTAAATGGCCAGCACCGTTGACCATTGGGACGAGATCTACTCCACCCGACCCACGTCGGATGTGAGTTGGTTTCAACGTGAGCCGTACGTTTCGTTGCGCCTCATTCAGCAGAATTCTGTCGCGACTTCGTCCATAATCGACGTGGGCGCCGGCGCTTCATTTCTTGCCGATCGACTGATGGCGCTCAACTACGTCGATGTCACCCTGCTGGACGTTTCGCAGGCCGCGCTGAACGAAGTCCTGGTTCGAATTGGCGATTCTGCCGGACGACTGAAGTGCGTCGTCGGTGATGTGACAGATTGGAGGCCATCGCGACGCTTTGACTTGTGGCACGATCGCGCCGTCTTCCATTTTCTGACCGAACCTGAGCCGAGGGCGCGTTACGTTGAGAATGCGACCAAGGCGATTCGGCCGGGTGGCACGCTGATATTGGGAGTATTTGCCGAAGACGGGCCGACGCATTGCTCGGGGCTGCCGGTGCGTCGCTACTCCGCCGAGGATCTCCAGAAGGTCTTCAGCGAGAGTTTTACTCTGAAATCGCACGAACGAGAAGAGCACCTGACTCCGACTGGCGCGATCCAGTCATTCACCTGGGTGGCGCTGTCGCGCAAGGAAAACTGAAAGCCAGTGCAAGCCCTCCCAAAGGGCTCTTTGATGTCGTCATGACGCCTCCCATCGCCGTGGCGACATCGGCCATGATGCTCATCCCGAGACCAGAACCCCCCGTAGCTCGAGATCGAGAGTTGTCGAATCGTTGAAATCGCTCGGGGCGTGCGCCGTAGGTGTTGCCAGGCATGCCCGGACCCGAATCCTCGAATCGAACTTCCAAACGAGGTCCCTCGAGGTGCAGTGAGATCCGGACAGTATCCGCTTCGCCAGTGTGGCGAGCGATGTTGCTCAGCGCGTTGACGACGAGTCGCTCCAAGAAGTCGAGGCGACCAGTCACGCGCAGGCCTGGTTCAATGGCCGTCACGACGGTGCGTTCCGGATGATCCGTGGCGAAGTCTCGTGCATTGACCGATACCAGATCGCTCAGGTCGACGGACGTTCCTTCGAGCAGTGGCATCTCGTTCACTTCGGCCAAGAAGAGCAGGTCGTTCACCAGCCCGTCCATTCGACCGACCTCCTTCTGAACCCTCTCTAGTGCCCTGTCTCGTTGGGCATTGGTCAGCCCGGGGTTCGACAGGAGTTCGGCGTAGCCCTTGATCACCGTGAGGGGCGTTCGAAGCTCGTGGGAGGCGTCGCCGATGAACTGCTGGGTTGCCTTCGTGATTCTCTGCTCGGTTTCGATTGTCTTCTGCAGTGACTGAACCATTTGGGAGAGCGCGGTCTGCAGTTCTCGGATATCTGTGCTCCCGGCCGCCGGTGGAATTGAATGCTGTACGTCGCCGTGGGCCACAGAGGTCGCGAACGCAATGAGCTCATCAATGGTTCGCAGATCGCGCCGCATGAAGAGTCGGGCCACGATCCCCATCATCAGGGCCGCCAAGAGACCAACACCTATGGTGCGAACGACGAGTTGGTGCGTTCGATCGGCGATCGCTCCAGTTGACTTCGCGACCAGCAGGTAGTCGCCCGCGCCGATGCTGATTGATCGATAGCGGAATCCCGGCAGGTTCGATGATGACCGCACGTGAGCGAGCGAATGAAGAACGTCGGCCATACTCGGGGAACGTGTCAGTGGGACATCACCCGAAACGATTTGCGTGACCGATCCGGTGGGTCCCACCACGTCGAGCGTCAAGTCGTAGTTGTTCTGCTGGACGATGCTGAGGGCGCTACTGAGAGCGGTGAGGGGATGCCCCTTCCCGCTCGCGATCACCGCGTTGATCGTGTCGTCGAGCGACGAGTAGTCGGCTCGTGAACTCGTGGAGACCGCAAACCACCCGACGAGAAGCGCGACAACCGTGGTAATTGCTATTAGGAGTGCGGTGAGCCGGGTCGAAAGCTTCATGCCGAGGCAACAGCGTCAACCAACTTGAAACCGACTCCCCGCACCGTGACAATCGGGGCGAAGCCGTCATGGTGAATCTTCTTTCGAAGGTAAGAGATGTAGGTGTCGAGCACGGACGTCTCTGAATCGAAGTCAATGTCCCAGACTTCGTTGAGCAGCTGTTCTCGAGTTAGCAACCGGTTCTTTCGTGCGAGAAGAATCTCAAGCAGGCGAAACTCGGTGGCGGACATCTCAATGACTTCGTCGTTGAACGTGACCTCATGGCGATCGACGTTCATCATCAATGGCCCGCACTTGTACGAGAGGTCTCCTTCGCTGGAGCCGCTGGTGCGACGAAGAATCGCCCCCACCCGCAGGAGAAGTTCTTCCAGGCTGAACGGTTTGCGTACGTAGTCGTCTGCGCCAAAGCGCAGGCCCTTGGCGACGTCGCTGGCAGAATCGCGCGCCGACAAGAGAAGTATGGGTGTGGCATCGTTCTGCTTTCGAACAGCTTCGACGAACTCGAAGCCGTCCATGTTTGGCATGTTGATGTCCACGATGCAGAGGTCAATTGCTTGACTCTTCCAGATTCGCAGTGCGTCAGCACCGTCAATTGCGGCTTCAGTGTCGTAACCGGCAATCCTCAGGGCGTCACAAAGCAGATCGCGCACGCCTGCTTCATCGTCAACTACGAGAACTAATGGCAAGAACCCACATCCTTTGAAGCGAGCGTACTTCGCCACACCAGGGGGTCATCGTGGAAGGGTCTCCGACCAAGCTCCCATCAAAGTATCTGCCCCTTCACAACGTTTTCACAACCTCGGTTAGTACGATTCAGGTTGTCCGAATTGGGGAAACAAGCATGAGAACATGGTTCACTCGGCTCAGCGCCGTGCTGGCGATCAGCGTGACGCTTGGCGTTGCTGTTCCGGCGGCGGCCTTTGCTGGTACCGGCGGGCAGAGTCCGTCGACGCAGCTTGTCGGAGCCAAAACCGTTCAGCCATCTCTCAAGCACTTTCGAGAATCTGAAAAGGTCATCAGCAGGAATTTCCAGAAGTCGATAATCGCCGCCCAAGCGGCCTTGCACAATGCGCTGGGCGTGGCAAGAACACCCGGAGCGCGCAGCACCGCTCGCGCGCAGTTCGTATTGGCGGTGATCACGGCCTCTACCGACCGTGATGCAGCGTTGGTTCAGTTGGAGGACGCATTCAATGCTTACAGCCCTGCCAACGGTTCACACGATACGAGAAGCCCGGACAGCTCCAACTAACGGACTCAGGTAGTCGGACGTTTTCGGATTCTCCAAAGAGGTTTCGTGAAGCAAAGGCCCGAAGGGTGACCTTGCGCAGCGATTCGCCGCCGCTGTTTTTGGCGGTGTAGTCTTCGCACATGTTTCGTGGGGAAGTCAGGGAATGTCAAGTTTGACGTCGCCCGCTACCCCGCTCACAGATTCGCAGCAGGGAATCGTCCTTCGGGGCGTGACCAAGCGTTTCGGTACCCACGTGGCGGTTCGCGAAGTCGACCTTGACATTGCGCGCGGCGAATTCTTCACGATGCTCGGCCCATCGGGTTCGGGCAAGACGACGTTGCTTCGGTTGATTGCTGGATTTGAAGTGCCCGACGCTGGCACGATTTCGCTCCGCGGCGTCGACGTCACCGGCAAGCCCCCGTATCAGCGCGGGGTCAACACGGTGTTTCAGGATTACGCGCTCTTCCCCCACTTCACCGTTGCCGAGAACGTCGCGTACGGGCTTCGCGTTCGCCGAGTGCCGCGCATTCAGCGAAACGATCGCGTGCAGGCGGCGCTCGAGATGGTTCGAATGACTGAGTTTGCTCAGCGCAAACCGGCGCAGCTCTCGGGCGGTCAGCGCCAGCGGGTGGCCCTGGCTCGCGCCATCGTCAACGAACCCGAGGTTCTACTCCTGGATGAGCCTCTGGGTGCCCTGGATCTGAAGCTTCGCCAGGAGATGCAGGTGGAGTTGAAGCGCATTCAGCGCCAGATTGGCATCACCTTCATCTACGTCACGCACGATCAGGAGGAAGCGCTGACGATGAGTGACCGGCTCGCGGTCTTTCGTGACGGGCAGATCGAGCAGATCGGGCCGCCGACCGAGGTCTACGAACGTCCCGCGACCGAATTCGTGGCGTCGTTCGTCGGGACGTCCAACGTGATAGTGACGCCGGCTGGCCGAGCCGTTCTGCGACCGGAGAAGATAGAACTCACTCAAGGTCCTCCGTCCCCGGGGCACGTGGGTGCCGAGGGTCGCGTGGTCGACGTTGCCTACCTCGGGATGGTCACACGCTTTACGGTCGAGCTCGATGACGGGAGATCAATCACCGCCGTTCGACAGAACCGATCGGTCGGCGGTGAGAAGGATTCATTGTTGCCGACCAGTGAGGTCACGGTTTCATGGGACCTCGCCGACGCATTTCCTCTAGCAACCACCTCCGGTGCTGAAAGTCAGCCCGGATAACCGACAAAGGAGCAGTATGAATAATCCACGATTTCGACGGTGGACCGGTTTCAGCGTGATGGCCTTGATACTCAGCCTTGGCGCCGTTCCCGCGACATTTGCTGGTTCCGCCGGTGCGTCGTCAAGCACGCCGCCCACGCAGGGAATGGCCCCCCAGCAGTCAGTGGGCAAGGGCGAAGGCACCCTCAACCTCATTGCCTGGGAGGGCTACGCGCAACCGCAGTGGGTCGCTCCGTTCACCAAGTCCACGGGCTGCAAGGTCAACGTGAAGTACGCCGGCTCGTCCAGTGAGATGGTCTCGTTGATGGCCAACGGTGGTGGCCATCAGTACGACCTGGTCTCGGCATCCGGTGACGCCGATCTGCGACTTATCTACGGCGGCAACGTCAAGCCGATCAATGTCAATCTCGTTCCGTCGTGGAAACAGTTCCGACCTTTCCTGCAAGCGCCTTCGTTCAACACGATCAATGGTCGTCACTACGGCATCAGCTACGAGTTCGGGCCCAATGTCCTTCTGTATTCGACGAAGACGTTCGCCACCGCCCCCACTTCGTGGTCAGTGTTGTACAACAAGGCCTACAAGGGAAAGATCACGGTGCCCAACAACCCGATTCAGATTGCCGACGCCGCTCTCTACCTCTCGAAGGTGAAGCCGCAACTCAAGATCACCGACCCGTACGAACTCACCCAGACGCAGTTCAAGGCGGCCGTAAGCCTCCTAAAGACCCAGCACCCGCTGATCAAGAAGTACTGGGACCTTGCGAGCCAGGAGATCTCGTTGTTCCAGAACGGTTCAGTGGTAGCCGGTGCGGCGTGGCCGTACCAGACGAACACCCTCCAGGCGGCTGGCGCGAAAGTCGCTGACACGATTCCGAGCGAGGGGGCGACCGGATGGGCGGACACGTGGCTGCTCGCCACGAACGCGCCGCACCCCAATTGCGCGTACAAGTGGATGCAGTACGTCTCCACGCCCAAGGTTCAGGCCGAAGAGGCGCTCTACTTTGGTGAGACCCCCGCCAACACCCAGGCGTGCGCGATCATGAACACCCTGCAGAAGGGTGGCTGCGCCGCGTATCACGCCAACGCTCCCGCTTCGTACTTCTCGACCATCAAGTTCTGGAAGACGCCGCTGGCGGCCTGTGGAAATGGAAAGTCGAACTGCGTTGACTTCACCCAGTGGCAACAGGCCTGGACGCAGATAGCGGGGTAGGGCACTCCGTGTCGAACGGAGCGCGTCTACGCCAGCGGGCAGGGGCGGCGCTGTGGCGCCGCCCCTGGCTGCGTGGCGTCCTTACGCTTTCTCCGCCGCTGTTGTGGTTCTTGGTGGTCTATCTCGCGTCACTGGTGACCATGCTCGTGACGGCATTCTTCTCCGTGAACTCGCTGACCGGGAGTGTCGTCTACCAGTGGACGTGGTCGAATTTCTCGCAGATTCTCACCCAGCCGGTGTACGGGTCGATCATCCTTCGCACTCTCGTGATGGCGGTGGCCGTGACCGTCACTGATGCGCTGGTCGCCCTGCCCTTCGCCTTCTTCCTCGCCAAGATTGCCAGCCGACGATGGCGTCAATTGCTCCTGGCCATGCTGTTGCTCCCGTTGTGGGCGAGCTACCTCGCCAAGGTGTACGCCTGGATCAACATCCTGTCGGACAAGGGGGTGCTGCCGGGCATCGAGTCTCGCTTGGGGCTGCCCACCACCCACATCGCCTATTCCAACATCGCAATGTGGATTGTCTTCAGCTATCTCTGGTTGCCGTTCATGATTGTTCCGATATACGGCGCCTTCGAACGGGTGCCGGATTCCCTGTTGGAGGCGTCGTCCGACCTTGGCGCGGGCGCGTGGTCGACGTTCCGATGGATCCTGCTGCCGATGGTGCTGCCGGGAGTGGTCGCGGGTTCGATCTTCACGTTCTCGCTGACGCTGGGGGACTTCATCACCCCGCTTCTGATCGGCGGTTCGAGTTCGAATTTCATCGGTAATGCCATCTACGACAGCGCCCTGAACGGTGGCAACCTCCCCTTCGCGGCCGCGCTCGCCTTCGTATCGATCGCCATCATGGCCGTCTACCTGCTGCTCGCGAGGTTCGCGGGTGCCTTTGAGGCCTTATGAGACTCTCGCGATTCACCCGTGGAGGGCTGGCGCTTTTTGCGACCTTCGTTGTCTTCTTCCTGATTGCGCCGCTGCTCGTCATTGTTCTCTTCGCATTTGACGCTTCGAACGTGCAGACGTTCCCCA
Organism: Acidimicrobiaceae bacterium; assembly: GCA_003133665.1. Taxonomy (GTDB): domain Bacteria; phylum Actinomycetota; class Acidimicrobiia; order Acidimicrobiales; family RAAP-2; genus RAAP-2. Next base: position 49,956 of record PKYK01000037.1, on the reverse strand, counting down.
TTCACCACTGGACGACGTCGTGGTTCTCGGTGGCCTGGCACGATCCCGCGGTACGTGGTGCCTTGTGGCTGAGTCTCAAGGCCGGAGTCCTCGCCACGGCGATCGCCCTCGTGCTCGGCATGCTTGTTGCCTTTGGGATTCACCGGTTTCGCTTCTTTGGACGCGATACGGTGTCGCTTCTCCTCGTCCTGCCGATCGCCCTGCCGGGAATCGTTACCGGGCTGGCCCTGCAGTCGGCGTTCAATCTGGCCGGGATCCCCTTCTCGCTGTACACCATTGTGATCGGGCACGCCACGTTCTGTATCGTCGTCGTGTTCAACAACGTCATAGCCCGACTTCGAAGAACCTCCATGTCGCTCCTGGAGGCCTCGGCTGACCTCGGGGCCAGTCCTGTTCAGACCTTCCGCCTCGTGACGATGCCGATGCTGTCCACCGCAATAATCGCTGGAGCGCTCCTCGCCTTTGCGTTGAGCTTCGACGAGGTCATTGTGACCACGTTCACCGCTGGTGCACAGAACACGCTCCCGCTTTGGATCTTCGGAGCGATTCGCCTCGGTCAACAGCTCCCAGAAGTCAATGCGGTGGTCGTGGGTGTTCTCGTGCTGACGCTCGCTCCGATCGCGTACGCGGCTCGGATCTCGAGCGGTGAGAGTGTCGGGAAGTCCGCTGGTTCAGGGACTTGATGCAGCGTGGCTCGGTGGACGCAGCTCATTTGAAATCCGGAGCCCTTCGACGGACGTGACTCCTTCACTCCGGTGGTGTTGTGGCAACGCCAACCGTGAAGAAACTCCATGGTTTCGGACCTCTGGCGTAGCGCTGATCGGACCACACCAAGCGAAACCCAGCGCTCACGATCAGGGCGAGTGGATCGCGGGTGAGGCGGCATCCGCCGGCCATCCGTCGTTCCAAGGGGTCGAGCCGAGTTTGCCAGCGGGCAGTCGCGAGGTCGGGAGCTCGCCCGTGTTCGAGGAAGTGGAGTTGCCCTCCGGGTTTCAACACCCTCATCATCTCCTTGAGGACGAGTGGTGCATCGTCAACGGTGCACAGGGTGAACGTGATCAACGCCGCGTCGCATGAGCCGTCGGGCAGTGGCAACGCCTGCCCGTCGAGGCCAACGTGGTGAATTGGAATCCGAGCGCCGGCAATTCTCTTCGCCGCCAGTCTGTTCGCGAGCACCGAGGGCTCCACGGCGTAGACGAGTTCGATCGCGTCGGGATAGTGAGGAACATTGAGGCCAGATCCAAAACCAATCTCGACGACGACGCCGGAAAGGCCCTCGCACGCCCTGGCGCGCCACCTTTCCATTCCTCGCGATCCGCAGGCCCAATTGACGAGGCGCGGCACGACCCGGTCGCGGTAGAACGTCACCTTGCGGACCCCCTATCGGCACTCAGTTATGACGGGGCATCCTTGGGCAGGCCGAGCACTCGTTCGGCGATGATGTTCCTCTGCACTGCCGACGTGCCACCGCCGATGGTGAGGGCCTGCGAATAGAGCAGGCCGTAGTGCCACGCAGCGCCTTCGGCTCCGTCGCTTCCGCCCGGGCCGCGACCGCTCAGCATGCCGGCGGTGCCGGCCAGGCGGTGGGCCAGGGTCATAACCTCCTGGCCGTGATCGTCGGCGAGGGCCTTGCGAACGCTCGCCTCGGCGCCAGGTTCGCGACCGGCGAGGGCCGCTGACAGCAGCCGCAGGCGCAGGAGTCGGAGAATCTCGCCGTGCGACCAGCACTTCACTAGATCGTCGCGCTCGAGAGCCGTATGCGGCACCTGCTTCGTGCGTACCTCGTCGACCAGGTCCTTCGCGGTCGCGCCTCGGCCCCAGAGGGCCCCTTCCCCGGACAGCGAAACGCGCTCGTTGCCCAGCGTGACCTTGGCGAGGCGCCAACCGTCGTTCACTTCTCCGACGAGGTAGTCCGCGGGAAGGCGTACTTCGTCGAGAAACACCTCGTTGAACGCGTGGTCCCCGGTCATGTCGATGAGGGGTCGAACCGTGACGCCGGGGGCATTCATCGGGCAGATGAAGTAACTGATTCCCTTTTGGTGCGGTCCCTCGTTGGACGTGCGGGCGAGCAGGATGCCCCACGTCGAGATGTGGGCGTAACTCGTCCAGACCTTCTGACCGGTGATGAGCCACTCGTCGCCGTCGCGTACGGCCGAGGTGGCGAGCGAGGCGAGGTCGCTGCCGGCGTTTGGTTCGCTGAAGAGCTGGCACCAGAATTCCTCTCCGCTCAGGAGTTTCGGCAGCCACCGCTCCTGTTGCGCCGGGGTTCCCGCGTAGAGGATGGTCGGGCCGGCCCAGCCGATGCCGATTGGATTGATCGGACGCTGTACGTGGGCCCGACTCAACTCGTCGTCTATCAGGAGCTGGTACTCGACATCGGCGCCTCGCCCCCATGGCGCTGGCCAGTGCGGTGCCACCAATTGGGCACCCGCAAGGTCGGCCCCCGAAGGGTGGGGGTGCTGCGCCAGCCAATTGCGAATCTCGACGCGTCGGGGGTCGTCGCTATCGAAGCCCTCTTCCAACGGTGCGGGAGTCATCGGTGCGAGGAGACCCCGTCCTTCGTGCTGCTCGTCGGTCCTGCTTGACACCAGTGCCTCCACGGACGCTCTCCAACCAAAGGTAGTCTCAAAACTGATGAACCTCCAGAGCCTCGAACGGGGTCAGGGAATGCCGCCGCCGCCTTCAATCCCGTTCGGCTACTCGGGTTTGGCCGCCCAGTATCCGGAATCGCTCTTTGACGCCCGTAGCGAGTCTTCGTCTTCGAATCCGGGCGCCAGGGATGCGGAACTTCCCGCCATCACCTTGTGGTGGTCGATATTGAGGAGTCGGATCCAACTCTGCTGGCCCATCGTCAGAGAAATGAAGCAAGCCAGTTCGACGAGTTCCTGTTCGGTGAAGTTCGAATGGAGCCGGTCCCAAAAGGCGTCATCCGGATCGAGCCGCCACGTGATCGCTTCGGCGTAGGAGAGCGCGGCCCGCTGGCGTTCGTCGTAGGCGCCGGAGGTCTCGAAGTTCATGAGGTCGTCAAGCTTGCCCTCCGAGATCCCAGCCTCGGTGCTGCGCTGATTTCCGCAGTACTCACATTTCACCGAACGTGAGACGTACACGCGGCACAATTCCTTCAATGCGTGGTCCACGACGCCATTTCGGTAGAGCTTCGCCCACGAATCGGCGAAGGCCCAGAATGCCATCTTCGAGTGAGCTCGAACCGCGGAACTCTCCGGACGCGGAGTGCCTTCGGTCGCACACCGTTGCATCTCTTCCATCATCTCGTCGTCCATCTCCGGAAGTGGGAAGTAGGAGATTCGCTGTGGGAGCTCGGGCATTGCCGCACCGTCCTTAAATGAAGAGTGAACACGAGGATACAGCTCATCGCGAGTGGCACGACGGCGGCCGATTCGGCGCTCTCGGGTAGTTGATCGTGTCGCGCCACCAAATCTGGCGGCAGTGCACCTCGAACTCGTCACACTCCTCGTACGCGACTACGACGCTGCCATTGATTTCTACGTCGGCGTCCTGGGCTTTGAACTGGTAGAGGACTCCCCGCTAGCCAATGAGCACGGTGAGCCAAGGCGTTGGGTGGTCGTTCGGCCCGCCAATTCGGCAACCGGGATCCTCCTCGCTCGAGCGGACGACGAGAGTCAAGTGGCTGCGATCGGCAACCAGGTGGGTGGTCGCGTGGGGTTCTTCCTCGGGGTCGAGTTCATCTCGGTTCCTCGCGAGGAGGTCTACGGCAAAGTGGTGGCGTTCGTCGACGGCGTCGGGAATCGGTCGGACCTGCTTGGCTCGCCACCCAAGTGAGAACCGGCGACTTGGCTCCTCTCGTTGCGGTTCATGATCCATGGAAGTGAACCGGCATCTCGCGTTGGCTCTCGGGATGAATTGACGTGATGCAGATCGAGGGCGTTCAGTCTCTTGAACCGGGACAGATTGGATTCAACTTGAAACGCCCCGCCACCTCTATTGAGCAGTTCATCCATTGAAACACGTATTTCACGCCTACGACTCCGGGCTAATTCATTGACAATAGTTAGATTTGAAGGTTCCATTAAGGCGACAATCTTCAATGGCGAGGAGTTTCGGGAAACGGGTGCGAGATCGTGGCCTTCCGTAGGGAATACCTGATTATCAGGCATGATAAAAGCACTAGAAATACAGAATTAGATGAGATACGTTCGCGAAATGCCCGGTGACCGTCATTGGGCATGGGGGGTAATCATGTTCCTATTTTCAAGAAGTGCGCGACTAAATAGTAACAACGGCATCGAGTGGGCGACCGCCACTGGCAAGCACGCAGCCGAGGTTTTAGGGAATGAGGTTCAACTGTGGACAACCGCGTTTTCGCCTGCTGCGGGTACTCTCAGCTGGACCTCGTGGTGGGCCGACCTCAGTTCGCTTGAGTCGGGGATGGGTGGACTCCTGGCCGATGCCGAGTACAACGCCCTCGCGGCGCAAGGCGCCAAGTACATCGACGGCGGGGTTGGCGATCTCCTTGGCCGGGCCCTGACCGGGGGTCCCTCAGCCGGGGGCTCGGCGATGTACGTCGCAGGTGTCCGTGCCGTGTGTGCAGCTGGTAATGCTGGTCGCGCCATGGCCGCGGGAGTGGAGATTGCCCAGAAGTATGGCGAGATCACCGGTTCACCGTCAATGTTCGTTCGCGGGTTGACCGGAACCTATGGGGGCGTCGGCTGGCTGACCGGCGTCGAGAACCTTGGGGCCTTTGAGGCTGCCGAGAACAAGCTGGCCGCGGATCCAGGTTGGCTCACATATTTGGACGGGACCGCCGGTTGCTTCGTCGAGGACGCTGCGGTGACCCAGTCGACTCTCTACGTGAAACTCGCGTAGGTCAAGACGACGTGGTGCGGCCCGTGACCGGGCCGCACCACGCTCGTTGGATCCGTCTCACAATTCGGATCCTCAGCCATACGGGGGAGGCGTCAACGCGCGTTCGTGCTCGCGATCGAGCGGCTCAACGGTAGTTTTGAGAAGTGCCGATGAACTCTTGCGTCCAGCCGCTGATATGCACGCCCAGACTCGAACTCCATCACATTTCGGCAAGTCGACTGGTAACGCTGTTTGAAACTCCCGACGATCCGTCAATCTATGAAGATTGCAGTTTTGCAAACCCTCATCGCGTGCTGATGGATGACAGCGGACCCCTTTCGTGGCGCGTGCCCCAGGTCAAGGGCGACCCTTCACTCAACAAGTGGTTTGTGCGCTGGATCGTGATGAAACAGACAAGGGAAGTCGTCGGGAGCACGAGCTTCCACGGAGCTCCGAACTCGAATGGAATGGTTGAAATCGGCTTGGGGATCCACCCTGATTTCCAGGGCCAGGGATTCGGGGCGGAGTCGTTGATCGGAATGTGGAGTTGGGTCACTCAAGAACCACGAGTGAGAGTCTTGCGCTACACGGTGAGCACGGCGAACGGGCCCTCGCAGAAGTTGATCCAGAAGTTCGGATTCACCCTCACGGGAGTTCAAATTGATGACATCGACGGGCCCGAAGAGATCTACGAGATGTCGGCCGACGACTTTCGGGAGCGTCACGCAACGGACTGGCACCCGCGATAGCCGTCGAGACACGGGCGAATAGGGAATCTCTGGCGTGACCGTTTCCCGGGCGGGTAATGGCGTTGTGCATCTCACTTCGGCGGCCTTCTTCGCCATTCCCTCGAGGCGATGGCGAAGGCGGCGCAGGGTCCGTTCGCATTGCGAAATCCGACTTTCGAGATCAGTCGGAGGCTTCTGCGGCCGGCAGGATTGTGTTGATGTCGTCTAAGGTCGCGCGGGTCGGCCGACGCCGCGGCCGTGTGGCGGCGGTGCGAGCGGCCGCGGCGCGTTGAAGTTTGGGAACGACGAGCAGTACGTAGGTGGTCGAGAGAGCCCCGAGTACCGCGATGACCGTGAAGGGCGCGATTGAGAAATGCCGGGAGTCCTTGGGGTCGGCGAACGCCGTGGCGACGAAGAGGACGCTGAAGAGGATAGCGCCGAAGATCGCCAGGGGCTGGCCCGCAATGAGCTTGAAGGGGCGCTTTCGATCAACGCGTGAACGCAGTCTGAGCAGACACACCGAACCAATGGCGTAGATGCCGCATTCGATGGCGGCGCCGACCGATACCAGCAGCAGCCACTGTCCGGTCGCAAAGACGACTGCTGCGACCACGGCCGAAACGACGGTCAACGTGGTCACCGCCAACCAGGGCACCGCATTCAGATTCAATCGGGCGAACTGGCGAGGGAGGTTGCCTTCCCGGGCGGCGGCGTAAATGAATCTCGAGGCCACGAGGAATCCCCCGTTGAAGGTGTTGAGCGCGGTCAGAACGGTGAGCGACAACATCCAGATCTCACCAACTGTTCCGAGCGCCGCCCTGCCGAGGAGAAGTTGGGGGTAGGCACTGCCGTGCAAGGTCGAATAGCTCACGAGGTGCGAGAGTGCCAACGCGAAAAGCGAGGCGACAATCCAGATGAGGAGGGGTGCGACGAAGAGGGCTCGCGTGATGACCCGGGGGGTCCGGGCCTCCTCCGCCGTGGTCGTGACCCACTCGAAGGCCGCGTAGAGAAAGAGGGCGAAGGCGACCGCCTGGATCCCCGAGAACGTTCCCTTGCCAAAGAGGTCAACCGGATGATTGAAGGCACCGCCAACGTGGAACAGGGCGATGATGGAGAGGATCGATGTGCCCGTAAGCACCGTGTACGTGACGATGGTCTGCACCCAACCGGCGAGGCGAACGCCCTTGAGGTTGGCCGCAAGTGCGATCCCGAGCAGCACCACTATCCACACGTAGGCCAAGACACTGGGCTCGTTCAATACGTGCCGGACAGCGGCGCCGATCAGGAAGGCGTCCGCCGCTATCACGAGCACGACCGTTGTCATGTAGGTGAACGTCACCGAGAGCGCCGTTCGATTGCCGACGGCTCGTCCCAGGTAGAGCCGGATTCCCGCAGCGGTGGGGTAGAGGCCGTTGAGCTCTGAGAAGATCGCCGACACCAGGATGACAACGATTCCACCGATGAATATCGCGAAGGCGGCCGTGGCCCCCGGTGCGTACGCCAGGATGGAAACCACGCCGAGGTAGTCAATGGCGGCGAACGCCAGTCCGGCGGAGGTTGCGGTGGCGGTGGCGGTTCCGACGGATCGTCGAAGGGTTATCGTTGGTACCTGTTCATCCTGATCACTCATCAGGATTCGGGCCAGATCACGTAACTGATCGCATCGAGGCGCATGACGTCCTCTTGGGAGCCCTTGACGGTGATCTCGCCACGGAGGTATTTCTGGACGGGGTTGAGGTCACCCCAGAACATGTCGCAGAACGTTTCGGACGTGGTCGAGACCACGATGTCGGGCAGCCCGACGAGTCCCTCGAGTGTCGACATGATCTCGCCCTTGTCGACGTCCATCGAGAACGTGACTCCGGTATCGGAACAGATGAAGTGGAGCATGCGCGACCAGTCGCGCTGCATCTTGCGAAGTCGGACGTTCTCGTTGCAGCTGATGGTGTAATCGGCGAGCGCTTCGCAGATCTCATCCCAATCGGCCACGGTCTCCTCGTTTCAGCTGGCTGTCGGCGCCGGTCGAACCGGGCGGCGTCGGGTCCTCGTGGATGATTCGCTCGGGCCCTCGCCGGCCTTCAGGTCCTTCAGGGCTGACTCCATGGCGTGGAGCAGGTAGTCAACTTCAGACTCTTCGATGACGAGCGAAGGCATCAGGCGCATCACGGCCGGCTGGTTGCCGCTGTAGATCGCCAGGACCCCGTGCTGGGACAGGTGGTAGGACATCCTCGGGCCGAGCGAATCCTCGACGTACTCGACACCCGCCATCAGACCCAACCCCCGCACGTCGGCGATGACGTCCGGGTGGTCGCGCGCAATTGAATGCAGACCGTCGAAGAGAAGTCTCCCCATAGCGGCCGCGTGATCGACGAGTCCGGTCTCTTCGATCACGTTGATGACCTCCAGCGCGACGGCACAGGCGAGGTCGGAGCCGCCGAAGGTTGAGAGATGGATGAACGGATTGGGAATCATGAATTCACGTAGTTCTTCGGTGAAGACCGTCGCCGAAATCGGCACCACCGACCCTCCGAGCGACTTGGCGATGGTCATGATGTCGGGCACTACGCCGAAATGCTCGCTGGCCCACCACTTGCCCGTGCGCCCGAGCCCGGATTGGATTTCGTCCAGGATGAGCAAGGCGCCAGCTCGGTCACAGGCGGCGCGGACGTCGGCGAGATACTCGGGCGGCGCCACGACGATACCGCCCTCGCCCTGGACCGGCTCGAGCAGCACGGCTGCCGTGTGCTCATCGATCGCATCGCGCATCGCCTCGGTGTCGCCGAACGGCACCTGAACAAACTCCGGCATGAGCGGCTCGAAGGGCGCCCGAAACGCTCCGCGTCCCGCAGCCGAGAGCGCAAAGCCCGTGTGGCCGTGATAGCCGTTGATCGTTGAGACAATCTTGGCCCGACGGGTCGCGCCTCGGGCCAGTTTGATCGCGAAGTCGTTGGCCTCACCGCCGCCGGTCCCGAACATGGTGCACGAGAGATCGCCCGGGGTGATCTGGGCCAACCGAGCGGCGAGCGTCGCCTTCTGCTCGGAACACAGGAGGAAATTGCCGTGGTCGAGCCGGTCGAGGGCCGCGTGGGCGGCGGCGACCACGCGGGGGTTGCGCCGACCGACGTTGAACGAGCCAGCGGACGTGAAGCAGTCGAGAAAGCGGCGACCGTCCAGGTCCCACACCCAGGCGCCGCTGCGCTGGGCTTCAATGATGTCAAGACCCGCGGCGCGCATCACTCGAACCTTCTGAGGATTGAGATACGTCGCGAACTCGTCGAGGGCTCGTTGCTTCGCTACCGGGTCAGGGATGAAGTCGATCTCGCTCGCCCAAGTACCGAATCGACTCTCGCTCCCCATGCGCTGACGATACAACTGGGTGGTATTGGGCCGCAAAACGCCACTCCGCCGAATCTGCATGAGCGATCGGCCAGCCCGTCCTCGACGCCCCCGCACTCCTGCTAGGACTCACCGTGCCGGTTTCGCATCGACGCACGACGCGATGAGGGATCCGGCCCTGGAATTGGCCATCCCGTGGGGCGGCCTACCTTCGTGGAGTGACAACTCCGTACTGGATCATCGAATTCGCCATCGACACGGTCATCTCGTGCAGGTCCCGCGGCGCGAGGCCGAGCACTCGGCGAATCTTGCTGTTGTCCAAATTGACGGATTGGCCGATCTCGGGCAACAGGAGACGAGCCTGCTTGTCCCATATCGCCACAATCCGCAACAAGAAATTCGGCAATCGACCGGTGGGCACCTTGAACCCCTTGGCACCGAATTCATCGGCAAGAATCTGCGCCACTTCTCTCATCGCGTGACTCTCTATGCAACAGATGAATCTCTGTCCGGACGCTTCGGGAGTGACCATCGCTGCCAGGTGGGCAGCGGCAACATCGCGTACGTCAACCATCGCGAATTCGAAATCGGGAACCGCCGGAACGTCACGCTCCAATAGCTTCTTCACCAACTCGCCCGACGTGCTCCACTCTCGCGACAGCAGGGGTCCGAGAACCAAACCGGGATTGATCACCACCAGTTCCATCCGGGACTGCGGGGCAAGTGAATCCATGAATGCCCATGCGGCACGTTCGGCGATGGTCTTGGATCTCTCGTACGCGCCGATGTTCGGGCCATCAATGTCCGACCAGTCGTCTTCGGTGAAGAGATGATCGCGGTCCCGCCCGAAACAGATAGCCGCCACCGATGAGGTGAGCACCACGCGCTCGACGCCGGCCGTGCTCGCGGCTCGAAGTACGCGAAGGGCGCCATCGCGGGCGGGGATGATGACCTCCTGCTCGTCCTTCGGCGGTGACGACGGGAGGGGGCTCGCGAGGTGGAGCACGAACCGGCAACCCGCCACCGCGGCATCCCAACCCAGATCAGACGTCAGGTCCGCAGCCACCACTTCAAAGTCCTGGCGCAGTCGCTGGCGGGCCTGATCGGAGAGATGGGGCGCGAGGATGTCCGCCACTTCCTGGGTTCGACCGTCGGACCGGGCGGTGCCGCGCACCTGATAACCGGCGTCAAGAAGTTGAAGAATGCAATGTTGGGCGATGAATCCGGTGGCGCCGGTCACCAGTACTGTCTCGGACATAGATTCTCCAGCCAATCGGTTTCGGTTGTACTGAGACTATTGACTCGGAATCCGGGCCGGGCGGTCAGCGCAGCTATCGCACGGGTTCCTCTTCGTCGAGGTCGACGGGCGACGCGGGACGGGGACGGTCGCGACCGTGGGAACCCCTAGGGAGCCTTGCGCTTCTTCGGTTTCGGCATTGGAAGAGCCCGGGACGTGACCTCGACTAGCACCACCAGCCAATCGTGGTCGCTGAGTTTGGACGAGGAGATCTTGAACGCCGGCTTGGCACCCGGATACGGCGAGCCTCTGGAAATCCGGCCCGCGTGCGCACTTCCTTCTTCAGTCACTTTGATGTAGAGCGTGTTGTCGCACACCAGCGCAAAGTTCTTGCCACCGTGGTAGAGGCCGTACTCGCCAAACATTGGACGGGCCGTCACCTCGAGGGGCACCATCCGGTCCAAGAGTCGCTCGATGAAGGTTGCGTCAGTCGCCACGACGTGAATCTAGCAATCCGCTTCGGGCGATTTCACTCCCCAATTCCGTTGGGGCCCAGTGCACGCGTGGCGCGACATCTCGCGCAAGATGGGCGCTCACGGGTTCGGCGACGCCCGCGGTCGGGACCCGAAGACAGTGCTCGGGCGCCGTCCACTTCGATGTCCGCCTACCAACGTTGACGGGCCTCTTCCGCGAAGCCCTGGAGACCGCTGAACTGGAGCGCGACGCCGTCATCGCTGAGGAGCCGACCCGACCAGGTGCCAAATACCTGATGGGTCTCGCTGCCCAGTTCCGGGCTCACGTCCACCTTGGTGTGCTTGTCGAAACGTGGTGTGAGAACGGCATCGAGTTGTCCGCCCGGGTCGACAACGCGCCACGGCTGCATCGGATCCTCCCAGTCGTAGCCCCACTCGAGTTCCGAACCCAACTTGGACACTCGGCTGTCGACGATCAGCGCGTTCTCGGTGAAACCCGACCCCTGCGTCCATTTGGCGCCCACCTGAAGTCCCACCACGTGGCCATCACAACGACCTGCGCCACCACCCCAATTCCAGTTGATCTGCGCGGGCCATCTGCCGCGGCCGACGTCGAGCACTCCCCACGACTCGGCGCCGTCTGACCCGCCAACCGACCAATGTCGATCACCGACCACCAGTTCGCCAACTGCGGGGCGGGCCTGGTGTTTGGACGTGAAATTGAACAGTTCATCGTTCCAAGGTACGACCACGTTGAGCGACTCGTGTCCTACGGGCAATGCGACAAACACGTCGAGTCGCCCGGGGCGACCATCCTGCTCAGTCCAGGTCGCGTCAAGGTGCGTTCCTTGCTGGTTGTCGGCAATCTGCAGAGCCAGACCGTCGTGCTCCACCTTGAGCGGCGCCGTGCCGGGCACTTCGGGCAGGGCGATGCCCTGACCGCCAGCGACCACGATTGCCTGGCCGCCAGTTTCCCCCGACACCAGATCAACCCAGTAGACGTCGGCGAGGCCCAGATGGTCAACGTCGGCGAACGTCGTTGAGATGACGAGGTCACCTGCCAGCACCGCCCAGTAGTCCCACCGTTTGTTCGTTCCAAAACGGTCCCGGAGATTCGCGCGGTGCAGCGGTCGTCGTGACCAACCGCGCGCCGCAGGGTTCAGTCGGAGACCGTCAGGCGTGCACAAATCGACCGGATCGGTCAGTTCCAACTCATTTGTCGTCATGTGAACGTTCTACACGATTCTCCAACGTCTGCTCGGGCCCTGAACCGGACGTCCAACTGAATCGCGAACAGGTGACGGGTTCAGTTCTTCAGTGCGATTGGCCGGTGGATCTCGACACTGGAGCCTCGAGTCGAATGCCGGAGGCGGCGTTGGCGGCGCGTTTACACTCTTCGTCATGATGGTCCTGACCGAGGAAGTGCGCCGGGCTCTGACCGCTGGTCGGCTCGCCCACCTCACCACGATCAACCCTGATGGCAGTCCGCAGGTGAGTGTCGTGTGGATTGGGCTGGAGGGTGACGACATTGTGATCGGCCACCTGATGCGGGGTCGAAAGGTCACGAACATCGAACGCGATCCGCGCGTTGCGCTCACGGTCGAAGCGGAAGGGGCGAACTCGGCGGGCATGGCCAACTACGTCATCGTCTACGGTCAAGCCCGATTGGTGGAAGGCGGAGCTCCTCAACTGTTGCAGCGCCTGGCTGAGGTCTACGTCGGGCCCGGCGTCAGGTTCCCCCCATTCGAGAATCCGCCAGCCGGCCACGTCATTCACATCACGCCGGAGCGGGTGGGTGGAGTCGGTCCCTGGGGCCTCTGAGCAGATTCCGAATGCACCGGAGAATGACTTCCTGGGCGCAGCGCCGCACTCTTCTGAAATGCCTTGCACGATGTCGAGGGTGAGCCGTGAACGGCCCGCACAGTTTGCCGAACGCTCTCGGAATCGCCAGCGGCGAATCCGTTAGACCGCCTCGGTGAGTCTGAAGTACACGAGGAACACGGGTGTTGCGTCGGTGACTTCTACGCCCTCGGTGAGCCAGAACCGGCGGTGACCTGCGCGCCACTCTTCAATGGTGGTGTCGCCCTCATTCTCTGCTGCGGCGAACGACCACGGCACATCACCAAAGGTCGTCGATTGGGTGCTGGTCACTTCGACAACTCCGACTCGCCGAGTGTCGTCGTCGACGAGAACGAGGCGTTCCCCCACCGCTTCGAAGGGCTCGTCTTCGTAGTCGTCCACCAGACCCGCCGTTGCCTGTTTCAGGCCGGCGAGTACGAGTCCATTGAGCCGTTCGCGCATCTCACCCTTGGAGCCCAGCTCCAATGCCCTCATTCCGTCGATCACCGCGAACCCCACGCCTCCATTGTTGCAGCATCCGCTTCGCGGACTTCGGCGAGGGGGCAGCGCGGGCGCCGAGGAATCTGCGACTCGTCTGCCGTTGCAGGCGAGCGAGTTCAGTATCTAGGGGGCGCCCCGGTAGGTGCCGAAAGACCATCGATTGCCTTCGATGTCCCGGACGATGAACTCACGAGATCCGTGGTCGGTGTCCCTCGGGCTGAGGACCACGGTTGGCCCTTGCGCGACAGCGTGTTCGAACAACTCGTCGATCTTCTCGGCGACAACGTAGGTGCCGGCCGAACCGGGCGCGATCGGCCAATGGTCATCGCCTTCGTCGCGATGAGAGCCCACCATTATTCCGCCGCCGAGGGGCCACGCGACTTCGGCGTGGTCGACGTGCCCGTCGGTTCCGTGAGCGACGACTTCGACGAAACCGAAAGCCCGGACCAGAAAATCAATGAGGCCTCTTGCATTGTCGGCCCGAATCGTTGGCCACACGAATGTCGGCTGTCGTGTCAACCGAGCCTCCTTGGTGGTGAAGGCGTCGCCCAATGATGGCACGGCGGGCCGGAAGGGGTCAACGGCAACCCGAACGATCGGTGTGGGTGCGGGATGGTCGGAGCGACCACGTTCACCTGGCGCCGCCGTCGATACCCCGCTACTTGATCACGGTGCTGTCGTTACCGTTGACCCGGCGGGCAACTGTTCGCGCCCGTCTTGGGTAAGCAGCCACGCGGACTGGCGACCCTGCACCGTCCACTCTCGCGGACCGCCGACCAGTGCGGTGTCTTCGTCGATCCCGATGACGGTCACCAATGGGTCGTGAGGCAGGAGGAAACGCGTCACGAGGTCGGGCACCCTCGCGGCGAAGGCGTCAAAGTGAGGGATGACCCGCAGATGGGGCAGTAGCGCTAGGCCGACGGTTCCACCCTTGCGCGGGTGACGCAGTGACGGAACCCACGATGTCATCGCCATCGCGCCGGCGCTGCATCCCGCCAGTGCGGCCCCGCCCCGCCACGCAGCGACGATCGCCGCCCAGACGACGGAGTCACGCAGCGTGTCGGCCAGGTAGCCGGGGTTGCCTCCCGAGAGGTAGATAAGTCCGGCGCCGGACACCAGCGCAGCCATGGCTGGGTCGTCGGCGTCCGCTCGGTCATTGACTGGAACGATGATCGCCTCTACGCCCAGACGCTTCGCCTGGGCGATGCCCAGCTTGTGCCAGCGTTCGACGACCGGAGGCCCGTCCGGCACCGCCGCGGTCGCAAGTTGGACGTAGCGAGGCGCCCGCCCATCCAGAAGACGCGCCTCAATCTCGGTCATCTGCGGCAGGTACTCGCCTGAGCCCACCAGCGCGAGCGGACCCGGGCCCGAATTGGCCGTTATCTCGCCACCCACTTCGTCAGCTGCTCAATTCTGTTGATCGAGAGATTCCTGAAAGTAGCATGTCCTCGTTCTAGCGGGACCTGCCGTTTCGGGTGCACAGCAAGTCGACTTCAACAATCGGGTGTCGGTCTTGTGCCCGATGGTCCAACTCTCAGCGGACTTGTTCGAGACGGTGCCTTCTCTCCCTCCCTCGCGCCGGCCACGGCGGTCTTCACATTCCTCGTCCCCGTTTCCAGACGCGATCGCTGGTCGGTGGCCAGGACTGGCGGCGATCGCCGTTGCGGCACCCGGGTCCTCGCCATCGCTGGCTAGCCCTCTCGAGGGCGCTAGCAATGGACCCCGTCTCTCATCGGCATTGCGCCGAGCATCGGTGAAAGCACGTGTGCGTAGATCGGGACTTAGGATGCGGGTACAGCCGACCATCAACTGACGGTATCTGCACACCGGGGGAGCACTGACATTCGAGGAAAGGGAAGTCTCGGCGTCGCCATACTCCTAGTGATGGGCACCATGATTGGTTGCGCACCTCAACGGGCGTCCGCGCTCCAATCCCCCGGCCAAGTCATCACGGTGCAAGCCACTTCGCCTCTCTCGGTGGTGGCCGTCGTGAGGACCTGGGAACTCGGGAGTGACGGCCACTACGTTCAGGTCAATGGCCCGTTTCTGGCATTCGTAGGCGTGCACGGTGTCGGTCCCACGAGAGAGGGTCTCGGTCGAACTCCATCCGGAGTCTTCACGCTGACCCAAGCCTTTGGCAACCAAGCGAATGACGACACGAGGATGCCGTATTTCAGAGCAGGACCCGACGATTGGTGGGACGAGAATCCGATCTCTTCGCTCTATAACCGCCACGTGAGAAGTCGGCTTTCTCCCGGTGGCGCGTCAGAGAATCTCTATTACGCGGGTGGCGCCTACGCGCATGCGGTCGTCATCAACTACAACACTGATCCCGTCATCCGAGGTGCCGGCTCGGGGTTCTTCCTGCACGTCAGCGGTGGGAGGCCGACCCAGGGTTGCGTCGCCATTTCCGCAATCGACTTGAACATCATCATGCATTGGCTCAAACCGACTCTCGATCCGACAATCAGCATCGGGATCGGGTCGAAGGCTCGTGTGATTCTGAACGCCTGACAGGCGTCGCACTGGGCGAACGTTCGACTGCCACGTGGGTACTACGACATGGTCGTCACTTGAACCGATCTCCGTGAGGCCACCGACGAGCCGACCGTCGAGACATGTCGAATGCTCAGGGCCCGGCCCCGATCAAATGGTCGGCAGACTTGAGCCGAGGCGTCGGGAATGCGACGCCTCGCAGACCCGACGGGTTGGAGCCGGGCGTCCGGTTGGGCCAATCGGGCACTCCGGCGCATGTTCGAGAGCACCTCGCCCGGTTGGTCCCGAAGTTGGCCACGTTTCACGACAGCCCGCCGCTCGACGACTTCGGGAAGGTGTTCAACAGAAAGCTGCGAGCACCTTACTGGGAAGACGCCGGACGATCCATCGGAACCTCTCCGGTCCAGTGTGGTTGTTCACCCCGCAACCGTGCGGGGCCCCGGACAGATGTCTGGCGCTGCCCCGCGATCACCTGGGTCCGTGGCTGGGCGAGCAGTTCTTGCTGATGTTGTCGGCCGTGCACGCTTCGCAGAGCAGTATGAGTTTCCGGCACGCAAGGTTGGCGCAGTTGTAGAACCTGCTGGTTGGCGTCCCGCAACGCTCGCACGCGCCGATCACCGTGACGTCGTCACTGAATTCGTGGTTCATCCGCGAGTCAAAGAGGTAGAGCGAGCCCTCCCAAAGGCCCTCGTCGCGGAACTCCTCGCCGTAGCGAACGATGCCACCCTCGATCTGGTAGACCTCGTTGAAGCCGCGACTCTTCATGACTGACGACAAGACCTCGCACCGGATTCCGCCGGTGCAGTAGGTGACGACGGGCGTGTTCTTGAGGTGGTCGTACTTCCCGCTTTCGAGTTCACCGACGAAATCGCGCGTGGTTGTGACATCGGGCACGATCGCGTTCTTGAACTTCCCGATCTTCGCTTCGAAGGCGTTACGACCGTCGAAGAAGACAACGTCGCCGCCGCGTTCCGCGACCAACTGGTTCACCTCCGTCGGGGTGAGGCGAACGCCGCCTCCCACAACTCCGTTTTGGTCGACGACCAGTTCTCCGGGCGCGCCAAACGACACGATTTCCTCGCGAACGCGAACCCTGAGGCGGGGGAAATCGCTGCCGGTGCCGTCAGACCATTTGAAATCGATGCCCTTGAAGCCGGGGTACTCCTTGGTCTGCTTCACGTATCTCTTGAGCGCCGACATATCGCCACCGAGCGTCCCGTTGATCCCGTGAGTGGAGATGAGGATGCGCCCCTTGAGGCCAAGGTTTTCACACAGCGTTCGTTGCCAGAGGCGTACTGCGTCAGGGTCGGACAGCGGAGTGAAACCGTAGTAGAGAATGACTTTCGGGAGTCCCACGCCCTAATTTTATCCGTGCGCCGAAGTCTTCCTTCCGGGTCGAGGCCATAGCGGAGCAAGTTGCCACGCGCGTTCACTGACGACGGGTGTCTCCAGTCCACGAAACTCGGCGTAGTCCCTCTCAGGTGGGCGGGTAGCAGCTGTTCGCGCTCCAGCCCCACACCGCCAGCACGGAGGCAGGCAGAACAACCGGACACCTCGATCCCTGGACGCCGCCGAGCCCGTCGCTGAAGACGGTCCAGGCACTCGTCCCGGCGGCTCTCGTGAAGAGGCTGTAGGCGCCGTCGTCCTGGGTACCGACCTGAGCCTTGATGGATTTCGGGCTGGGGACCAGGGCCGCAGCCGCGTAGTAGCGGTGGGTCGTCGGGTCGAATGCGTAGTACGTCCGTCCGGGCGCGAGTCCCGCGTAGTCCGATGCGGGGAGTTGATGAAGGGCCGCGGCGGCATCGAGGAGGCTCTGGCGTACGGCGGGTGTCACGGCCAGGCTCTTGGCCTCGGCACTGCTGGTCGTGGTTGCCAACGAAGCACCCGTCGTTGCGGTGAGGGCTTTCGTCGTCGTCGTTGGCGTTGTGAAAGACCCGCACGCGGCGAGCAGCAGGGCGCAACCGATTGCCACGGGGACAACGAATGTCTTCTGGATCTTCCCCACAGCCCCTCGTCGTCCGGTTTCCTGCTTCGAGCAACTACTGGTTCAAACTGGCCATGGTTCGCCGAGCGGACGTCGGCGTGAATGCGATGAGCCATTGGCTCGCGCCAACGTAGTCGGGCGCCACGCCGCGACGCCCTACCTTGATCGGATCGAACGGCGATGGTCGGCGGAGGTGGAGACCTCCCGCGTCCGAACTAAAGGGTGAAGCCTCCCTCGGGAGGTGCCTCGGGGTTCTTCGGAGCGTCCGCTTCGTTCTCGCCCGAACCGCTTGCGCCCAGAGGACCGTGTTCGGCCTCGAACGCTTTCAGTTCATTCACCAGCCGTTCGATTTCCGAACTGGCTTCGTTCCCGGCATTTCCCGAGTGCTGCGCGTAGACGACAGCGCCGAGATCGCGCAAGAGGCCGTCAGCGCGCCGGCGGGCCTGAACGTCCTCGAACTTGGCCTGCCCGGCCTTGCCAGCTTCCTGGGCCTTTTGCGCGAGTTGACTCGCCTGGGCCTTTACCTTGTCAATGAGGGCCATGATGCTCCTTCTTTCTCTTTAGAACCGACCGAGAAGCCCTTCACGTAGGGGGTTGGCAGTTCCCTCGTCGTGGCGCTCTTCGGATTCGAACTCACGGTGCAACGTCGACTGAAGTATGACAGGTCCGTCGCCAGTGAGCGTCACGAGGTTGAGACCCTGTCCGCCAAAGACGGCGGTCATCGCGGTTTGCGCGTTCAAGACGCCGACTCGCTCAGTGCCAAACGAGACCGAATCCGCAAATGCCACGACGGCACCGCCATGTACCTGGATCTTCCCGCCGTAATCGGCGGGATTCAACTCAACGAGACTCCCGCCTCCACCGAGGATGACCGTGCCGTCCCCAGTGAAGTGCTCGAAGATTAAGCCTTCGCGCGAACGACGACCGAGGGTGAACCCAGTGAATTCGATGTCGAAGTTGACGGTTGACTCTGCACAGATGAAGGCGCGACTCTCCGCACGCCAGCCCACTGTTCCGTCGAGCTCGATCATCCGCACCTGACCGGGTAATTCACCGGCGAAGGCGACGAGGCCGGAGCCCCCAGCCGGGGCGAACCATTGGAAGGCGAGACTCTGCCCGGCGAGCGCACGTTTTCCAACTTCGGTCGCTGTCGCGAGCGCCGCCTTCAAGAATCCGGCGCCGCCGGGCTGAGCCTTCTGGTTCTCCCCATCCGCGCGACCTCCGGGCACCGACAAGCGAGTCTCGATAGAAACGTTTGTCGTCTTCCAGCGGAATTTCGTCGCATCGGCGAACACGGACTGACCGGGATCAAGTTGACAGGTGACGTTCTGAGCGATCTCACCAGTCACTTTGCACGCAATGGCCATTTCGTTTCACCTCGCGAACGCAGAATATCTCCACTGGGGCGGCCGCGCATCCGCGAACCCGGGCCGCCCCGGCACGGGCACGACACCGGTGAATTCGGCGGGGCTTGTTCGAGCAACATTGGCCGTTCAACTGAGCAGCTCGGCTCGCCCTCCGGCTCCGTCGGACGAAGCCCGGGCTCACTTCGGTCGATCCACAGAATCGCTGATGGGGGACAGGGCGCGAATAGCGTGGAGGCCAGGATACACGGGGATAGCGGGAACCGCATGAGCAAGAAGATTGATGAAGCGTTCTTCCAGTTGCGCAAGGAAGCCGAGCACCACCTCAAGTTGGCTCAGGCGCGAAGTGACGACTTCGAGAACGGCTTTGCGCAGGGGATGAGTGAAGCATTGAGAATCGTCGCGGGAATTCGAGACGCCGCAGAGTAGTTCGCGCTCCCAGGGGTTCGAGTGAGGCAGCCAGCTGGGGACTTACCCTCCGGGAACGGTCGACTCTGAAGATTGTGGGGAAATGCCCTGAGGGGGACGTTCCTCCCCCCGGGGAGTGTCTGAGTTGATATGCCAGTTGGAGAACCGAACTCAGTCAACTAGATTTTTCTTGTGCTTTCCCACTATCACTCGGCGATCGACCCGGAGAACGAGAACAACTCGCACGCCTGCATACTTCGCATGGTCGGCTTCAACAAGCGCGTACTTGAAGCGGGCTGTGCGTCTGGTCACGTGAGCGAGATTCTGAACGCCCGAGGCTGCAGCGTTGTCGGCGTCGAGATTGACCCCATGGTCGTCCGTTCAGCGGAGCAGTGGCTCGAAAGGGCGATTGTTGGCGATCTTGACGACGAAAGCCTTTGGCTCAAATTGGAGGGAGAGACTTTTGACGCGATTCTCTTCGGCGACGTATTGGAGCACCTGAAGGATCCACTGAGGACCCTTCGTGAATCCGCAAAGCACCTTCGTCCCTCCGGTGTGGTCATTATCTCGGTGCCGAACATTGCGCATGCCGATGTGAAGATTGCCCTGCTCAACGGAACCTTCCCGTACGGGGAGAGCGGACTTCTTGACAGCACCCATGTCCATTTCTTCACCAAGGGGAGTCTGCTGGAGATGGTTCACCAGGCTGGGTTGGTCCCAGTCGAGGTGTGCCGGATCACCGCACCCGTGTTCACTACAGAAATCGGCGTCCAAAGGGGCGACATCGATGACCAGGTCCTGGAGAAGGTCCTGGACGATCGCGAGTCCGAGACGTACCAGTTCGTGATCAAGGCTGTTCGAGACGATGGTGCGAGGGCTATCGAGAATCTCTCGGCAGACCTGGTCGGGCTGACTGACAAACTCCACGATCAATCGAGACAGATCGGGGCCCTTCAAGCGGAGCACGCGGCTCTTCAGGCGAAGTTCGAGGCTCTCCAGGCGAAGAACGAGGCGGATGTGCAGCAACTGACGCACGCGCGTGGTCAGATTGACACGGTGAAGCGACTCGTGCCGAGCCCAATCCTTAGGTTCGCTCGCAGACTACTGGGGCGCTAGTGAGACCTCTTCTGCGTTTCTGAGTCGTCGTGTCCGCTGCCCTCCAGTCACGAATGGCGGCCAATGCCGGTGCTTCTCATTGCGGAGCCGTATGAGTCGCCTCCGCTTCAAGCAGCGCTCGTTTTGTTGCGATCCCCCATCGATAGCCGCCCAACGACCCATCCTGTCTCACGACACGGTGACAGGGAACCGCGAGCGCCGCGGGGTTGGCGGCGCAAGCGGATCCAACGGCGCGCACCGCGCCCGGCGCTCCGATCTGGGCCGCCACCTCGGAGTACGAGCGGGTGCGACCGGCCGGAATGCTGCGCAACGCTTCCCAGACCCTGGTCTGAAATGCCGTGCCCTCCAAATCCAGTGGCAGAATCGTCGGATCCTTCTCGCCCCGCACGGCACCAGCGAGCACCGAAGCCACGTCAGAGAGCCCGTCGTCGTCGCGTTCAATGATCGCGTTGGGGAACTCCGCAGCAAGTCTCGACGTGAGGGCCGCCTCATCAAATCCCACGTTGACCGAACACACCCCTCGCTCGCTGCTCGCGGCCACAACGAGGCCTATCGGCGTCACGATTGACGTGTAACTGATCCGTTCACCCCTTCCACCAGCTCGGTATCGACCGGGGGCCATACCTAACCGCATCGCACCGTGCTCGTAGAACGCGCGGCTCGACCCGTACCCTGCTTCGTAAATGGCGTCAGACACCGTCATCCCGGACTGCAACGCTGCACGCATCCGGTCAGCCTGCAGTGCCCGTTGATAACTCCCGATCGGCACGCCGACAATCTCGGAGAATCGTCGGCGTAGGTGGCGCTCGCTATAGCCCAACTCCGCCGCGAGTGCCCGCACGCTCTGTTCGCTACCAGGATGTTCGAATCGACGGCACACCGAGATGACCGCCACCGCCGTCGGATCGGTTACACGGAGCTCCTGCGGGCTGCATCGCCGACAGGCGCGATAGCAGGCGCCCTCGGCATCTGCGGGCGTCGCGAAGAACTGCACGTTGCGGCGCAATGGCCGACGAGAGCTACACCCGGGGCGACAGTACACACCCGTCGTCCGCACGGCGTAGACGAAGACGCCGGTTGTCCGGCCGTCGCGGACCTCAACCGCCTTCCACCTCGCCTCGTCAAGATTGTTCACACGTCGCAATCTACGGCTGTCGCAACGGCGGCGCTTCCCGTTGGCGGACTTCGAATTCATTCGCCGCCTTTCGGCAACAGGCCTCGCGCGGTTGCCTTCTCGCGGAGGCATCGGTTCAGACTCCAGTCAGGGGAGGGCCGCAGCGGCTCGATGGACGGACGCAGTCCGCAAGCAGTCGTGACGCATCCCGACCGACGTCCGGAGTTGCGCGTCTTCGCCCCTCTCCCCAGGGTCATCCAGACCAGCGCCCCGAACGTTTCGCCGTGATTCGGTTCTCCGAAGAGACAGAGGCGGAATCTCATGCCACTGAACGCCCACTCATTCCGCTCGAACGAGCAACTTCCGCATGGCGGCCCGCTCATCAGAATCCATGTTTGGGTCGGTCAACTTCCACTCAACGACCGCTGGAAGCTGCACCTTCACCCGGTCGAGGTCGAAGTCCTTGAGGAACATTCGGACCAAGGAGGATCTTGCCAATCCGAGCAAGGCAGACGTGGCGCGCCCGGCGGGCACTCCGGCCGAGGCGAGCAGAACCCACGTCAGGGCGACGTCGGTATCTCCGTCACCTCGTGCCGCGTTGGACCAATCGATGACAACGGGTCCCGTCGCTCCGATCATGATGTTGTTGGGGTGAAGATCAAGGTGCAGCAACTGGTTCCCGGTCCCGCCAGGGGCGTCCCTGACCCAATCAGGCGCGGGGATCCGGTGCAGTCCTTGGTGCAGTCCAGCGAGCAACGCTGCCTGGCTGCTGATCGCCCATGGGCGTTGGCCGAGGACCGTGAGCATCGAGGGCCCCACGATTCGTTCCATGATCAATTCGGTACCGTCACTGCTTATTTCGTGAATCGCCGGTACCGGAAAGCCCTGTTCGCGCACGAAGTCCATGATTCGAGCCTCGGAGGTCATCGATCGATTGCCTCGAGAGCGTCTGAGCACCAGTCCCGCGCCGTACTCGAAGATGTCGGAATCGCGTCCCGATGCGAGCAGCGGTCCAAGTTCTCCCATCTTGTCAACCTATGCGCATCGGTAGAAGAGCGCCGCTCGGAGTTCAGTGCTGCAGCGAACACGAAGCGACGGACTCGAGCGACCTGCCAGCGCCAGAGTTCAAACCTCGAACCACCAAGGATTGTCGTTGTTTCAGCAAGCGAGTCCGATCGTGGGTTGACTGCGGATTCTTCAGATGACGAGCAGAAGCTCTGGGGCGATCTCACCCAGGAATTCGAATCGCACGGGCTCGCTCTCGGAAACGGCGAGATGAAGGCCCGAGGTCCAAGAATGGGGCCTGTGCAGGCCACTCGCCGGCAGTGGTCACCTCGTGCGAAAGCGCTGCGAAGATGTGCACATGCGACTTCGTAGTTGGATCTCCCTGCTGGCCCTCTTCGTGTTGCCGCTGGGCGCAATCAGCCCAGTGTCGGCGGCCGGCACTCCAATCACGATCTCGCTCGCATCGCCGTGCGGAGCGTCAGGATCAACGCGCTACCACCACGTGGTATGGATCGTTCTCGAGAATGTCGGCTATTCGGTCATCAGTTCACCGAGCGCTCCCTACCTCAACCGGCTGGCATCGGCGTGTGGGCTGGCCACCAACGATCACGCGGTTGCACATCCCAGTTTGCCCAACTACATTGCGCTCACGTCGGGTTCGACCCAGGGAATCACGGACGACGGTGAGCCAAGCGTGCATCCCCTCTCGTCTCCGAGCATCTTCTCTGAACTCGGGAACAACTGGCGCGCGCTCGTGGAGTCGATGCCTTCGCGTTGTGATCGCGTCACGAGTGCCAACTACGCGGCGAGGCATAACCCCGCGGTCTACTACCGGTCGATCAACTCAACGTGCCGGCGCAGCGATGTGCCCCTGACAAATCCGCTCAACGTGGGCGCACGTTTCACCTTCATCGCTCCCAACATCTGCAACGACATGCATAGTTGTCCAGTCGCTACCGGCGACGCATGGCTTCACCGGGTAGTCCCAATGATCCTCGCCAGTCCGCAGTATCAGTCGCGTTCACTTGTGCTGTTCATCACGTTCGACGAGAACAATTCGGAGGCGTCGAATCGCGTGCCCACGCTGGTGATCGCGCCCTCGGTACCGCACGGAGTGCGAGTGGGCGTCGCGTTCACGCACTACTCGTTACTTCGCACGAGCGAAACGTTATTGCACGTCGCGTTGTTGGGGGCTGCCCGGACGGCACATTCGATGGTGGGACCGTTTCATCTGTAGAGGATGAAGCCATTCGCCGGCTTTCTCGACCCGTTTTGAGACCCGTGCTGGCGCCGGTGTTCTCGGCCGGAACGTCGACTGGCTCCATTCCTCTCGATCGGGGAATCGAAATTACACTTCGGCAAGTGAAGACTCGTGCAGGCGCGTACATGATTAGCAGCCAACTGAGCCTGCTTCTCTTCTTGGCAATCTGTGTGATTGTTCATCCCGGATTCGTCCTCAAGTGGAACGAAGTAGGCCTGAGTAACTATGGAATTCATGTCAAGACCGTGGTCCCCTACTCCCTCGGCCTCGGCCTGTGCTCGCTCTTCTCGATCAAGGCAGCACGTGCGCTCGAGGGTTCCGAGAGATTGACGAACGATATGCGGATGCTGCTCTACCTCTATGGCGGTCTGGTTCTCTTCTCATTGCTGAGTACGTACGGGTACAAACTCAATTCGCCATTGAGGATTCTCCATATTGTGAGTGGCTGTGCAACGATCCTCTTCGAGTTCGGCGCCTCGCTCTGGATCTTCGTGAGGCTCCGGTCAGCCCGAATGGACGTCGTGTGGCTGGGGGTTCAACTAGTGGGATTCGTTCTCGCCCTCCTTGACTTCTTCGAGGTGCTGCACGTACTGTTCCTGGCCCAGCTCCTAACCGGAGTGGGCTTTGGTCTCCTCGCGGTGCACGCGGCACAGCGGTTGGCGCTCCCTTCCCCGGCGCGGATCAAATCCACCGAGAATTCGGAGAAACCGAATTTGGCGTAGCGGGCAATCACGGGCTTGTAAGTGCCCAGAGGACGATCTGCGGCGCCTCGCTTTGGATGCGCCTTGACGGACACCACGGTTGGGGGGCATCTCGCGGGGTCAATCACCATCGCGTTTGGCGCTCAATCGACAGTGCCCCGAAAGGCCGGATCCCCTCGCGAAAGACGAGCACTCCAATTCAGTTTGAGTCGGCGCCGCCTGGTGAACTGGCGTCCTGACGAGGATCACCTGTGGCAGTGGCTAGGCAGAATCCCTTGGAACTGACTGGGTCCGGGCGAAGAGTCACCGTTTACTGCCCAGCGGAGGAGACGGTGACTTCTCCGCGGTCTAGACATGGAGCGTGAAACCAGAGTCGTTCGATCTTGCCCGATTGACGGTTGAAGAAGCAGCGACCGAAATACGTACCGGCGCAGTGTCGCCAATCGACCTGGTTGAAGCTGTGCTCGAACGGATTGAATCTGTCGAACCGAGAATCAACGCGTTCGTAAATGTATTCACTGAGGCGGCAAGAACAGCGGCGCGAGTCGCCGAAGCAGAAGTCTCCTCCGGCCACTACCGGGGTCCGCTGCACGGTATCCCCATGGCGGTGAAGGATCTCTTTGACGTTGAAGGGAGTGCAACCACCGCGTCATCGAAGGTACGCGCTGACTATTTCCCGTCGGTCGATGCGCACGTCATTACGCTCCTGAGGCAGGCTGGCGCCATAGCGATCGGCAAATCGCACACTCACGAGTTCGCGTACGGTGGGATTACGCCGCAATCGCACAATCCCTGGGACCTGACCAGGATTACCGGAGGGTCGAGCGGAGGGTCAGCCGCGGCAGTGGCCGCTGGGGAAGCGCTCTTCGGATTGGGCACCGATACCGCCGGATCCATTCGGATTCCTTCTTCGTGTTGCGGAGTGGTCGGGATCAAACCTACCTATGGGCGCGTGAGCAGACACGGTGTTACACCACTTTCGCCGTCCCTTGACCACGTGGGCCCTCTCGCGAGAACGGTGAGAGACGCTGCATTGGTGCTTGAAGTCATGGCCGGGTATGACGCCAAGGACCGCACGAGCAGTGCGAGGTCCGTTCCGAGTTATCTGACGTCAATCGAAGACGGCGTCAAGGATCTTCGAATTGGAGTTCCGGAGAACTACTTCTTTGAGAACTGCTCAGAGGTGGTCGTGTCGGGGATCGAGAAACTGGCGAAGCGGTTGGAGAATGACGGAGCGCGTCTCGTGCCTTTCACCGTTCATCACGCAGACATCTATTCATCAGTTGAGTTCTGCATCGCAATGGCCGAAGCCAGTTCGTTTCACGATTCGATGCTCAATGAACGCGGGCACCTCTACCTTGACGACACCCGTGCAAGACTAGAAGCGGGCCGGACAATTGCCGCCACCGACTACATACATGCTTTGAGTCTCCGAGACATAATCGCGGATTCGTGGCGACAGTACTTCGAAGACTTTGACGTCGCGCTCACGCCAACACTGCCATTCGTTGCGCCACGCCCCGATGAGGAGACTGTGGTCTGGAGTGGTGGCTTCAGCGAGCCACTCGACAACAGTCTGACGCGACTCAACTGCCCTCACAATCTGACCGGACGACCGGCGTTGACCCTGCGATGTGGGTTTGATCGAGGGTTGCCGTACGGAGTTCAGTTCATCGGGCAGCCGTTCGATGAGGCGACTGTTTTCAGGGCTGCTCGGGCCGCCGAGAAGCTGGCGGGGTCGTGGGGCGAAGGGCCGTTCCCGCTCTTCTGACTCGCACTCGACGGCGATTGATCGCACCGGACGTCCGGGGAAATTCCTTCTGAATCTGATTGGGTATCGACCACGGACAAACGGTTCCGGCGCTCTCGAACCATACGGGTCTGTTGATGCCGAGGGCGTGTATAGCCGCGGGTCTAGGCGTTGCCTTCCAGGAGGCGGTCGGTTCTGGCGTCCGGCTGTCCGTCGAAGAAGAGATCGATGGCGTCGCGGAAGAGAGGCTCGATCGGATCAGCTCTCGTGAAGAGCGTCATCGAGGAGCGAAACTTCACGTCGTCACCATTGAGGATTGAACCGGCCCTCGAACCGACGTGGCTGTTCATGGCTGCCGTGGCCTCGCGCAGGCGGGGCCCCAGGACCGGATGAAGAAGATAGGCCTGGGCCTCCGCCAGCGACGAAATCGAGTACTCGCGCGATGTCGAGCTGAGCCCCAGCCCGGCCAGTTGCGGGAACACCCACCAGATCCAGTGCGTGTCCTTCCGGCCCTTTCGGATTTCCTGCAGTGCTCGTTCGTAGCTGCCAACGTGGTCCAACACGCCCACACGGTTTTGAGCCTCGACGAAGCGCTCGAGATTGTACTGGTCTTCCATGAGACCCTCCCTCCCCACAAGGTAGGTGCCTGACGGCGTGTGGTGACGGCGAAACGAGGCGAGACTCATCCCATCTCCGGATTGGCGAATTCGGTGAACAGCGGAGTTCGGCGAACGCAGGGTCTCGCCAGTGTGGCCCGACGTGACGGGGGCCGACCAACGGCCGATGCGTCAGCGCTGCGCTGGAACTCACCCAGCCATCGCGAGCAGAGGAGTCCTCGGAGCGACGTCAGGCTCGACTACTCGTCGCCATGCACCACCGCGCCTCCGGCAATCGTGAGATCGACCGTGGTGTCACCGATGTCCGTGGCCGGAATGCGAAAGATGTCCTGGCTGAGAACCGCGACGTCAGCCCGACGGCCCATCTCCAGCACACCCAGGAGGTTCTCGTCACCATTCACGTAGGCGACACCTTTCGTGAACGACTCGAGGGCATCGGCGACCGAGAGCGCCTGGTCGGGTCGGAACGGCTTGGTGGTCTCGTCCGTACCGGGCCGGCCGAATCTCGGCGACAGCATGCGGTTCACTGCGACATGGATTTCCTGGAGCGGATCCGGGCTCGAGACGGGCCAGTCCGACCCGAAGACAACCCTCGCCCGGCGGTTCCAGAGCGATCCGATTGAGTACTGCCAATCCGTGAGGTCCGCTCCGACGAAGGGAATGGTGAGCTCCTCCATCTGGGGGTCGTTGCAGGCCCAGAGCGGTTGAAAGTTGGCGATGGCGCCAATCTTGTTGAACCGGTCAAGATCGCTCGGTGCGATGAACTGCAGGTGAGCGATGTGGTGACGGTTGACCCCCCATCGTTTCTCCCCGAGCGCTTCGATCGAGTCCAGGGTCGTTGCAACCGCACGGTCCCCGATCGCGTGGAAGTGAACTTGAAATCCGTCGGCATCGAGCGCGCGCACTGCCTCGTTGAGTTCATCGGGCTCGATGAAGAGGTGACCGCGGTGTGTGCCGTTCTGACCCGCTTCGCCCAGGTATGCCCTGGACATCGCGGCGGTGAACGTCTCGCACACGCCGTCGACCATCATCTTTATCGTCGTGGCACGAAACGTGCCGTTCGGCGCAATCTCTCGGCGGCCCTGGAGGTGCGGGATCTGGTCAACGCCTTTCGTGCGGTCCCACCACAGGGCGCCGCGCACCCTGGCGCTAAGCCATCCGTCGTTCGCGGCCGCCACGTAGGCGTCAAAAGTGTCGATGACCCCGATGTCTCCTGCAGCGCCGACGCAGGCGTCCTGCCAGTGGGTGATTCCGTGGCCGTGCAGCCGCTTCAGCGCGGCCCGCAGCCCGCTCGCCAACTCCTCGGGTGACGTCTCAGGAAGTGCCCGGGCGACCAGTCCCATGGCGCTTTCGTGAAGAGCCCCCGAGGGGCGACCCTGCTCGTCGCGTTCGATGCGCCCCGCGAACGGGTCGGGGGTACTCGCGTCGACCCCGGCACGCTCCAGCGCGAGAGTGTTGACCCATGCCGAATGGTGGTCCTTATTCGGGATGAACGCCGGCCGGCCGCCGCACACCGCGTCGAGGTCGGTTGCGGTGGGCACTCCACCAGGAAAAGCCTCCATGGCCCAGCCACCGCCGAGCACCCACCCATCGGCAGGTAGCGCAGCCGCGTAGGTGGCGATCTGGTCGAGGTACTCCTTGCGGCTTCGAAGACCGAGCAGGTTGCAGCGCAGGCTTTCGAGACCAGCGGAGATTGCGTGGACGTGAGCGTCGCCAAAGGCGGGGATTGCCAACCGTCCCGCGAGGTCGACGACCCTGGTCGAAGGCCCGCACAACGCGTCGATGTCGTCGTTGGATCCGATGGAGACGATGGTGTCTCCCTGGACAGCGATTGCCTCGGCGAATCCGCCCGCAGCGGAGGGTGAAGCCACCCGACCTCCGTGCAGGACAAGGGAAGGCTGTGTCATCTGGGGCTCCCACGATCAGACCCGAAGCGGTTCGGTGCGGCCAAACTAGCCAAGACGTCTTGAATGCACAAGTTCATTCCAGTGACGTGCACGGCGCAGGGGAAGACCCGTTATTCAATCGATAGCGGTCGGTCGTTTGCGTGATCCAGGTCGAGTCCATTCGCCGTCTTGCCCCGAGCGATCAGTCTCGGGCTTCGATTGAACCTCCTGGCCGGCGTGACCGAATGTCCACGGAGTTGAGATCTCTACCTATCGAGTCAGCACCAATTGTGACATTCGGCCCACGACGGATTGCCTCAACTGCGCTTACGGTCGGGCATGGCACGTAGAGGCTCTGGCAGTTGAAGCACGGACGTCGAGCGAGTGGAGGCAGACATGGGACGAGTCAAGTCCGCATCGATGTTGACAGTCGGTAGCGGCGGATTACAGACGACATGGTTCGGACGATGGGCTTGGTTTGACCAGATGATGCGCGTTGGTGACGGGCGGCCAGGGTTTTGGCTGCTGCGAAGTGCCGGGCGGGACCGAATCGATTGCCGGAAGCGGCTCGCGGCAGGTACTGCAGTCGCGGTGATCGCGATGGGCATGCTGATATTGCCCCCGGCACTGATCCCGGCAGCGAGCGGCGCAACCCTGCCCCCGTGTCCCGTCTTCGCAAGATTGCCAACCAAGCCAGTGACCGCGGACGTCGTGGCAGCGATTAAGAAGTACTACACGGCCCGACACCTCACACCGATCACCATTTACAAGAACCGAGAGACGGTGCTCAACGTGAAACAGCAGTCGGCCGGTGTGCATTGGTGCAAGAATCCGGATGGCTCCAGGTCCGGCTACGTCGGTGTTGTCCCAAGGAACGCGACCGCGGCGGTAATGGTGCGCGTGAGGCACAAGCCGTACCCGGTGACACAATCCGCATTCACGTTTGCGACCTTGGCGAAGATGCCGAGAACCGGTTGGAGGGTCGTCTCTGACGACACGGCACCATGAACTCGCCCAATGCAGTTCGCGCCGGCAAGTGGATGTAGTTCAGACTCAGGCCTCCAACGTCACGGGTTGTCACACCCTGGTCAGGGCAGCTCGGCCGGCTTGAACAAGCAGAACGGGTGACCGACTGGGTCGAGGAAGACCCTGAAGGTCTCGCCGGGTTGGAAGTCTGCCTTAACTGCCCCAACGGAAAGTGCGTGTTGTTCTGCCTCATCGAGATCTTCGACTTCAAAGTCGATGTGGAATTGCTGAGGCACCGAGCCTTTCGGCCACGTTGGTGGCACGTACTCCTCAACTGTCTGGAACCTAAGGGTTGGCTGGCCATCGTTCAGCAGGTCGATCCCCGTGACTTCTTCTGGCGGGAAGCCACTGAGAGGTTCGACTTCAAGTCCAGTAAGGGCGGAATAGAACGCGGCGAGTCTGAGCGGATCTGGACAGTCAATCACCGCTTGGCTGAATCGCGGAAGGGCCACGGACGAAGTCTATTGTGCGCACCTTCTCGGTTTGACTTCGAACTCGATGCCAGGGGGTCCCGGGGTCGGGGCAGCGCGTTCGAATGCTGCGCTCTGTCTAGAGGAGGCCCGAAACCTCGTGCACATCCCCGCAAGGAACGCCGAGGGCGGCGTGGTGACTGCGGACGGCTTCGGCGTCCGGTGCCTCGAGCAGGCAGTACACGTGACCACTGGCGTTATGAAACAACTCGACCTGACGGACCCCGAACTGGTCGAACTTGCCGTCTCTAGTCTCTTGCGTGATTTGCTGAATTGCCTCGTCGGGCAGTTTGAGGTCATCGTGGAAGTCCATGAACTGTGGCATTGCCCATCCCCTTGCGTAGAGAGCACGCCGGAGGGGAGCGAAGCCCTGACAAATCCCTTGTCTCGGGTA
Organism: Acidimicrobiaceae bacterium; assembly: GCA_003133665.1. Lineage (GTDB taxonomy): Bacteria > Actinomycetota > Acidimicrobiia > Acidimicrobiales > RAAP-2 > RAAP-2. The sequence continues at coordinate 19,426 of PKYK01000037.1, read as the reverse complement.
ACCTACACCCGAAGCGGGTTGCTCGCGCCCCCAACGGGATTCCAACCCGTGCCGCCACCTTGAAAGGCGGGGACCGGCGCTGTATCCAGTGGCAAAAGCACTGATCAAGTCGCTTTTCGAGAAGTCGGAATTTCATTTCATCTTACCTCGGGCACCATACGGACACTAGTTTTCCGGGACTCTCAGTTCGATTCGTCACCAAGAACTGCCGGAGCCCTCTATTCAAGAATTCGCTGTTGGTGTCGTAGGGACTATGTCGAGGCCAAGATCTAGTGAGGCGGCCGAATGAGTGAGTGAACCCACGGCTATGTAGTCAACACCCGCCCGAGCGACGGCGCGCGCGTTTTCAAGTGTCATTCCGCCGCTGGCCTCGACGCGCACCGCCGGTGATCGGCGGGCGATCTCGACAGCGGCCCGGATCGTGTCAACATCCATGTTGTCGAGAAGTATCAGAGAGCACTGAATGCTGATCGCTTCGCGGACTTGCTCGAGTGTGTCGCACTCGACCTCCAGACTGATATCCGGATTGGCGGATCGGATAGCCGTGACAGCCCGGGTGATACCACCGGCCGCAGCGATGTGGTTGTCCTTGATAAGGGCAGCGTCGCCAAGGCCCATTCGGTGATTTGTCCCGCCGCCGCGTCGCACGGAGTATTTTTCTATTTGGCGAAGTCCGGGTGTGGTCTTCCTAGTATCGCGCACCGCGCAACTCGTGCCCTCCAGGGCCCGCACCCAAGAGTTAGTCGCCGTGGCGATTCCGGACATGTGGGTCATGAAGTTGAGCAGTGTTCGTTCAGCGAGGAGCAGCGGTCGGAGAGGTCCCGAAAGGTGCAGAACGGCGTCACCGGCCTCGACCGCGTCGCCGTCTTCGTGAATGATCGTGACTCCGGACCGTGGGAACTGCACTGCCTCAAGGACCACGAGAGCTACCGTGACGCCGCACACGATGCCGGGCTGTCGGGCGACCACTTCGCCTTCGGCCTCTTGACCGACGGGAATAGTCGCTTCACTCGTCACGTCGGGTCCAAAGCGAAGGTCCTCGGCAAGGGAGAGATCGACCAGGCGTTGAAGCTCCGTGGAATCGATACCGGCCACTTCCAACATTTCGTGGAGTTCCTTGATCATGCGCCGGCCATGGTCTCGACGTGAGTGATGATCTCGCCCTCGAAGACGTGAAGCGAGATTGAGTGTCCCCACCTATCGGCGACCTCTGGGAAGTCGCTTCGACGATGACACCCACGGCTCTCTTCTCGAAGCGATGCGGCCCAAGCCGCCAGCAGAGAGACCGTATGAAGGTTGGTCGCTTCGAGGGTGGCGAGGTCGAGCGGCGCCGCGGGACTATCGGGAGCGCTTGCCAACGTATCGAGTATGTCTTCGAGGCCGGTTCTACTGCGGACAACTCCGACGTGTGTCGACATCTTGGTGGACACCGTCTCTCGGGTTGAGGATTCGACGCCGCGTCCCTGAGCGGGATTGACACAGCCGGGAGGCGCCAAAGGACTGGAACGGGATGAGAGCGCATCGTCGAGTTGCCGGGCAAGTCGACGGCCACTGATGAGGGCCTCGGTGAGAGAGTTGGAGGCCAAGCGATTGGCGCCGTGCACTCCAGTCGCCGCCGCCTCTCCGACTACGTAGAGGCCTCGGATTGATGAGTTGCCGTCGAGGTCCGCACGAACCCCTCCACACGCATAGTGGGCGGCTGGGGCAATGGGGATGAGTTCGCTGGACGGGTCGACCCCTGCCTGGCGACAGAGCTCGACGGTCGTGGGAAAGTCCTTGTCCAGTCGAACGTCTCCGATGGCTCGCGCGTCAAGCCAGAGATTGGCGACCGGCTCGACCGGCGAGTGCATTCGTTGAAACATCGTGTAGGAGACAACGTCTCGCGGAGCGAGGTCACCGCGTGCGTGCTGTCCTCGCATGACCGGGGTCCCCTTCGCGTCAACAATCGTGGCCCCCGCGCCTCGAATGGCCTCGGTGATCAGGGGGGACTGGCCGCGCTGACCAGGAACATAGAGGACGGTCGGATGAAACTGGACGAACTCGACATTCGTGATCTCGGCTCCCGCCCGGGCAGCGAGTGCGAGACCGTCGCCCGTCACTTCGGCGGGATTCGTTGATGAGGAGAAGGCCTGGCCGAATCCTCCGGTCGCCACGACGACAGCACGCGCGGCGATGATGCCCACGTCCAACCCCTGGTCGACCGTTTGGTTGATCTTTCCCACGAGGATGCCAATGACGTCGCCACGGCTATTCGTAAGGGCATCGATCGCGACGGCGTTCTCCATCGTCTCGACGTCAGAATCACTCACTGCCCGACGAAGAACCCGGTGGATCTCTGCCCCGATCGCGTCGCCTCCGGCGTGGACGATTCGGCGGTGTGAGTGGCCTCCCTCCAGGCCGAGCGGACCGTTGTCAAAGCGAGCGCCCAGTCCGGCAAGATATCGGACCGCGCCCGGAGCGGCCGCCACCAACTCGCGCACCATCGTCTCGTCCGCGAGACCGGCGGCGGCGACCAGCGTGTCGTTCACGTGTGAGTTCAGTGAATCTCCCTTGCCGACAACGGCAGCGAGGCCGCCTTGGGCGAGGAGAGTCGATCCTCCCCGAAGGTTCCCCTTGCTGAGCAAGATCACTCGATGGCCTCGTCTCGAAGAATCCAGAGCCGCGCTGAGCCCGGCCGCTCCCGCGCCGATGATGACGATGTCCGTCTCGCGTTGCCACGAATGCTCCGTCGAGGGTAGGTACTTAAGAGAGCCGACTTTCATTCGCCCACCGGCGACGACGTGCCGACCGAAATCATGGCTTCGACGGCCCGGCGAGCCCGGCTCGCAATCTCGGGATCGACCTCCACTTCGGTCGTGCCCGTGCGCAGGCAGCGGAGCAGGACCTCTGGCGTCGTCATCTTCATGTACACGCACTCGGCCTTTGCGTTCACGGGCTCCCACTTGACCGAAGGATTGACCCTCCGCAGTTGATGCAGCATTCCCGTCTCGGTAGCGACGAGTACCGAACGAGCCTGCGTCGTTCGTGCTCGCTCGAGCATTCCGCCGGTCGAGAGCACGTGGGTTCGCTCGGCGGGAAGGTCACCCGTGCCGGTGAGCCACAGCGCTGGTGTTGCGCACCCGCACTCGGGGTGAATGAAGAGTTCCGATTCAGGCGCGGCTGCGGCCTTCGTGCGAAGTTCCTGCGGACTGATGCCGGCGTGCACGTGGCACTCGCCCATCCATATGTGCATGTTCTTTCTCTTGGTCGTTCGCTGCACGTGCGCGCCCAGGAATTGGTCGGGCAGGAAGAGGATCTCCCGGTCGTTCGGTATGCCCGCGACGATCTCGACGGCGTTCGCCGACGTGCAGCACAGGTCCGTCTCAGCCTTTACCTGCGCGCTAGTATTCACGTACGCAACGACAACGGCGTCCGGGTGCTCCGACTTCCACTCGCGGAGCTGATCGGCGTTGATGCTGTCGGCGAGCGAACAGCCGGCTCGCCGCTCGGGGATCAACACGGTCTTTTCGGGTGCCAGAATCTTTGCGGTTTCGGCCATGAAGTAGACACCGGCGAACACGATTGTTGTCGCCGAACTCGCGGCGGCGATTCGAGAGAGGGCGAGGGAGTCGCCCACGTGATCCGCGACGTCCTGGATCTCGGGGAGCTGATAGTTGTGGGCAAGGATGACGGCGTCGCGCTCGTCGGCGAGTCGCCGGACCTCTTCGGACCACCGACGAAAAACGTCCTCGTCTCTTCCAATCCCTGTGGTTGCCAATGGTCGACCTTGCTAGTAGAAAGTGAATTAACACGGGCAACCGGTCCCTTCGGTGAGGCGAGAGAACTGTTACCCGAGGTTTTCGCCTGATAGGCGAAAACCTCGTCTTTACGTTACCATTAGGCGTGTCGTCGCGTCAAACCCCTGGATCTTCTTTCGCTCCGCAGACGAGTGACGTCGAGACGGCCGACCAATCCGCGGACCGGTTCGAGCATGAGGCTCTGGCCGTCGTCTTCCAGGTTCGCGAGCGGAAGTTGCATTCGCTGCTTTGGCAGCGGGCGCATGAGCCCTTCGCCCAGTGCTGGGCGCTGCCCGGCGGTGCGCTCGGGAGCACGGAGCGTCTCGGGTCTTCGCTCGGGCGCCATCTCGCGGCCAAGGTGGACCTTACCGACATTGGTTTCCTTGAGCAATTGGAGACCCGCAGCGACGTCGACCGGGACCCGCGAGGACGGATTATCGCGACGGCCTACATCGCCTTGGTCTCGACGGATCTGAATCCGACGATACCTGGCGATACGGCGTGGTTCCCTGTTGATGATCTTCCGCCAACGGCCTTCGATCATGCGTCGATCATCCAATCCGGACGCGAGCGACTCCGCGCGAAACTGACCTACACCAACGTGGCGTACGCACTCGCACCAAGGGTCTTCACAATCGCGGAGTTGAGGGTCGTGTACGAGTCGTGTCTCGGCCACACGATCTCATCCACCAACCTTCAGAGGGTCTTGCTCCGTCGCGAGATCATCGAGTCAACTGCATCGGTCGCGTCGCCCTCATCATCCGGGGGTCGACCCGCGACGATCTACCGATTCAGCGAGCGGACGTTGCGGGTGACTGATCCCTTCGCCGCATTTCGCCCGCCCGCTCGTAGCGCGGATCAAGGGAACGTGGCGAGGAGCTAGCGGACGTTCTCGCTCTCGGCAGACATGGCCCGAGCAGAGATCAGTCTGTTCAACATCTGAATCGGGAAACTGCTCAGTACAGCCGTGTGACTGGCAACCGTTGAGGAATCCCAAGCACCGTGAAGAATGGCATATCCAACTATGGAAGAGTTGTGGAAGATTACGTGCAGTCGCAGTCGCACTGAACATGCGACGCAGCGAACGCCAGAGTTGGTGACCGATGTCCAACGGCACGTCCATTGGACATGTCTCGAGTAAACAAGGAGTAATCATGAAGGTAGTCATTACGGGTGCCCACGGAAAGGTCGGTCGCGCTGCGACCCAGGCACTGCTTGACGCGGGTCACGATGTGCTCGCGACCGATCTGACCCGGCCGGGATTCGAACGAGAGCCAGAGGGAACGGCTCGGTACCAAATGGCCGATCTCACCGATTCCGGCGAAGCATTCGCCGTCATCCGTGGGGCCGATGCTGTCGTGCATGCCGCCGCGATCCCGGAGCCGACCGGCAACCCGCCGCAAGTGGTGTTCCGCACCAACCTGATGGCGACGTTCAACGTTCTCGAGGCGGCCGTCCGCTTCGGGGCGAAGCGTTTCGTGAACATCTCGAGCGAGACCGTGCCCGGATTCTTCTTTCCCGAACGCGAATTCCTTCCGGACTATGCGCCAGTCGACGAGTTGCATCCGGTGCACCCGCAGGATCCGTACGCCCTGTCCAAGCACTTCGGTGAACAGCTGATGAACGCGGCCGTCGAACGCTCGGACATCCGGTGCATCTCGCTCCGCCCGAGCTGGGTTCAGAACGAAGACAACTACGAGCAGAACCTCGGCCCCCAGGTGCGCGATGCCGCGGTGCTCAGCCCTAACCTGTGGAGCTACATCGACGTCTACGACCTTGCCGACGCGATCGTGTTGGCCACAGAGTCGGAGCTCCCCGGACACGAGGTCTTCTACATCGCGTCGCCAGACAACGTCGGGGGCAGGAACTTCGGCGAAATTCTCCACCAGTACTACGGGGACAAGATCGAACTGCGACCCACCTCGCGTCCGGATGCATCGGGAATCTCCAGCGAGAAGGCTCAGCGGATGCTTGGCTGGGCGCCGAAGCGGTCCTGGAGGGACTACCTGGACGCCGACGGAAAAGCGCTCTCGCGCGACTGAGACCAGTTCGTGCTGCGTGCACGATCTGCCTTGTCGCCGTCAGCGACCAAATCGTTCGCGGGGGCGAGGGGGGACGTGAATGGCCCCGGGTATCTGTTCGCGCGCCACTTCCTCCTCGCTTCGACGGCCTGCGTGGTTATCGCCATAAGATGCCGAGAGGCGCGCCGTCGAGGAGTCAGAAAGAGGATGGTCGAGGCGACACGCAACACGGAGCAGGGACTAATACGGGGCGCCGAACAGAAGCGCGTTCTTCGAAAGGCTCACGAGTTGGCCCGCTCCCTTCCAGCATCGGAGGGCTAGTGACGCCTGAGAAGTTCGACGATGTCCTGAGCTGGGCCGTGGACCTCGAGGACGAGGCGCGTCAGCAGGCGCTGCGTACCGCGGCGCTGCCGTTCGTCGTGAAGCCGCTCGTCCTCATGCCCGACGCCCACTTCGGCCTCGGCGCGACCGTCGGCTCCGTGATCGCCACCAAGGGGGCCATCATCCCTGCTGCTGTCGGCGTCGACATCGGCTGCGGCATGGTCGCGGTGCGGACCCAGTTCACCTCGGCTGGGCTGCCCGACAACCTCAACGAACTGCACCACCAGATTTCGCGCTCGATCCCGTCGGGCGTTGGTAAGAGATTCCGCGACGACGTTGCCCCGCACGCCTTGTTGCCCGTCTACAACGGGGAGATGACCGAGAAGCAGGAGCGTACCGCGCGAACCCAGCTCGGCACGCTCGGCTCGGGCAACCACTTCATCGAGGTTTGCCTCGATGAGAAGGACCGCGTGTGGCTGGTGCTGCACTCTGGCTCGCGCGGCATCGGGAACCAGCTCGCTGCGCACCACATCGACAAGGCGAAGGGGCTGATGAAGGAGTGGTCCATCCAGCTCCCCGACCCGGACCTCGCCTACCTGCCCGAGAACACGCCCGAGTGGTCGGCCTACATCTACGACATGCGCTGGGCCCAGCGGTACGCAACAGCGAACCGCTGGGTGATGATGTCGGCGGTGATCAACCAGCTCGGTCGGTTCCTCGGCGAGCCGGCGAAGTCGCGCGAGCACATCGACTGCCACCACAACTTCACCGAGTTGGAGCACCACCACGGACAGGATGTGTGGCTGACGCGCAAGGGCGCCATCAAGGCCGCAGCCGGCGACAAGGGCGTGATTCCCGGCTCGATGGGGACTGCCTCGTATATCGTTACCGGACTCGGCAACCCCGCGTCCTACAACTCGTGCGCGCACGGCGCCGGCCGGCGCATGTCGCGCAACCGCGCGCGCTCCGAGCTCAGCGTCGACACGCTGCGCGAGGACATGAAGGGCAAGGCGTGGAACGCCGACGACGCGAAGGCGCTGCTCGACGAGCACCCCGACGCCTACAAGAAAATCGACGTGATCATGGAGGCCCAGCGCGACCTCGTGCGCATCGACCACACGCTCCACCAGATCCTCAACTACAAGGGAGTGTGACGCGGCGGAGTTGACGAAAGAGACGGCGATCTTCGAACTTCCCGACGCTGCTCGTAAGCGACGATCTCACTGAGCCGGAACTCCATTGATTGGGGCCGTCCGTTCTTGTCGCGCAGCAGGACGAGCGCCTCGGGAAAGCCTGGCGCCTTCACCAGCTCGTAGGTCTTGGTGTCCTATCGGCCAGCGCTCGATGAGCTCGACGACGGTGAGGTTACAGTCGGCAGTAATTACTTTGGTCACGGACCAGACGGTTCGACCGCCGCAACCCTTGACAGTCGAAGCAATTATGAACTGCGTCGGAAACGACGAAAGGGCTTCAAAAGTTATGGAGAAGGTTGTGGCGGTGGCGTCGGCACCCAAACCCACTCGGGCCAGCCAGAACACGTGGCACCCTACAGCGGTTGTAGTTCAAACTCCTGTCATCGAATGGGTGCGACGGCTCGATGCCTTGGCAGCGTTCATCAAATGGCGTGATTAGTACGGTGAAACGCTGGGAATCCTCTGCGTATCTAACCTGCCATAGGGGATTAGAAACAGGTTGGGGAGCCGCCCCTGTTTGACTTGGCTTGGAAGAACTGTCACCTGGTTCAGTCCTACCAATCTGGGTGCTTCTTCGCCTTTCGAAGGGCTCTGACTTGGAGCCGTCGCACGCATAATGTACTTTGAAGTCCATGAAAACTACTGGCTCGCAGAAGGGCGACTCTCCATCTCAGCAGATAGACGCGAGAATCAAAGAGTTGAGCGACTGGCGCGGCGAGACGCTCTCGCGGATCCGCGCTCTGATCAAGCAGGCCGACCCCAAAGTCGTCGAGGAGTGGAAGTGGGGTGTTCCGGTGTGGTCCCACGACGGACTGATCTGCACCGGCGAGACATACAAGAACGTTGTGAAGATGACCTTCGCCAAAGGCGCCTCTCTGAAGGACCCTTCAGGCTCGTTCAATTCCAGCCTCGAAGGCAAAGTCAGGCGTGCCATCGACTTTCACCAAGGCGACAAGGTCGACGAGCAGGCGCTGAAGGCCCTCATCCGCGCCGCCGTGAAGCTGAACACCTCGAACCGCGACTAGTCAACGGCAGACATCGGTCACTTCGCACCCCACAGCGGTTGTAGTTCAAACTCCAGTGATCCAATGGGTCCGATGGCTCGACACGTTGGCGGAGTTCCTAAATGGGCTCAGCGCCTTGTAGGAGGAGGAGGAGGACGGGGCGATTTGCCGAGTCGAGAGTGTCTAGGCGGCGGACCGGTGGACTGGAGTCGAAGTGAAGTTGTTGCGCGCATGAGTAGTTTGGTGACCAAGAGCCAAGTTGGACTATTGGGACGCATGTCGTCGAGAACATAGAGGAGTATTACCTTGAGTACCTACCGAGTTGTCAATCCCGCCACTGGCGAAGCGGAGAGCGAGTACCCCACCGCGACTGATGTTGCAATCGCCGAAGCGATTAGTCGGGTGGACGGCGGATTCCAGTCGTGGAGGATGTCGTCCAAGTCGGAGAGGGCCGAAGTCTTGCATCGCGTTGCGGACCTGTATCGCGATCGGGCAGTCGCGCTCGCTTCTCTCATAACGCGTGAAATGGGCAAGACGACAGCTGAAGCGTTGGGCGAGGTTGAGTTCGTTGTCGATATCTATCGTTACTACGCAGATCAGGGCCCCGAGCTGTTGGCCGATGTCCCCTTGCCGTCGAACACCGAAGGTACGGCGTGGGTACGAAAGGCGCCAGTCGGCGCTTTGCTGGGGATAATGCCGTGGAACTATCCCTACTACCAGGTCGCCCGGTTCGTCGCTCCCAACCTCATGATCGGTAACACCATCCTGCTGAAGCACGCTCCACAATGTCCAGAGTCTGCACTCGAAATGGAACGAATCTTCCACGACGCAGGTGTACCCACGGACGCTTACGTCAACATCTTCGCGTCAAATGAGCAAGTAGCCGGCATCATCGCTGACCCGAGAATCGCCGGTGTGTCGGTGACGGGCAGCGAGCGTGCCGGGACTGCCGTCGCGGCTATCGCTGGGCAGCATTTGAAGAAGATTGTCCTCGAACTTGGCGGATCGGACCCATTCATTATCTTGGACACCGACGACATGGCGCAGGTGGTTACTGACGCCGTTGGCGCACGTATGGAGAACGCGGGCCAGGCCTGCAATGCGGCCAAGCGTTTCATCGTCGCTGACGCGATCTACGATGAGTTTGTCGAACGGTTTAGCGCCGCGATGGCGGCTCAGACCACAGGTGACCCGACGGACCCTGCGACTACGTACGGGCCGCTGTCCTCCGAGCAGGCGGCACGAGGCTTGATGGACCAGATTCAGGACGCAGTCGACAAGGGCGCGACGTTGCGTACCGGAGGACGACGATTGGACAGGCCCGGAGCTTTCATTGAGGCGGGTGTTCTCACCGACGTAACGCCAGAGATGCGCGCATTTAGAGAAGAGCTCTTCGGGCCAGTTGCCGTCGTCTATCGGGTAGCGGATGCAGACGAAGCCGTCCGATTGGCTAACGACACCCCGTATGGGCTCGGAGCTTGCATTTACAGCCTTAACGAGGAGTTGGCTCTTGACTTGGCTGACCGTCTGGATACCGGAATGGTATGGATCAACACGCCGGAAGGCGGAGGCGCCGAGTTGCCCTTCGGTGGAACGAAACGGTCAGGAGTGGGTCGCGAATTAGGGCCAGCCGGCATTGATGAGTTCGTCAACAAGAAACTCATGCATATTCCGAGCGCAAATTGAAGCCGACATCTATGTCGAATTGGCAGTAGTGATCAATAACTCAAAAGGGTCAGGGCAATCGCTCTAGCCCTTTTGTGGTCTCGTACCACCACCACTTTGGCTACCAGTGGTCGCACCCAACAGCGGTTGTAGTTCAAACTCCAGTGATCGAGTGGGTTCGCTGGCTTGACGCCTTGGCAGAGTTCATCAAAGCGTGAGACTTCTGCGGGAAGAAAGTGGGAAACCGTGTCTCATCCATCCTCCCAGAGAGGATTAGAACACCACCAAGGCTTTGGGTGTCAATCTTTCAGTAAGCAGTCCTGGCCCTCCGCGGGCCGACATATCGAACAGCGGCATTCCTGCCAGAAGGTCAGAGTCGAGAGTTGAGTCGCTGACTGGGGTTCTCGTGCCGGCGAGGTAGATGCGGACTAGCGAGACAGACCGGTGTCGCGATGCTTCTCAGGGCCGTCGGGGAACATCTCCTGAAGCAGGAATTGGACCCGTGGAAGAATCAAGCGCTCCGGGTAGTACGACGCGAGGAGATTCAGACCCTGCTCGGCAGTCGTGAATTCACAGAGTTTGTACAAAGCTCGAATGTCGTCCTGATCGCGCTCCACTCGTGACGCCATGAGTTTCATGGCCAACAGGAACTCTGGTGAAGCTGCCGCAACGCTGAGATGTTGCCCTTCGTAGACTCCGATGCGATTCTCGTCCTCGCCGGGCATGAACGCCTTCGCACCGTCATTTAGCCAGTCGGGTTCAAGATTCAATCGTTCCGCGACTCGCGATGCGGCGACCCTGACTTCGGCGGAGGGGACGAACACTGCGTCTACGTCAGCGGTCGATCGACGTATGTCATAGGCAATCGCCATTGCCGCACCATCGACGATGAAGACCTCGGCGCGCACGTTGAGGACCCCGAGTTCCCGGTCCAGTTCGCCGAGGGCTCGCAGAAGTTCATCGCGTCCGAGGAGTGTCACTAGGCGTATTCCAGAGCGCCTTGTGTCACGAAGACTCCTCGACGAGCGAGAGAGATCGGACTGTGGACCAGCGCATCTGCGTGAAGTGACTCCACGCCGGAGACGAACCAGAACTCGCCGAGGAAGAGGCCTTCATCGTTGACCCAGGCGGGGGCGACCACTCCGTGGGATGCGCATGCGTATTCGACAATCCCCGCCAGAAGGGCATCGAAACGTTGGCTTCCGGTTGGCGCGGGCTGTCCGGCGGTGATTCGCCCGCGAGTCTCCGGGTCAGACTTCCCGTACCGCTCCAGGAATCGGAAGGACAGTCGAATGGCAGAGTTCGTGTCGCCCTTGGCTAGGCAGGAGGAGATCTCCTCGGCGGTCTCACCGACTGATTTCTCGTGCCACGACATGCTTCCATGGTACGACGCGCCTATGACGACGAGGTGAGCCTGTCCACAGAGTTGTTCCCTGACCTCTCGAAGGGCTAGTGACCATCGGAGATCGAGGTCTCGCGTGGCTTCGCACCCCACAGCGGTTGTCGTTCAAACTCCCATTATCGAATGGGTGCGATGGCTCGACGCCTTGGCAGATTTCACCAAAGGGCGTGATTAGAAGAGACAATTGCTGGGAATCCTCGACATATCTAACCTCCCAGAGGGGATTAGAACCGCAGGCCTGTAGCTCAGTGAAGTCTCTGGCGCCCCAAGTCTTGACTGCAGTTGCGTCAGGGTCTTTGGAGGCTCGGGAAACGTACTGCGAAGGTAGACCGCCGTCCGTGCGATGGGCCAATGCTCGATGTGCTCGGGCACCGTGAGCAAGCGATTGTTGGTTGTGGTTGTGGTTGTGGTTGTGGTTGTCGTGGTGATAGACGCGCTCGTCCGAAGGCGCCCGCTTGAGGCGAACGTCGCGTCACTCGACCATGACTAGGCGTGGACATGAGCGATCGTGTGCCGCTATCGTTCCCTCACATGGTGAAGACTCGAACTGTGTGGTTAACGATTGACCGTCGGGCAGATGTCTTAATCCGTCGTCTGATCATCGCAATTGAGTATGCAATCGTGGTCAGCCTGCTCGCTGTCGCGAGTGTTGTCCTTGTACGCGCCGTCGCGCACTTCTTCAGCCATTGGGGAACGTTTCCTCAGACAGTGGTGGTCGCCATCGACAACATTCTGGTAGTCATCATTCTTCTCGATATTGCGCACACGGTGTTCGGGAACCTTAGGTCTTTCGTCTTTCCTGTGCGACCATTTCTTGTCATCGGAATCTTGGCGGGCGTTCGCGACATCTTGAGCGAAACTGCACATCTGACCTTAAGTAACTCGCTTACCCAAACTGATTTTAAGAACACCCTTCTTTCGTTGGGTGTTGGAGTCGGGGTGGTCCTTACCCTTCTTCTAGGACTTCTCGTTCTGCGCTTCAGCGGGCCAAATCCAGAAGGTGAGAGTCACCAATCTCCGGTTGATCCGTATTCGAAACCAAGCCAAGTATCGAAGTAGATCAGCAATTGGTGAAACGTGATCGAGTGATGAAGACCTCAGTCCGTCAAAGCGGAAAGGTCAGTCGCACCCCCAACGGGATTCGAACCCGTGCCGCCACCTTGAAAGGGTGGTGTCCTAGGCCGCTAGACGATGGGGGCCTGCACTTCGGCCACAGCTCACGCCATGGTGGTCGGGCTGCCCGGATTTGAACCGGGGACCTCTGCGTCCCGAACGCAGCGCGCTAACCAAGCTGCGCTACAGCCCGCAGCGAGTTGCCTCGCAGCCCGATAATCCTAGTCGGCACGGAGCCCCTCGACCAACGGGCTATTCGATGTCGAGTTCGTCGTCGTCAGCGGGTGGATGATACTCAATGACTATCTCGCTAATGCGGCGACGTTCAACGGATTGGACTCGAAACGTCCAGTCGCCGTATGAGTAGGTCGTTCCTGCGGCGGGGATCTCCCCGGCGAGGTCCAGCACGAAGCCGGCGATCGTGACGTACTCGCCTTCGGGAATGGCGACACCGAGTTCCTTCTCAACTTCGTCCACGTGTGTCTGCCCGTCGACGAGCCACCGATCTTCGCGGATCCGAACGATGGTTGGCTCTTCGTCCTCGTCAAACTCGTCGCTAAGGTCACCCACCAGTTGTTCGAGAATGTCGCGAACCGAGACAACGCCGGCGACGCCGCCATGCTCATCGAGCACGAGGGCGAAGGTGCGACGCTGTTCGCGCATTTCGGTAAGGCTGTCGAGCAGGTCGAGCGTTTCGGGGAGCATCAGGGGGCGGCGGATCTTGCGCGCGATCTCGTTGGCGGTGGGCAGCGAAACGCCGATTGCGCGCTTCACGGTCGTGCTGCGAAAGAGGTCATTGACGAAGAGCACGCCGTCGACTTCGTCAAGGTCTCCGTTCACGACGGGGAAGCAGGAGTGACCGGTGTCTCGGACCGCCTCGGCAATTGCTTCGGGCGTGACCGGAATGGTGAGGAAGGCCACGTCAACACGTGGGGTCATCACGTCGCGCAGTTCGAGTTTGCTCAACTGGTCGACTCGGGCGTGAATCGCACTCGCCTCTGGCGAGTGCGGTCGCGATTCCACCCGACCAGCAACACGCGCGCGGAACCGCGCGAGGCCCGACGTGGGAGGTTGTGAATCGCTCATTTCGCGTTGGCACCACCGACGCGAACAGTGGCGGGCCGCAGTGATTCATCTTCGTAGCTCTCACCCCGGAGTAATGCGCGCACCGCCGCACGGACTCGTTGGGGATCAAGTGGTTTCACGACAAACCCCTCAGCACCGCTGCGTCGCGCGAGAAAGACGTCGGGTCGTCGGTCGAGCAGCATGAGCACCGATACCGGGTCGGCTGCCCCGTACGACTCCTCGTGACGAAGTTCCATGCAGATGGCCATGGCGCCCATCGAACCGATTTGCAGGTCCACGACCACGAGGTCGACGCCGCCCTCCTTGACGCGAGCCACCACTTCGGGCCCGCTGGAAACCTCTTCGATGAGTAGATCGGGGCCCTCGAGCATGGTCCGCAACTCGTGTCGCAGTGACGAAAGGTCGCTCGCTATAAGTACTGTGGCCACGAGGTTCAGCGTAGCGGAGACGCGATTTCGCTCAGAGACAGTGGATTTTCCAGCCGAAAAAGTCGTCTTGCCTCGGAGACCCGCGAGTGGTTAATCTGCGGTCCTAGGTCGAATCTGGGGGGGGCGGACCATGGCGATTACTCCACTGGGGTGGACGGAGCTGGCGGCCTGTCGCGGCAGCGAGGGCTCTCTCTTCTTCCCACCCGAGGCCAATGAACGCAAAGAGGATCGACTCGAACGCGAGATCGTGGCCAAGAAGATCTGTGCCGGCTGCGCAGTTCGTGAGGAGTGTCTCGCGAGCGCGCTAGAGCGACACGAGTCGCACGGAGTCTGGGGCGGACTCAATGAGGTCGAGCGCCGCGTTCTACTCCGCCACTGAGCGTGCCCAACCCAGTTGCGTGGGGCACACGAGTGACAACACGATGAGCAGTGCGAAAGTCACGATGTGTACCCCGGTGCACCACAGACAGATGTGATTGATAATCAGCAGTTCGGCACCGATCAGCCACAGTATGAACACCATTGCGCCAATGGCGATCACGAATCGAGCAACGTGTAGCCAGTAGGGCTTGGCCCGCCAACCCCACGGCGAGTTCAGTGCGGCCATGACGGTGAAGTTGCCCAGACCGAGGAGGGCGACCGGCATGCCGAGGAAATAGGACTGCGCCGAGGTCGTGACGACGGCGCAGTTGAGAACACTGTTCGTCGGACAGGCCAGGATCTGGGTCCCATCGAAGTGGGCGATCGTCATGTAGACCGAGAGGCCGAGGCCGACAAGGCTCAGTAGGAACGATGAGGTGACGGCCCAACGCGGAACGTTGAGGGCCGTTCGACTCACTTAAGTCCCATTGCCTTCCTTGCTGCCATCACGCCCCCGCTCGTGCACACGTTGCCAGGCTGGTTCTTCGTCAACGAGCAGAAGGCGGCCGCTTGGTAGTTCGCCGAGGCAATGATCGCATCCGTGACCGGACTGGTGGGGTCACTGAGTCCGGACGCAATTTGGGCACGCGTCAGATTCGCCAAGGTGGCTGGCGTGTAACTGGAACCCGAGATGAGGAATCTATTCCCGATTGACATGTACGGAATGGAGTAGTCCTGCTGGGCCGTGATCCCCGGTATGTACTTTGACGTGTCGTACTTCTTGAAATTCGCGCGCTCCGCGGCCGTTGGCTTCTGGAGTGGTGAATAGAAGTTCAGCGCGGTGTTGAAGACGTTGTTGTACTGCTCGACTCCCGAGAACACCAGGTACTTGGACTTGTAGGTGGCCTTGACGAAGGTGAACGTCGGCGTTCCCGGGTAGATCTCGCCCGTCAGCGTCGAACTGGCCATGTTACCGAGGCCCGACCATGTGCCGAAGCGGCTGAGGGCAATGATGGTTGACCAACGCTGGGCGGCGCAGAACGGGCAGTACTCGCCACCGAGGTAGAAGACTTTGGGCAACGTCGCACCAGTGCTGGACTTGCCCGTCAGAGCGGGCTGGCCCTTCAGGGGGATCGGGGCGGTTATCGTGGCGACCGGCGACGTGACGCCGACGGTGTTGAAGACCGAAGCGGGGATCTTCGTCAATTCGGCAACGGTCGCGGCGTCGGCCGGCTGAAAGCTTGAGTTGCCCGGCGTGGAAGAACCGGTCGTGACCTTGATGATGACCAGCGTGGCCACCACCACCACGACCAGACCAACGGCGAGCCAGGTGAACAGGCCGGCCGGGCGGCCACTGGTGGCTTTCGTGGATTTGGCGGCGGGATTCTTTGTTGCGGCGGACTTGGCCACGGTGCTCCTTGTGATCTGGTTCACTCAAACTTAGTGGACCGATGGCCCGTGATGATTTCGGGTCATGGTCTTGGGTAGTTTGCCTTGTGGAACATATTCTGACGCCGCGGCCGGCGGCCACGGTCCTGACCCTGCGCGATGGCCCCGAAGGGTTTGAGGTGCTGATGCTTCGCCGGAATTTGAACAGCGATTTCGTCGGGGGCGCCTACGTCTTTCCCGGCGGCGGCGTCGACGCGGCCGACGCGGGTCCCCCAGCGCAGCGCCTGGCGTTCGGTCTGAGCGACGGCGAGGCCTCGAAGCGGCTCAATCTCGACAGTGGCGGACTCGCCTACTACGTCGCGTGCCTGCGCGAACTCTTCGAAGAGGCCGGACTGCTCGTGGCCTGCGACGAACGTGGCGAGCCCTTTCACTTCGACAGCCCCGAGGTGATCCACCGCATGGCGGCTCATCGTCGGGCCATCAATGGCGCAACGATGGGGTTCGTCGAGATGATGGACCGCGAAGCGATGTCTCTCGATCTCCGCGGCCTGGCCTACCTGGCCCATTGGGTAACCCCCGTGGGGCCGCCACGCCGTTTCGACACGAGGTTCTTCGTCGCGATGGCGCCGCTCGACCAGACGGCGGCCCATGACGCGGGCGAGACCGTGGCCGATCAGTGGGTGCGCCCCGTCGACGCGTTGGCGGCCCACGAACGTGGTGAATTGGAGATGATCTTCCCGACCATCCGAAACCTCCAGGACATCGCCCACTTCTCGTCGTCGCACGAGGTCCTGGCGTACGCGAATTCGCTCACCGCGATTCCGCGCATCGAGCCGCGCATCGTCGCTCGTGACGGGGTGATCGAGATCTTGATTCCGGGCGACGAGGGATTCGACGACTAGAGGGGGGAGTCGACGGCCCGCTCGAGCGCGTCGAGCAACCGAGCCGTGCAACCCTGCGCCCCGACCGGTGGCGCGACGTCGTTCAGGATGCGCTGGGCCAACTGATGGAAGGCTCCGTCATTTCCTTCGTGAAGCACGGCCGGCTGTCCGGTGTCACCGCCAACGCCGATCTCGGGTAGGAGGGCGATTTCGGCCAGTAGCGGTACGCCCAACTGCTGGGCCAGGTCGCGACCCCCTCCCTCACCGAAGAGATGGTGACGTTGTCCGCACGAGCAGGTCAGGACGCTCATGTTCTCGATAACGCCAAGGACTCGGATGTTTGACTTGCGCGCGAAGTCGGCCGCGCGAGCGGCCACTTGCTGGGCCGCGGGCGAGGGAGTCGTGACCACGAGCTGACCCATCTGGGGCAAGAGGCGAGCCAACGTCATGGCGATGTCGCCGGTTCCCGGCGGCGTGTCAATCAGCAAGTAGTCGATCCCCGACCAGTTCGCGTCTTCGATGAATTGGGCCACGGCCTTTTGCACGATGAGGCCGCGCCACAGCAACGCCTGGTCCTCGTCGGCGAGCAGTCCCATCGACAGGACTCTGATCTTTCCCGTGCCGATGGCCCGTTCGAGGGGCTGCATCTTGCCCCCGCGCGCCTGCACGTCGCCGCGGACGCCGAGGAGTCGTGACAATGAGAAGCCCCAGACGTCGGCATCCAGGACGCCGACCGTTCGACCCGTCTGGGCGAGGGCGACGGCCAGGTTGGCGGTGACCGACGACTTGCCGACCCCGCCCTTGCCCGAGGCAATCATCAGCACCGGTGCCTGCGGGGGGATCGAGGTCTGGGGCGCTCGTTCCTGGGCGAAGGTCCGAGCCCGCCGCATCAGGGTGCCCCGGGCGGCGGCGTCGAGGACCCCCATGGCGAGCTCCACGCTCGTGACGCCGTCGAGCGACAGTGCGGCTTCTCGGACGTCGCGCTCGATCTGGATTCGCAGCGGGCAGCCCGTCGTGGTGAGCGACACCGCCACCACGGCGTGACCCGCCCCGTCGACCGAGATATCGCCGATCATGCCCAGGTCGACGATGGAGGCCCCCAGTTCCGGGTCAAGCACCTTGGCCAGGCGTTCGCGCAGTTCATCGCTGACGGTCATGTAGGAACGCTAACGGTCATTCTTTAGGGGTGTTCACGAGCGGAATCGACCGCTACCATGGATATCAGAACTCTCGAAGGAGCCGCATGTCGAACGTGACTACCACCAGTGTAAACCTGAGCAAGAAGGACATCGACCCGATCACGCTGACCGACGGCGCCGTTGCCAAGGTCGCCGAACTGATCGCCGCCGAAGGCGTCGATGAAGTGCTGGCGCTGCGCGTGGCGGTAAAGGCCGGCGGCTGCTCCGGCTTCAACTACGACATGTTCTTCGACTCCGAATTCGCCGAAGACGACGTCACCCGCGAATTCGCCGGTGTCAAGGTCGTCGTCGACGCCCAGAGTGCCGAGCTGCTGAACGGTTCGACCCTGGACTTCTCGGACAGCCTGCAGGGTGCCGGATTCCACATCACGAACCCCAACGCGACGCGCACCTGCGGTTGCGGCAACTCGTTCAGCTAACCGTCGCCGGGTCTCAAACGTGAGCGCTCCCGTGGGTCCCTATTCGCCGTGGCGCCGCGCCGGTGACCTGGTGGTCATCTCGGGTCAGTTAGGACTGCTGCCCGGCCGCGACTCACCGACCATGGTCGAAGGCGGCGCGGCCGATCAGCTGCGCCAGGCCCTGATCAACGCGCGTCGGGTGCTCGGCGAGGCCGGGGCGACGTTCGACCAAGTCGTGAAGGCCACGCTCTTCCTCGTCGACATGAACGACTTCGCCGCGTGCAACGAGGTCTGGGTCGACGCATTCTCGCCGCCACGCCCGACCCGCTCCGCAGTCGCGGTGGCGCAGTTGCCACTGGGCGCGCGGGCCGAAGTGGAACTCTGGGCCCACGCGCCAGCGAACTAGTCGGCCGCCCGGTCGCCGTTCATGCCGAACTTGTAGCCGACGGAGCGAACCGTCTGAATGAGATGGGCGTGCTCTTCGCCCAACTTCGCGCGCAGTCGACGAACGTGAACGTCCACCGTTCGCGCGCCACCGTAGTACTCGTAGCCCCAGACGCGACTCAGCAGGGTCTCACGGGTGAAGACACGGTGCGGGTTGGTCGCGAGGAAGCGCAGGAGTTCGTACTCCATGTACGTCAGGTCCATCACTCGCCCGGCTATCGAGGCCTGGTAGGTCTCGAGGTTCATCGACAGCCCCCCGTGCTCCACTCGAGGGGCCACACTCTCGTTGCCGGCGCGGCGCAGCCGGTGTCGAAGGCGCGTCGCGAGCTCACTGACGTCGAAGGGACCGACGACGAAATCGTCGAAGAGATCCTCGCGAAACGTCAGGTCATCGAGTTGGTAGTGATCGAGCAACAAGATGATGGGACCGACGCCCCGCTCTCGGCTGCGCAACTGGCGACAGAGATTCATCGCCTCGGTGAAGGGGAAGGCTGCGGCGTTGATGACGGCGCCGGCGAAGCCGTCGCCGGGCTCCAGAGCGGCGATTTCGTTCAGGCGGCCGGTGCTCGCAATGGCCGGCGTCACCCCCGTGACCTCGAAGGCCTTGCGGACCGGCCCTTCGCAGGAGGGCACGCAGAGTACGACGTCGATGCTCACAGCAGTGGAAGATAGCGCTCGAGTTCAAAGGGCGTGACCTGGCCACGATAGGCGTCCCACTCGGCGCGCTTGTTGCGCAGGAACCACTC
>PKYK01000017.1:3626-39720 GCA_003133665.1 Acidimicrobiaceae bacterium | reverse complement strand
GCGCTGGCCCTTGCCGATCGGCGCGATCAGGTCGACGATTCGCGGCGTGAGATCGGACTTGCCCTCGTTGGTCTCCATGTTGAGCTTCTCGTCGGGGAAGAGCGGCGTGAGGTCCTCGAAGCGCGGGCGCAGGCCCGCGACCTCGGGGTCCATGCCTTGGACACTGTCGACTCGCAGCAGCGCCGGGTACTTCTCGTTGGACGCCGCGGGACGGAAACCGCCCACGAGCATGTCGCCTTTGCGCAGGTGGTAGCGACGGACCTGGTTGATCGATACGTAGACATCCTGGGGCGACGGGTGGAAGCCCTTCGTGCGCAAGAAGCCGTAGCCGTCGTCACGAAGGTCGAGGAGTCCCTCGACTTCGATCAGCTCGCCCGCGTAGGGCTGGTCGGCGTTGGGCTGGGCTTCGCCGCCAAAGCGTTCGCGGCCACTTCGGTTTCGGCGGTTGCGACCCTTGCGCCCACTCTGGTCATTGCCAAAGTCGCGGGGCTGACGTTCGGTTCGCGACTGATTGCCCGGACCGCCCTGACGTCCGCCGCCCTGGGGCTGGCGCTCGCCGGTGGTGGAAGCGCCCGTTGCGGGCGGTGCGCTCGCGGTTGCGGACGGTGCGCCCGACGTTGACGAGTCGGCGACGAACTCACCGAGCAGCTCGTCGAAGTCATCTTCGGGGGTGGCGACGGTGCGCCGCGAGCGCACCGCGCGCGAACTGGTCTCGGCGACGGGCTGGGCCGTTGCGGCCGTCGGGGCCGCGATGTCGCCCATGATCGCTTCGATCAAAGAGGCCTTGCTGGCCCGAGCGCCGATGTCGACGCCCTTGACTTTGGCGATGGTGTGAAGGTCTTCACGAGTCTTTGACTCGAGGTCTGACCGATCTGGAGAAGGCTTAATAGCCACTGGTATTCCTTTCTCGCCGCCCGCACAGGTTCAGCAGAACGGAGAAGAAAATCAAGAAATGTCGTCTTGGGAAGAGTTCCGCACGTCGGCGAGAGGCCGGTCGCGGACGACAACTTGAAGTGTAGCCGACCGGCTGGCTTTACGCCACAATTCTGCTGCCGATTTCGGTCGCAAGCCTTTCGGGACCTAGCCAACGAACGGGCGCGGAGACCGAATCCCCGTGATGAAGACCAAAGTAATATTGCGGACCTTGACCAAGGACCGGGTTTCTCAATGCAGCGGGCCTGACTGCGAAACGGCCGACCAGGGCGTCACGATGATTGCGCTGTTGATCGTCGTCGTGCTGCTCGGTCTTCTCGCCACGGTGGTCTTGTCGAGCCACCACGGCCCGACACCTCAGGACGTCGCTGGCGGGACTACCCGTGGCACCACAACCACGATTCCGCAGAGCATCGGAAGCGCAGCCCAGCACTCCGTCGTCGCGGCGTGCGAACTCGACTTCCAGTCCGTGAACGCGGCACTGGGGACGTACCGCGTCGCCAACAATGCCCTACCCGCCGCCGGCACGGCTTGGGCGATCTCCGCTGGGCCTGGTGGGCCGTACCTGAAGTCGTGGCCGTCTAACGCGAGGTACTACTCGATCACCTGGAACGGGTCGACCCTCAGCGTGATCCCCACGAAGGGCGTCGCATCACACGGTTCGTACGGCACCAGCTCCCCGGCGACTGGTTGTTTCGCTCCGTAGCTGAGCATCCGCTGTGCTCTCGTTCGTTGCCGGCGTTGTAGGCATCTGAAAGCAGCGTGAACGTTCCATCTATGTCTTTCTGTCAAGTTTTGTCGGTCTGGACGTCCTTCTATTCGTGATTGGCAATGTGGTTGCGCCTTCGTAGGTCTTCGCAGTGACTTGAGGATCTTCAACGAAATCACAGAATTGAAAACGGCGGGAAACCATCCTCGCAAGGATCGATTCAACCTTGCTCCTTTTATTGTGACGTGCTCCATCATGAACACTGCGATTCGTTGGAGGTCGAGATACGGCGATTCGCCGACGTCTTGGAGACCGCGCCGCTGGAGGGCGCAGTCGCGAGTTGTCCGGGATGGTCGGTGAAGGATCTTGCCGAACATCTAGGGACAGTGCACCGGTGGGCGGAGCACCTGGTTCGGACCCTCGCCCCCGATCGCATACCGAGAGACGAAATGGATTTGGACCGTGGACCAGTCACCGCGGAGTGGATTCGAGCGGGTGGCTCGCAGTTGGTCTCGACATTGCGCTCTAGCGATCCGAACGCGCCGATGTGGGCATGGGGAGAGGACCAACACCTGCGATTCTGGTCGCGACGACAACTTCACGAAACGCTTGTGCACCGCATGGACCTTGAGATGGCAGCGGGGACAACCCCCCTCGCTGGACCCGACATTGCTGCTGACGCGATTGATGAATTCCTCGTCAACCTCGCTTCGGCTGCAAGGTTCTCCCCAGGAGTCAAGAGTCTTCGTGGTTCGGGCCAACTCCTCCGAGTATCTGCAATTGACCAGGAGAGAAGCTGGGCAATTCAACTTGTCCCCGATGGCTTTGAATTGGCCACAAGCAACCGGACCCCGGATGCCGAAATCCTCGGGTCCGCTGAGAAGATCCTCCTCGTGCTCTATCGTCGGCTTCCTGCATCGATCAACGGCGTCAACACAGTTGGTGATCAAGGATTGATTCAGTTCTGGTTGGCTCATTCGGCATTGGGGTGAAATGCCATTGGGTTTCGAGTAGCAGCCTCCCTGGTGTCGGAGGCCCGACGCGACGGGAATGCCACCATGCACTGCCTGGTCCCTCCCATGGTCCTGCCACGTGGCACTGTCCCCACCGTGTAGGTCGACCCGACTGAACGGATGCGAATTCAAGACCTTTACAATGGAGACGTGTGCATTACGTCACTCTTCAGAATTGTCTTGAAGGTACTTGGTCCGTTTCTGCTGGGCTTCGGCACGATCTTTCAGCCCAAAGCCAATTTGACCGACCACTGGTCGACGAATCCCCAAATCGTGTTCACTGTTGAGGCGTCGGCAGACGAGTCGGGCAACCCTCCGGGGCCGGACGAGGACCGTAGGCTGGTCCTGAATTCCACTGCCGCCTGAAAGAATTCCGAAGCGAACTCGAACCGTCAACAACTTCTGGTGTCGGAGGCCCGACATGACAAGAATGGGCTCTGCACTGGCTGACCTGCGTTAGGGAAAGAGCCTTCGTCCCGGATCTATCAGCCCTTGGAAGCCAATTCTGACGGGCACGTCATTGACGCAATCACAGAGTTGGCCCAGAGTCTTCATGACATTTGTGCGAGCCTCCCGCGACATCAACCAAAATACGGCCCACTTGCCTGAAGAAAGTGATTGAAATCGGATACCAATGCCGGGTCGTGAAAGTCCGATAGCCCGAACTTCGGCCAAGTCGTCATATCTGAAGACACGGCGAGGCACGAACGGATAGAAGACGAAGCAACTGGGACCGATGAGAACGCCATCTTCACAGATGGTCAACTTTGCTCCGGGCCAACCAAAATTGAGAAGTACTGGAGGGAGCCGCAGTCCTCCTATGTATCGGGGTACTTCAGGCAATGGTGGACCAGCGTCCTTGATGCTTGTCATGTGACGCCTCCGATTACCCCAAGACTCTCGCGCCACTCATCGTAGGTCCCTCGCACTGCTGCAGGCGGTCGACATGCCGTTGGCAACGTTGTCCGCCGCTGTCCCGACCTATTAGAAATGCCACCTTGCACTGGAGACTGCCTGCCTGAGCACGAGCTACTGGTAGACCTCGCGACGGTGCCCAATTGTCACCACCACTATGAGCAGAACCCCGTCATTGATGGTGTAGATGATTCGGTAATCACCAATCCGGAGCCGATAGCCTTCTCGCCCACGAAGTTGGCGCGACGCTGGCGGGCGTGGATCGTGAGCAAGCAGCGCAAGAGCACCATGAATGCGGGGTTGGATCGCTCGATCAATCTTGCGCAACTCCCGCAACGCCGCAGGGCGAAACTCAATTCGATATTCGCTCACGTCCAGCCAAGGTCAGCCTTGACTTGATCCCAGGGAATATTGTCCCCTGCTTCAGCAATTGCCGCATCGAACGCAGCAACGTCCTGGGACTCTTCAAGTGCTTCGAGCATCTCGTCATACTGGTCCGGGCTAATGATCACCGCCGCGCGCCGGCCGTAGTGCTCGAGTTCGACAGGTTCTGACTGTGACAGTTCGACTACTTCGGACAACTTTTGGCGAGCTTTGCTAACGGATATTCTGACCATGTCATCATTGTACAATACAAGTCACCGTATTGTACAACTGGTGTCGGCGGCCCGGCGTGAAGCCCTAGGCGAGTCGGGCAAGCAGGGCTTCAATTGTCGCGTCCACCACGGGTGGAGTCGCACTAGTTGACACGGCGGTGTCGGGATCTTTGAGCCCGTTGCCTGTCAAGACGCAGACGACAGTCGAGCCCTTAGGCACGCCAAACTTCAGGATCCCCGCCACCGACGCCGCTGAGGCCGGCTCACAGAAGATGGACTCGTACCTGGCCACGTAGCGGTATGCGTCAAGGATCTCATCGTCAGTGACGGCGCGAATATCTCCCAGCGACTCGTGAATTACCTCGAGGGCGGGAACCCAACTTGCGGGATTGCCGATTCGGATGGCGGTCGCGATGGTCTCAGGATTCTCTACCGGATGACCGAGCACGATGGGTGCCGCGCCGGCGGCTTGGAAGCCCCACATCTTGGGCAACTTCTTGGCGTTTCCGGCGAAGTGGTATTGGGTGAATCCACGCCAATAGGCCGTGATGTTGCCGGCGTTGCCAACGGGAATCGAGAGGATATCGGGGGCATTGCCGAGAACGTCAACAATCTCAAAGGCCCCCGTCTTCTGACCCTCGATGCGGTCCGGGTTGATCGAGTTGACGATGGTGATCGGAAGATGCTGGGTGAGTTCGCGCGCCAGATTGAGGGCCTGATCGAAATTGCCACGAATCTGCAGGACCTCGGCACCATAAACCATCGCCTGGGCCAGTTTGCCCAGGGCAATCTTTCCCTCGGGCACGAGGACCACGCAGTCCATGCCCGCCTTGGCGGCGTAGGCCGCGGCGGCCGCGGACGTGTTACCGGTGGAGCCACAGATCACGGTTTGGGCGCCGTTGGCCTTGGCCTTGGTGATCGCCATCGTCATGCCGCGATCCTTGAATGAACCCGATGGATTCAGCCCCTCGAACTTCAACCAGATATCGGCTTCCAGGCGTTCGGAGAGGCGGTCGGCCCGGATGAGAGGCGTGTTGCCCTCTTGCAGCGTGACGACCTCGCCAATGCCCTCGAGATCGAACCACTGCGAGTACTCCCTGATCAAGCCCTTCCAGCCGGTCACGACTCGCCTCCGTCAATCACGCGGATGCACGCACCGATGGAGTCGACCGAGTCCAGCTTGGCCAGATCCGCAATGGTGGCGTGCACGTCTTTGGTGAGAGCCGAGTGGGTGAGGAACGAGAGACGAGCCTCGTCGCCAACACCCGACTGCTCCATGGACTGAATCGAAACGTCGTGCTGACCAAAGACGCTCGCGACAGCGGCCAGTACGCCCGGCCGGTCCAGCACGTCGAGGCTGATGTAGAAGACGCTCGCCAGATCACCGGCCGGCACACTGCGGAGCGTCGTGTCGACACTGAAGGGCACGTCGTGGCGGCCACTCACGCGATTGCGCGCCGCGTCCAGCACGTCGCCCAGCACGGCGGTGGCCGTGGGCTGGCCGCCCGCGCCCTGGCCGAGCCACATGAGCGGACCACTCTTCGTGCCCTCGACGAAGACCGCGTTCATCGCGCCGTGCACCGAGGCCAGCGGATGCTCCATGGGCACCATCGTCGGGTGCACCCGACGCGAGATGCCATGTTCACCAACGCGCTCGGCGACGCCGAGCAACTTGATGACGTAGCCCGCACGACGGGCGAACTCCACGTCGATGGATCGGACGCCGGAAATACCTTCGCGCGATATCTCTTCACCAGCCAGCTCGGTGCCGAAGGCCAACGACGAGAGGATCTGCACCTTCGCGGCCGCGTCGAACGCCTCGACGTCGGCGGTCGGATCGGCTTCGGCGTAGCCGAGCGCCTGGGCTTCGGCGAGTGCGTCGGCGTAGTCGCTGCCCTCACTGGTCATCTTGGAGAGTATGAAATTCGTCGTTCCGTTCACGATGCCCATGACGCGCTCGATCCGCTCGCCCGCAAGCGAGGTGCGCAACGCCCGCAGAATCGGGATTCCCCCGCCAACGGCCGCTTCGTAGAAGAGGTCGGCGCCGTTCTCATGCGCCAGTTTGGCCAGCGCCGTGCCGGCTTCGGCCATGAGCGCCTTGTTCGCCGTCACCACCGATACCCCCCGGCGCAGTGCCGTCTCGATGTAGGTGCGGGCCGGCTCGATGCCGCCCGCGAGCTCCACCAGGATGTCGAGATCGTCGCGCGAGCTCAGTGCCGCGGCGTCGGTTGTGACGATTTCGGGCGGAATACCGGGGCGTGGTTTGGAGAGGTCGTTCACGGCGACGCCCACGACTTCGAGCGGGACGGTGGCGGCGTCCACCAGGGCCACGTGCCGCGAGGGGTCATTCAACAACTGGATGAGGGAACCACCGACGAAGCCAGCGCCGATGACTCCGACTCGAATGACCGGCTTGTTCATTGAACAAGGTTAACCGCAATCACGCGCGGGTCGACTTCACACTTCGAGTCGGGCCAGATCGTCAAAGGTCTCTCGACGCAAGACTTCGCGCGCGGTTCCGCTCGCCACGAAGACGACGGGAGGGCGCGGAACGCGGTTGTAGTTCGACGCCATCGAGTAGCCGTACGCCCCCGTCACGGGCGTCGCAATCACACTGTCGACGCCGGTTGAAGCGGGAAGCCAGGCCTCGTCGATCAGGACGTCACCGCTTTCGCAGTGCTTGCCAACCAGGCGCACCCGCTGCGGCCGCTCGGCGAGTGGCTGGGCGACGTCGAAGGCTTCGTAGCCCGAACCGTAGAGCACCGGGCGAGGGTTATCGCTCATCCCACCGTCAACCGCCATGTACGTGCGCTGGGCCACGGGCTTCACCGCCCCGACTCGGTACAACGTGATTCCCGCCTGGGCCACGATGGCCCGTCCCGGTTCGGCCAGCAGACGTAGATTGGCGCCGAGACCGGCCTGACGTGCGGCGTCACGGATGGCATCACCCCACTCGGTGAGCGAGAGCGCCGACTCCCCGGCGACGTACGGAACCCCGAGTCCCCCACCGAGGCAGAGTTCATCGAAGTCATCGTCACGGGTGAAGTCAGCCAAGATCTGCATCGTTGCGCGGAAACCATCGATGTCGAAGATCTGCGAGCCGATGTGAGCGTGCACGCCGTGCAGCGTGAGGCCGGGGACCTCTCGCACGTTGGAGAGGGCCCGTCGTGCGTCACCCGACGCCACTGAGAAACCGAACTTGGTGTCCTCTTGACCAGTTCGTACGTATTCGTGCGTGTGCGCTTCCACACCGGGTGTCACTCGAACCAGGCAGTCCAGCGGGCTGTCGGGGCCGACCAGCGAACGGAGTCGTTCGATCTCCTCGAAGTTGTCGACAACGACGCGGTGGACGCCGACGGCAATCGCCCGCTCGAGTTCGTCGTGGGACTTGTTGTTACCGTGGAGTATGACGCGACTGGCGGGAACGCCCGATCGCAGCACGATGTCCAATTCGCCCCCGGTCGCAACGTCAATACAGAGGCCTTCTTCGAAAGCCAATCGAGCCATCGCCCCGCAGAGAAAGGACTTCGAGGCAAACGCGACCCCGTCATCAAAGACGCTCGCGGCTTCACGGCAGCGCGAACGTAGCGTGGCCTCGTCGTAGACGAAGAGAGGCGTTCCGAACGTCGCTGCGAGATCACGCACTGACACGCCACCAACCTCGACGTCACGGTCATGCAACGTTGCCGTATCGGGCAGCAACGACGCAAGAATGGGCTCGGCGCTCATATACGCACATTAGAGGCTTGCGTGTGCCGCTCAGGAGAAGACATCACAAAGTAGTCCGGTAGGCTGGCAGCGCTGCCCTCGTAGCTCAGCGGATAGAGCATTGGCCTCCGAAGCCATGTGCGCAGGTTCGATTCCTGCCGGGGGCACTCTTCGCCCGTTTTGTGAATTGATGAATGGACACTGCAGACTCCAGGATCTTCCATTGGATTGCTCACGCCGCACGGGGCGAACTGCTCTGGGACTTTTGGAGTCGCGCTTCGTGCGCGAGCGACACCGCACCAATCGTGTCCGCGGGGTCGGAGGGAAGGAGGGCCATTGACCCGAGCTGCGGTCATTGGGCACCAGGCCAACTCAGATTCGGGCCGGATCGGCCACGAACCTCATCTGAAGATTCACGTGAGATGGACGCTCTGGCGCCGTTCTGCCTGGATTTCAGTGACGGCCAAGCCCAGGTCGTGAGCGATCGGGATCGTCTCGCGCACGGTTCGGAGGCATTTCGCGGTATCCGAATGAGTCGATGACTCGGTTATGGTGACGTCTCGTGTGTGACACTTTCGTCAACGTCAGTTCCGATGGTGTCCTTTTCGCAAAGAACAGCGACCGGGATGCCAACGAATCACAACTACTCCAATGGATTCCCGCGGCCCGTCACGATCCATCCAGCACGCTGCGCTGCACGTGGATCGAGATACCGCAGGCACCCGTGACCAACGCACTGGTGATCTCCCGTCCGTGGTGGATGTGGGGTGCGGAAATGGGGGCGAACGAGCACGGCGTGGTCATCGGCAACGAGGCCGTTTTCACCACCGAGCCTTACGGCGAGAAGGCACTTCTCGGCATGGATCTCCTGCGCCTCGCGCTCGAACGTTCTTCGGACGCCGCGGGCGCGGCCGCGGTGATCATCGAACTCTTGGAACGTCACGGCCAGGGCGGCCCGTGCAGTCACCAACGACCGGGATTCACCTACCACAACAGTCTTCTGATCGCCGATCCCACCACCGCGATCGTCTTGGAGACCGCGGGCCGACGATGGGCGACTGAAGAAGTGCGATCCGGCGTGCGGGCGATCTCGAACGGGCTCACGATCGCTGGGTTCGCTGATCGCTACTCGAATCGCCTCCGGTCTGCGGTCACGGCCTGTCGTGTCAGACGAGCGCGCACCGAAGCCGCGGTCGCCGGTGCGGACGGTCCTGCCGTGATGATGACGGCGCTCAGGGACCATGGCAACAGCGGCGTACCGAAATGGTCGTTGATCAACGGCACACTGAATGCACCGTGCGTGCACGCCGGAGGCGTGCTGGCGTCGAGTCAGACGACGGCGTCGTTCGTCTCGGATCTGCGAGGCGAACCTCTCCATTGGGCCACCGCGACGGCGGCTCCGTGCACTTCCATCTTCAAGCCGGTGCGGGTCAGCGAACCGGTCGACCTCGGTCCGTCGCCCACCGATCAGTTCGACGTCGCAACCCTCTGGTGGCGCCACGAGCGCCTTCATCGAGGGATGCTCATTGACTACGCCACCCTGAGTCCACGTTTCGAACGACAACGGGACCTGACGGAGACCGCTTGGATAAAGGATCCTCCCCCGTCGGGCGAAGCCTTCGCCGCCGCGGAGAAGATCGACGAAGCCTGGCTCGAAAACCTCGGCGAGGGTCGGCGCGACCAACGGCCACATTGGGTCAGCGCGACGTGGCGCCACCTCAACAGGTCGGCCCACATGCCGATCCACCGTTAGCGAGCGTCGCACCGCTCGATGTTGCGAACCGCCAAAAGACGCAACGTGGCGAACTCGTGCCTCCCTCGATTCCCGAACCAACGAACCCGGTTGGGTCAACGCGGCCAAGAGCCACGCGAGACCAATGAACCGGTGTCGACCACCAAAGGAAAGAGGCTGGCTCACCCGAGAAGTGAACCAGCCCCTTGCCCCGTCGCTCGTCTCACGCGACAAGCGAGGCGTCTTCTACTGCGCGGTCGTCGCGATCTTGACGGCGCGCAGCGCAACATTCTTGAGCCAGTGCAACGTCACGTGGACATTGATTCTGCTGCGCAAGTAGTTGGAGGCGGCGATGGCCCGACTCTTGGCGACCGCGAAATTTCCCGGCGCGTAGCCAGTGATCGTCACGAATGACTTGACCGTCAGCTTGCGCGACAGAGCCACGATCGCATGCTTCTCTCCGGCGCTCAGGAGGTGCGATGTTCCGGCGAAGCCCAGCGTTAGCACGGGGGGTCTGGGCAACTTCGAAATGGTCACCGTCGTCGGCGTCGAAGTAGCCGCCCCGTACGTCGTGTCACCCGCCTTCGTGGCGGTGACGATGCAGGTGCCGGGGCTGGTGAAGGTGAGAGACGCACCGGTAACGGTGCAACCAGTTGCCGTTCCGTTGACCACGGCGTACGACACGGCACCCGTCCCGGAACCACCGCTCGTCGTCAGGGTGAGGGTCCGGCCGTACGTGCCAACAATCGATGTAACGATCAGGGCACCCTGCGTGCCGGCGGTCACCGTGATGCTGTTGGAGACAGCCGAGGTAAGNNGGTAAGTGGACTGTCAGTGAACGTCAGTGTGTAAACACCGATGGGAGCGTTGAGGGCGAGACCGATGAACGTTGCCACACCTGATACGGCTGTTGCCGTATTGTGCGCGACAGTGCTAGTGCTCGACGTGATGGTGGCCGTGACCGTTGATGAGTTTGAGGTGACGACGTTGCCGCCAGAGTCCTCGACCTTCACGACCGGCTGCTGGGCCAGCGCGGCACCGCTTGCGACGCCCACCGAGGGCTGCGTCGTGATTGCCAAATGCGTAGCAGCGCCCACGGTCACCGCAATACTGGTGGAGACAGTCGATGCAAGTGGAGTGTCCGTGAACGTCAGAGTGTACGAACCCACCAGGGCACTGAGCGTCAGGCCGCTGAAGGTCGCCACGCCCGCAACTGCGGCGACGCTGACATTCGAGAGGGATACGCCACCGGAGGTGAACGATACGGTCACGGTGGAAGTATTCGACGCGATGACGTTGCCGCCAGAGTCTTCAACCTTCACGACCGGCTGCTGAGCCAGCGCAGCGCCACTCGCGACGGTAGCCGAGGGCTGCGTCGTGATTGCCAACTTTGAGGCCGAACCGGCGCTCACCGAGATGCTGGTCGACACCGCCGAAGTCAGCGAACCATCAGTGAACGTCAGGGTGTACGAACCCGCCAGCGCGTTGAGCGCGAGACCGCTGAAGGTGGCGACGCCCCCAACGGCAGCCACGGTGTTGCTGGAAACCGAGACGCCACCCGAGGTGATTGTCGCGGTGACCGTCGACGTGTTACTCCCGTCTAGTGTGTTGCCACCGTCCCGGAGCTCGACGATCGGCTGCTGGGCGAGCGCTGCGCCGCTCGCGGCAGTAGTCGAAGGTTGCTGGGTAATGATCAATTGAGTCGCCGGCGCGGCCGATGCGGCCGTGGCGTAACTGAACAAGAAACCCGACGCCAGGAGGGCGCTCGATACGACGCCTCGCACTAGGGTCCGGCGCGCCGCACCACCCAAAATTTTGTTGACCTTCATTGCCGTCCTCACTATCCGCATCGCACTACCTGCTACCGACCGTATCCCAAATAACCTCTGCGGGAAAGCGAGGAGGGGCCTGATGACTTTCGTGCAAGGAATATGGTCGATTCGTGCCGATACGCCGTCCACGGAAATGTCTTGCTCGAATCCAGAATCCATCGTCAGCTTGATCAAAGGTACATTGGCTCTTGATCACATTTCCTTTAGTTCAAAGGAGGAATCGTATTCCTAAAGGTCCGTTTCAGCGACCGGTAAGTGGGTCATTCCGTCAAGAAGACTCTAGAACTGACTCCATCTATCGCCCAGTATGCGACTTCAGGGATGGAAATGGATGCGACGAACAATTCACGCAATTGTCATGAATCCACGACAACTCGAAGCTGCCGCGGAGGCTGGGTGCGATTCGGTTGCCCGGCTGTCGGCATGTGCACCAAGTCTCCGCTGCACTTGCGGTCCTAGGGAACAACGACCATCCGTACGGTGTCGGTGATGGCGGCCCCACCCGACGCCGAGCCGGCCATCACCACCACCGGATCGCCGGATTTGGCTATTCCCGACAACTTCATTTGGGTTACGGCGAACTCACAGAGTTCGTCAATGTCGGTGGCCGGTGAGAGGTAGATCTCCTGCACGCCCCACGAACTGCGCAACTGGCGAGCCGTGGATTCACTCGGGGTGATGGCCACGATGGGCATCGGGGGGCGAAAGCGCGAAATGGCCCGGGCGGTCATCCCCGACCTCGTGCAGGCGACGATCGCTACCGCCTGCTCCTCCATCGCGGCGCGCCAGGCGGCCCCGGTCACGGCGGCGGTAATCCGCGTCGACTTCCCGCCACTGCTCTCAATCTGCTGCACGCCGAGCGACGCGCCCCATTTCGCGTAGTCGAAGGACGCTTCGGCCCGGCGAACAATTCGGTCCATCGTGATGACGGTACCCACCGGGTCGTCGCCGATCGCGGTCTCACCGCTCAGCATGACGGCGCTCGCCCCGTCGAGCACGGCGTTGGCCACGTCGGTCACCTCGGCGCGCGTGGGCACTTGCGCGTGGGTCATGGACTCGAGCATCTGGGTGGCCACGACGACCGGGCGGGCGTAACGAACGCCGTGACGGACGATGTCCTTTTGGAGGTGCGGTACTTCTTCAATCGGCATGCGTACGCCGAGATCGCCACGGGCCACCATGATGGCGTCGGAAACCGCGATTATCTCGTCAAGGTTCTCGACGCCCTCAGAGGTCTCGATCTTGGCCATCAGCATGACGTCGTCTCGGGAAAGCACCGTTCTCGTCGAGACCATGTCGAAGGCCGAGCGCACGAAGGAGACCGCCAAAATCTCGAATGACTCGCTTCGCAGCGCCTCGAGACGGGCGCGATCGTCGTCAGTGGGCAGACGGTCATTCAGAATCGATGACGGCAAGGAGAGGCCGGGTTTTCCCAACACCGAACCGCCCGAGCTGACCTTGGCCCTCGCGATCTTGCCTGACTGGATGACGTCGAGTGAAACGCCGCCGTCACCAAGATGGATCTTGTCGCCGACGCGCAGTAACGCGAGCACGTCATGACGCTCGACCGCAATGCGTCGCGCGGTCGATGTCTCGCCAAACGCCTCGACCAGTTCGATCTCATCGCCAACGTTCAGGGCCACGGGCGTCGAGCCGAAAGTACCGGCCCGTATCTTCGGGCCGGGGATGTCGACCATCAAGGCCAGGTCGGGAGCGAGCGCACGTATTCGCCGCAAACGCTCAATCCCGGAGGGAATGTCACCATGGGCAAAGGAGAGGCGGAAGACGTCCACTCCAGCCACGACCAATGCCTTGATCATCTCGTCACTGTCGGAGGCCGGTCCAATTGTGGCAACGATTCGCGTGCGCCGCACGAGTATCCCTTCATCGCTTTGAACAAGTCTACGAGATTTGAAACTCTCACCTCAATCGAGCCAGCGCAGTCGGTGCTCAATCGCGGGAACTCGATTGCTGAGGTTTCGCCGCGTCGGCCGTGCCGCCCTCGCTTCGTGCGCCCATCACCCCGAAATGACGACTCGGCCAGGGCGGGCATGGACGATGCCCGACCGAGAGGTTCGCAGATGCGCGGAGACTTGAACGAATCGTGATCGAAAGCGTGCCATCCCCTTCCGGACAGTGGTCCCGGTTGCACGGGACGGTGTTTCAATCGAACATGACGCACCATGACACGTTGGGCCGGTATCGAGCTCCACCCGGCAACGCCGCTGACGTCTCGACGAAGTCGCGGTGCGTGACGCAACGGGCGCGTCCAACTTGTTAGCGCACGGGCACGACGATGTCAGCCCCGTCGACGTCAACGACGCGCAGCTTCATGCCGTAGCACTCACTCAGTTCCGGACTGCGTACCACGTCACCGGCGAGACCATCGAGCACCACCCTGCCGCGATCCAGCAGCACGAGGCGATCGGCGAATTGACCGGCCAACGTGAGATCGTGAAGCGTCGCCACCACCGTGAGGCCGCACTCGCCGACCTCCTTCTTCAAGAGCTCCAGCAGTTCCATCTGGTGACGCAGGTCGAGACCCGTAATGGGCTCATCAAGGACCATGACCATCGTGGACTGCGCCAACGCGCGTCCCAGAACCATGCGTTGGCGTTCGCCTCCGGACAGTGTCGTCACGTCGCGTCCAACGAACTCGGACAACGACATCCTCTCGAGCACCGACTCCACGATGTCCCGGTCGTGCGCGCTGGCGGCTCGGAACAACCCGTGGTGCGCCGTCCGACCAAGCGCCACGTAGTCACGAACCGTCATGCCGACGGGCACCTCGGGATGTTGAGGAACGAGTGACACCCTTCGGGCACGTTCGCGTTCACTCATCGAGGTAATCGAGATGCCCGAGATCGCAATCGAGCCCTTCGACGGACGTCGCAGGCCCGCGAGGGTTTCGACCAGCGTGGTCTTGCCCGCTCCGTTCGGCCCCACAATCGTGCACCACGTCCCGGGTTCGATCGCCAGTGAGACATCGGAGATCAAGGTCGCCGATCCGGCCCGCACCGTCAGGTCGTTGATCGCCACGGCGCTCATCGGGCAACCTGGCGGCGAAAGCTCAGGATCAGAACAAACACCGGTGCTCCGACGAGCGCAGTCACCACTCCGAGCGGAAGCTCCGACGGCGCCATCACCGTACGGGCAATGGTGTCGGCGAACACCAGGAACGCTGCGCCAAAGACAACCGAAATCGGGAGGATCCGCCGATACGACGTTCCGACGAGAAGGCGCACGATGTGGGGCACGATGATGCCGACGAATCCAATCAGTCCAACGGCCGACACCACGGCTGCGGTGCCCAGCGAGGAGGCGACGATCAGGATGAGCCGCACTCGGCGTACCGGCAGGCCGAGTGACCTCGACTCGTCTTCCCCAACGCTCATGATGTCGAGCGCCCGTCCCGAAACCACGCAAACTAGCGCGCAGAACACGACGTACGGGAGGACCATGAGAACCGAGTGCCAACTGGCGGTCGCCAACGAGCCCAGCAACCAGATGTAGACGCGCGCGATCGAGTTCGACGAGGATTGCTGAAGGAAGGTTTGCGCGCTCGTCAGCAGCGACGACACGGCGACGCCGGCCAAGATCAAGGTCGAGGCGTTGGAGCGCAGACCGCGACCTCCGATCAGCCACGTGACGGTCACCGCGGCCATCGCCCCGACGAAGGCGAGCAGCGGTGCCCAGGTGGGGGTCGTCAAGCCGCCGCCCACGTCCACTATGGCGAAGGTCGCCCCGAGGCCGGCGCCCGCCGCAACGCCGAGCAGATACGGGTCGGCCAGCGGATTGCGAAAGACGCCCTGATAGGTACCACCGGCGACGGACAGCATGGCTCCGGCCAAGAGACCCAGCACCAATCGGGGGGCGCGCAACTGCCAGATGATGGTCGACTGGAGCGAGGTCAACGTGCTGCGTCCGAGCCCCACGTGACTGAAGAGATCACCTACGACCCGCGACACGCCAATCGGCGTGGGACCGATGACCAACCCTCCGACCACGGCGACGCTGAGACCCGTCAGGGTGAGCATTGCCACTACCACCACGCGGCGGCCGGTCGGAGGGTTCGTCGTCACCCGCGCTTAGCCCCAGAGCCGCGAATCGCCCAGCACGCTCTTGACGGCGGCGGTGAGCTGATTCATGAGGAGGCCCAGACGAGGTCCCCAGCGCGACGCCACGTCATCATCGAGATTCACGACGTGGGAATTCGTGACCGCGCTGACCGTGCTGAAGCCCGGTCGACCGGCGACCATGGTCGGAGTCACCGAGCAGCACCTGGTGTCGGCGAGGAAGATCAGTTGCGGATTCGCGCCCACGATGTACTCGGGGCTGAGTTGGGGATAGCCAGCGTCCGCTGTCGTTGATTTGGCGTCGGCGATATTGACCAGGCCCAGCGTCTTCATCAATGAGCCGACGAAGGTTGCGCTCGTCAGGGAGTAGTACGTGGGGTCGAGTTCGTAGTACACGTTGATCACTCTGGTCGGATGCGCGGGCACCGAGGCAATATCGGCGGTGATGGTCTTGTCGATTGACATCGCCAGCGCCTTGGCCTTCATGGCATGACCAGTCAGTGCTCCCAGCTGCCTGATCTGATGCAGCGCGTTCGAAATTGACGTCGCCGCGTCTTGTTCGACAACCTTGATGCCGAGAGCCTTCAACTTCTCCTTGATGGAGTTGGCGTCGTACGAGATTATGACGAGGTCGGGCTTCGTTGAATGGTGCGTTGACGTCTTCGCACAAATACCGATCACCGACTCGACACTCGGGTTGAGCGCGTTGATCCGCTTGGCCGGGAGTCCCGTCGTTGGATAACTCGAGTCCTTGTCAACGGCCTGCACCTGGCGACCGGCCCCGATGGCGAAGAGCGTTTCAGTCGCCGTCGGTGAGAGCGACACAATGCACTGGGGCGGCCTGGTGCTCGCGCCGGCCATTGAGACGCCGAGTAGTGGTAGTGCCAGCGCACTCATGAAGAGTGCGACGACGAACCGGAGGGATTTGAACATGGATATCTCCTTTCCGTCGAAGTGGGTTTGGACGACGGATGGATATCCGAACGACCGCTCCTTACCTCGAGAGCTGTCTTTCACATCTCCTCGCGGAAGGCGACCTGGCTTTGTGGGCTTCTCACGAAGGCCACTTACAGTTGCGGGACAGCGTTGGAATTGCACCAACTTCGCTGCCGCGAGGCACTCGTGACCTTACATCACCCATTCGGCGACTACCTGAACTGCGTCCATCCATCGATTCCGAGTCCGAATGGGAGTAGCGCCAATGAGCCACCCTGGATCACGATGGGTCGGTGTCCTGCTCCCGGAGTGAACGCCCCACCAGCTCCAGTCGCCGAGTGGCCGCGACCTGATCAGCATCGCGGTGTGAGATGACGAGCACTGCTCCGCTTTGGTAGTTGTTTTCGACGGCGCGAAGCACCT
The DNA here is from genome assembly GCA_003133665.1 of Acidimicrobiaceae bacterium. Classification (GTDB taxonomy): domain Bacteria; phylum Actinomycetota; class Acidimicrobiia; order Acidimicrobiales; family RAAP-2; genus RAAP-2. The sequence continues at coordinate 22,847 of PKYK01000017.1, read as the reverse complement.
GCGCGGCCGACGAGTCGTCTAGTCCTTCAGTTGGTTCGTCGAAGATCACCACGTGACGATGGGCGAGCAGCTCGCGGGCGACTCCGAGACGTCGCTGTTCTCCGCCCGAGAGACCTGTCGAGGGACCGCCGAGCTCGGTTTCGAGGCCCTCTGGAAGAGAGTCGAGAAACGGCGCCAGCCCCGCGGTCTGGCACGCATTTCGAAGTTCGTCGTCGGTGGCGGCGGGTCGAGCAATTCGCAGATTGCCCGCCAGCGTCGTGGAAAAGACGTGGGGGTCGTCGTCAACGAAACCAACGTGCTCTCGTACCTGACCGGACTGGAGCAACCGATAGTCAATCCCCCCGAGGTCGACGGAGCCCGAAGTCGGATCGAGAAATCTGGCAAGAAGCCGGGCCAACGTCGTCTTTCCACCGCCGCTGGGGCCGTTCAAGACGACGACGTCGCCTGGCGCAAGGTGAAGTGAGACATTCGCGAGGACGTGTTCGTCACCGTAGTAGTGAGAGATGTCCGTCATGGAAATCGCCGCCTCCGCGGCAGTGGTCGGCCCGGGGAGGTCCGGTTCGCTCACGGGCGATGGAACGTCACGCAACGCGTCAAGTCGAGCCAGTGCCGCTCGATCCCCGCGAAGCCCGGTCAGCGCGGGCGCGACGCCGCCGATGAGTTCGAGAACCGCGACATTGAATAGCGCCGGAATCGCGATGAGCGCCTGACCGACGTGACCCTCGCGATAGGCGATCGCACTGAGACCAAGAGCGACGATGGTGGCAACACCCACCGTCAACGTCGTCAGCGCGGTCACGACGCCGGCGATCGCAAGGTGTCGATGGTGGGCAGGGTCAAACCGTTGCTCCAGTGCCGCGAGTTGGCCCTCCAGCGCGAGCGAGGCGCCAGTCATGAGGTATTCGTCACCGCCCTGGGCGACTCCGTCAAAGAGCGCGACCATCTTCGAACGAACCTCATCCATCTCGTCTTCACTTCGCTCGCCCAGCCGTGCCGCAAGCGACGGTAGAAGCACCGCGGTGAGCAAGAGCGCGACAAGCAGACTGAGCGCCGTCCACGGCGCAATCAGGCCTGAAACCACGACGGTCACCAGCCCGGCAACGATGCTGGTGAGCAGCGGACCGGCCACTGCGCTAAGGAGATCCTGGACCCGCTCCACGTCGCGCAACACCACGTCGACGACGTCAGCGCTGCGAGGTCCGAGTCCGGACGGGATGAGCGGCTCCAGAAGTTGGGCCAGGGAGGCACGCACGCGGCCCATCACCCCCAACGCCGCGCGATGGGTCTGGGTTCGTTCGGCGTAGCGACCCGCTGCCTTGGCCAGCGCGAAGAGCTGCACGAGACCCATGGGGACCGTGAGCGACAGAACCACCGGTCTCTGAGCTGCGCGGACAATGAGCCAGGCGGAGGTGCCGGCCAGACCCACAGTTGACAATGTCACGAGCAGGCCGGCCGCCAGCGCCCGCCAGAGAGCCGATCGCTCGCGGAGCAACGCCGCGCGTACGATGCCGCCGGAATCAGTCGACATGATCGAGTACCGAAGTCTCGAGGATGATGGTCTGGTCGACGGGAAAAGGCCGGTGAGTGGCGACGATGCGCGTCATCGAGAGTCTCGCGATAGCGGAGGTCACGAGTTCGGCACTTTCGCCGTCGAGATGCGCGGTTGGCTCATCAAGCACCAGCACGAGCGGTCGGCGAACGATGCAACGAACCAAGGCGAGGCGTCGGCGCTGGCCGGCGGACAGATCCGCCGAACCTTCCCCGAGCGGACGATCGAGATCGAGATCGAGGCCCAAGCTCGCCATAGCCTTTCGAATCGAGGAGTCGTCGATATCGTGCGCACCCATGCACACCGCGTCACGCACCGTGGCGCCGGGCAAAGTGGGATCCTGTGGCAACCACGCCACGCATCGCTGCCACATGGTGATGTCGATCTTCGAAAGCTCGACGCCGTTGACCAGCACCGACCCACCTCGAGGCTCCCGCAGTCCGCACAGTACCCGGAGCAGTGTGGACTTTCCGACGCCCGATGGTCCCACCACGGCCACCAGGCTGCCGGCGTGAATGATTGCGTCAATCGGTCCGTCAAGGGTTCCGCGACGTCGGGCGTGAGTCACCTCGACGCCGGAGAGTTCAATAGTGGGCGCGGTAGTCGGCGCGCTCAGAGTCCCGAGGTGGACCGGTCGCTCGAGATAGGTCAACAGGTCGGTCGCGGCCGCGATCCCGGTGGCCGATGCGTGGTAGCGGGCCGATGCCCGGCGCAGGGGCAGGAAGACTTCTGGCGTCAAGAGCAGGACGACAAGACCAACGGTGAGGCTGAGTGAACCGTTCAGAAGGCGGATGCCGAGCACGAGCGCCACGAGCGCGGTCGCCAGTGATGAAAGCAGCTCGAGGGCGAAGCTCGATAGGAACGCGACCTTCAACGTCGCCATGGTGGTTTTCCGAAGTGCGACGCCGACCTCGTTCAGGTTCTTCACGGCATCGTGCGACCGGTTGAACGCCTTCAGCACGGTCATTCCGCGCACCACATCACCGAAATAGCCAGCAAGTTGCTGCTGCTCGCGCCAACGATCTTCCATCTTTTCCTTGGCTTCAAGTCCCAGCAGCACCATGAAGACTGGTAACAGCACGACACCCGCGAGAACAATGGCGCCACTGAGCGGGTCCCGCAATGCAATCCACGCCAGCAAAACCGCCGGCGCCAACGTCGCCAACACGAGGGCGGGCACGTAGTTGGCAATGTAGGACTCAATGGCGTCAATCCCGCGAGTGCAGAGTTGCACCGTCGCGTCTACCGATCCAGCTGGACCGGTGTGCAGGACCCGGCTGAAGGCACGACGACGAAGGTCGCGCCGCACGGGGCCCGCGATACGCGCGGTCAACGGCTCGCCTAGACCCGTGGTCAGGGCGCGCGACGCCGTCGCCGCGACGAAGAGCGCGACCCCACGTTCGAGCCCCGTCCGACGATTGTGGAAGATCGATCCCAAGAGCGACGACAGGGCCACCGCCTGCACGATGATGGCCACGGTGGTCAGCACTCCGAGCGCCACTGCGACCACGAGAGCTCGTTGAACGAGTGGCGAGGCAAGGCGAAGCCGTGAGAGCAGGGCCGACGGCTGTTCGGCCCGACTCATCGAGTCAAGCGATCGTGTCGCTGTGTTGCGAGGTACCAGTCGTGTCGGGACGACGCACGCGTTTCTTGAAGATCCAATACGTCCAACTCTGATAGATCAACACCAAAGGTGTGAAGATCAGCGCCACCCAGCTCATGACCTTGAGCGTGTAGGGATGCGAAGCGCTTTGCACAATCGTGAGATTGAAAGACGAACTGATAGACGAGACCAAGACATTGGGGTACAGGTTCAACAGCAGCGTCGTAAAGAACGCCACAATCGTGATTGCGGTAGCAATGAACGCCCAGCCTTCAAGTCGGTCGCGCACCAACCAACCGACGGAGGCTAGAACACCGACACCGACCACCGGCAACAGCGGTGGTACGAGCCCCACATGGTGCATTGAGCGAGCGCTGAGATACGTCCAACCAAGGAAACCCGCAACGACGACGAACGTGACCGGAGCAATGCGTTGTGCCACTTGATGGGCTCGGTTCCGAACGTCGCCTTCCGCTTTCAGCCCCAAATAGGTCGCCCCGTGGAGAGTGAATAGCGTCAATGTACTGAGCCCGCCGAGCAACGCGTAGGGCTTTACCAGTTCGAAGAAATTGCCCGTCCATGCGCCATTTGCGGTGATCGGGACACCATGCACGAAGTCGGCAAAAGCCACGCCCCAGAGCAGTGCGGGCAACGCCGAACCCCAGAAGATGGCCCGGTCCCACCACATCGCCCACTTGGCATCATCTCGCCGGTGGCGGAGTTCAAAGGCCATGCCGCGGAAGATCAACGCGGCAAGCACCAAGAACAGGGCGAGATAGAAGCCACTGAAGACGGTCGCGTACCACATCGGGAAGGCCGCAAAGGTCGCCCCGCCTGCGGTGAGCAACCAGACCTCATTGCCATCCCATACCGGTCCAATGGTGTTCACCACGATGCGTCGGTCGACATTGTCGTTGCTGACGAAGGGCAGGAGAATACCGACGCCAAAGTCAAAGCCCTCCAAGAAGAAGTAGCCCAGCCAGAGCACCCCAATAAGAGCGAACCAGAGCTGCTCCAAACCACTCGGTGACGGTGTGAGAAGTGCGAGCACGATGGTTTCTCCTAGTAGATGAGTTCGGGAAGGCGATCGGCGTCGGCCGGAGCAACCGTTGCTGGTGGAACCTTTGCGAGGCGAACCATAAGAGCAATCTCGATAATCGCCAGCAACGTGTAGATCGCTGTGAAGCCAATAAGACTCGTCGCCACATAACCCGGAGCGATAAGCGTGACCGCCTTTGAGGTCTTCAAGAGCCCGTACACGACCCACGGCTGACGACCAACCTCGGTGAAAATCCAGCCGACACTGTTCGCGAGAAACGGAGCTACGAGCATCCAACTCGCAAAGCGCAAGTACCGGGGTGACTCTTCGAGCCGGCGTCGCTTCATCAGCCACAGACCTATGCCGCCGAGAAGGAATAGGAGCATTCCCAAGCCGACCATGATGCGAAATGACCAGTAGAGCACCCAGATCACCGGAACGTAGCTGCCCGCACCGTACTTCTTGGTGGCTTCCTTCTGGAGTTGATCAATGCCCTGAACCTTGCCGTTCCACGTATTGGTCGCGAGAACACTCAATATGTGCGGCACCCGGACTTGGAAGACCGGGGTACCCGAGAGGTCACCAATGGTAAGTAGCGAGAAGCTCGCGCCATTGGTGGTGGTGTAGAGCGCTTCGGCCGCGGCCATCTTCATTGGCTGCTGAGTCTCCATCTGCTTGGCTTGGCTGTCGCCCAGGAAGATTGTGCCGATTGCCGCGATGACGGTAACCACAACGCCGATGCGGGCTGCCTTGCCAAAGGCCGCCAGGTCCTGACCCCTACGAAGGTGCCACGCCGAAACCGCGAGGAGGAAGACGGCCCCCGTCAGGAACGCACTGAAGAGCACGTGACCGTAGGCCGCAAGGAATGTGGAGTTGGTGAGCACCGCCCAGAAATTGGTCATCACGGCCTGATGACTGACGGGGTCAATGGCGTAACCCACCGGGTGCTGCATCCACGAGTTCGCCGCCACGATGAAGGCGGCCGAAAGGATCGTTCCCAGGCTGGCCAGCCAAATTGAGGCCAGATGTACTCGCGCACTCACGCGACCTCGGCCAAAGATCCAGACTCCGAGGAACGTCGACTCCATGAAGAAGGCCAGCAAGCCCTCGATCGCCAACGGCGCACCGAATATGTTCCCCACGAAGACCGAGTACCGCGACCAGTCCATTCCGAACTGGAACTCCTGCACGATTCCCGTGACCACACCAATTGCGAAATTCACGAGGAAGAGGTTGCCGAAGAACCTCGTCGCGCGCTCGTACGCCCCGTCGCCGGTGCGGTAGGCCGCGGTCTGCAGAATTGCGACCAGCAGGCCCAGACCAATCGTCAAAGGTACGAACAGATAGTGGAAGACTGTCGTAATTCCAAACTGCCAACGTGCCAGAGACAGGGTTGAGATACTTGCGATGAACGCGTCCACGATCGCAGCCTAAATACGGGGGCGAAGACTAGTTAGTGAAAACTCGGGACGTTCGTCACATTCCGTCGATTGGCAGTTTCTCTGATCAGAGAACGGGCATTTCGTTGGTGATCACGTATCCCACCAGATTGTCGTCAGCTCCCGCACCGATGGTGCGGGGTGCGCGGCCAAGTAGTCGTAGACCTCACGTTCGCGTGCGACGGGGAGGCAAAGCCTGATTCGCATGAATCGCGCGGTCTCTTCGAGGTTCCGCTCACCGCGCATCGGCCCTTGCCACTGCACGCTCTGCGCGGTCACGCCCATTTCCTTGAGAACGTCGAGCAAATCAGATGGCGTTGGACCCTGCGGTCGCTCCAGCTGCCAAAAGTGCCGCCACGCATCGGACATCGGGGCGAGCGGGTGATGATCCGGCATTTCGATGACAACCCGGCGGCGAGCGTGCGCGGTTAAAGCGGCGAGAAACGGGACAATATCGCCCACGTTGTAGACGACGTGGTGGGCAGTGACGACGTCGGCCTTGGCGGTCGCCTCGGCGACCAGCGGCCAATAACCCTCCACCGTGTCGCAGGACACGCCTCGCTTGGCGGCGTTAGCCTGGAACATCTCCAACATGGCCGGTTGATGGTCAACGCCAATGACGTGCGTCGCCGGTGGCGTCAATGCGAAAGCAGCAATGCCGCCGCCGCAACCCACGTCCAGCACCGTGCCATTGGCTGGCACCGCTTCACGAGCGCGGTCGTGCGATGGCGACGGCTCAATGACGTCGGGTACGCCGAAGAGTTCGGGTGGATGAATCCACGGGCTCTCCTCGGCCGAGGCCAGAATCGCCTCGGGCAGCGCCCAGGCGTCAAGCGCCTGACGCCACTCTTCCGCGGCGGTCTTCACTTAACGTCCGCGGAGACGCGCGAAGAATCCGCTGCCCGATCCCGCGTTCGCGACCGAAGCGTTCTTGTCGCAGGTGCACCTTTGGTTCTTTGGAACACCGGCCAGCGCCTGTTCGATGTGATTCCCACATCCACGCCACGTCGCCTTGTCGCACTTCCTACAGGTTGTTCTTGAGCACATACATACAGCCTTTCTTTCTATTCATGGTTTCAGCCAACGAGCAGAGGTGTTACGGACGCGGGCGAGGAAAGCCACGTCGCGTAACCACCGTCCAGATTCTTAGCCCTGAAGCCAAGTTGATTGAGTAGGAGCGCGGCCGTGTGACCTCGCTGCCCCGCCTGACAACTAACAACCACGTCGCAACTGTCGAGCTCGCTCAGTCGTTCGCGGAGCTCATCGATCGGGATGTTGATGGCACCGGGTAGTGAGCCGCCAGCAAACTCGTCGCGCGTTCGCACATCGACGAACTGCGCGCCACTCGCTCGGTAGTCGTCGACCTCGCTCCACTGCACCGTCTCGACGAGTCCCGAAAGGAGATTCTCGGCAATGTACCCGAGCATGTTCACGGGGTCTTTCGCCGAACCGAACGGAGGCGCATAGGCCAGTTCGAGGTCCGCCAGTTCGGGCGCCGTGAGGCCACCTCGGATAGCGGTCGCGAGCACGTCGATGCGCTTATCGACACCCTCGGTACCCACGCCTTGTGCGCCAAGGATCGAGCCCGTGAGGGGATCGACCAGCAACTTGAGTGCCATGGCTTTGGCCCCCGGATAGTAACTCGCGTGCGACGACGGGTGGGTGTGGATGGCCAAGACGTCTCGACCCTCTGCGACCAGACGCTTCTCGTTCCAACCGGTGGTGGCAATCGTGAGATCGAACACCTTGACGATCGCCGTTCCAATGGTCGCCAGCGGGCGCACGGTGCGCCCGGCGATGTGGTCAGCCGCCACCCGACCATGGCGGTTCGCGATATTCGCGAGCGGCACCAGCGTGGCCGAGCCGTCCAGGGCATCGAACTTCTCGGCCGCGTCACCAATCGCGTAGATAGCGTGGTCGCTGGTCCGGTTGAATTCATCGACGGCAATCCCGCCGCGCTCGCCGATGGCGAGCCCCGCGGCGCGAGCCAGCGATATATCGGGGCGCACTCCGATGGCGACGACGACGAGCTCAGCCTCGAGCACGTCACCCGACGCTAGTTTCACGGTACGAGAGGTGATCGACTCGACCGAGTCGCCCAAGTACAAGGCCACGTCGTGGGCCACCAGTTCGTCGGCGACCAAGTGGGCCATCTCGGGATCAAGTGGAGCCAGAACCTGAGGTGCGGCCTCCACAATCGAAGTGGAGATTCCTCGGTGGCGCAGATTTTCCGCAATCTCCACCCCGATGAAACCTCCGCCGATCACGACCGCTTGCTCGGGTGCTCGGTCCACGGCCGTGACCATTCGCTCCACGTCTTCGACATTGCGAAGTGGCAGGGCTCGTTCGATACCGGGAATCGACGGAATGACGGGTGACGCCCCCGGACTCAGAATGAGATAGTCGTACGGCAGCTCATACGTCTCACCCTTCACCAGATTCTTGATTGAGACGACCCGAGAGGTTGGATTGATCGCAATCGCCTCGCTGTCCACTCTCACGTCGAGACGAAATCGTTCATGAAGTGACGCTGGCGTTTGAAGAAGCAGCGAAGACTCATCCTCGATGACGCCACCTACGAAGTAGGGAAGCCCGCAGTTGGCGTACGAGACGTGGCCACTCTTTTCGACAACCACAATCTCAGCGTCACCGTCGAGGCGACGCAGTCGCGTAGCTGCCGACATCCCTCCGGCGACCCCTCCAATAATGACGACTTTCATGATTCTCCCTACGCCAGACTCAGGAAAAGCTTCTGCAACTTCTCCGTCACCAGATCACTATCGATTGTCGGATCGGCAATGCATTCTTTGAGACTCGACGAGATCAGGGTGAATGCCGCCGTGTTGATGGCCTTGCCGACCGCGGCCATCTGCGTAACGATGTCCTCACAGGAGCGACCTTCTTCGAGCATGCGCACGACGGCGCCCAATTGACCGTGGGCTCGCTTCAACCGCTTGGTGATAGCGAGAACCTGGTCCTCATCTTGCAGAACATGTGAAACGTCGTCGGTTGCCATTATTGCCTTTCCAGCCGCAGTCATTTCGATACCCCCCAGGGTATCAGACTTCGGGCATGAGCGCCACTCACCAGAGGCTGACTGATCGGTGAAATGGCCGCTACCGAGACCTCACCGAGGCTCCTTGAGTCTCCTCACGGTGCTTCTCTCCAGCAACGATTGAAGTCGGTCCAATGTCGTGCGCGCAGCTAGAAAACGAGAATTGAAATCGTCGATGGCGAAATGGGCCCTCGGGCCACCAGAATTGAATCCGCCGACCCCGGCGTGCCGAAGAAGTAGAACTTCCCCGATGCGCCAGAGACGGAGCGGCTCAGATGCTCAGTTCGCGCTCGATGGCGGCGAGTTCCTCGGCGGTGCCCTGCACCTTCGGTCCCTTGAACCACTTGCGCGCCGATACCGCGTACCAGATGCCGGCAAAGCCGAGCACCACCACGACGGCCACCGGCGTGTAGTTGAAGGTGCTCCAGTTCACGGGGGAGAAAGCGGGAAGCATGAACAAGATGCAGATGAACACCACCCACACAATGGCAATCCAACCGAACACTGGACCCCACTTGCCCAACTGCCAAGGTCCTGGCTTGAAAGCGTCCCCATTGATACGTCGCAGGAACACGGGAATCAGGTAGGCAACGTAAAGGCCAATGACCGCGATCGAGGTGACGGCGCCGTAGGCGACCGGGCTCCAGAGGTAGGGCGCGGACAGGATGAAGGCGCCCACCGATCCAAACCACGCGGAACGCACCGGAACGTGACTGCGCTTGCTGACGTGGTGCCAGTACTTGGAGAACGGCACCGCCCCGTCTCTTGAGAACGCGAAGATCATTCGCGAGTTCGCCGTCACCGACGACATGCCGCAGAAGAACTGGGCACCAATGACAATCAAGATGAGAATCTCCGCGGTGACCCGACCGGCGGCGAATTGGAAGATCGTGGCCCACGGGACCGTCGCGGTCGCAATGCTCGCGTAGTTCGGGAAGCTCGTGCCCCCAATCATCACTGGGAAGACATGAGGAATAGCCATGCTCACGCCCAAGAGCAGAATGAATCCAGCCACGAGCGAGATCCAGATTGAATTGACGATGCCCTTCGGACCCGACACCGCCGCGTTCAGCGTTTCCTCGGTGACGTGCGCCGACGCGTCATAACCGGTGAAGGTGTATTGGGCGTTCAACAATCCGACGAGGAAGACGTAGAAGGGGATCGAGAAGCCCGATAGTCCGCTAAAGGCGTGCCAACCCGCATTTCCGAAAAGGAAGGAAGCAGATTGGTGGCTGTGCGACGAAGGCGCTGCGAACAGAATCCCAACAATCAGTGCGACCCCCACGAGGTGCCACCAGACCGAGACGTTGTTCAACAGGGCCACCAACTTGACACCGAATGTATTCAACAGGCCCTGGAGGACGAGGATGATTGCTAAGAGCGCGATCGTGTGCCCCCGCGACAGCCAGTACGGCTGGTTCGTGAAGATTGCCAGAAACGCTGAGACGGAGAAGGCGGTACCGAAGCTGATACCGGCCGTGACGGCGACCTGACCGAGCAAGTTGAACCAACCGGTGAACCACGACCAGATCGGTCCGCTCTTTCCGGGGGCCAACTTGGCGGCCCAGTAGTAGAGGCCGCCCGCAGTGGGGTACGCCGAGCAGATCTCAGCCATCGAAAGACCGGCGAAGAGGACCAGGAAGCCAACGAGGAGCCAACCCCAAAGCATCGTCGGCGGTCCACCGTGCTGCAGGCCGAAGCCGTAGAGCGTCAGACAGCCCGACAGGATCGAGATGATGGTAAACGAGATTGCGAAATTGGAGAAGCGGCTCATGGAGCGGTTGAGCTCCTGGGCGTAACCCAATTGGTGGAGCCGCTCGGTGTCGCTTAAAGCAACCGCCGGTGATCCATCCATTCCATCAGCCATCATTACCCCCTGAATAAATCAACAGAACAGCATTGCGAGCGAGCCTATAGTCCGACAAGGCCATTAGCAAGAACCGATTGCGTTAGTTGTTTGAGACTGTCCAAGGCTGATTCCATGCTCAGATTTGTCTCATTCGCGTCTTGCTAATCACGGCAATCGATGGACGTCCGCAATCGCGAATTACCGGCATTGCAGAACAGGGTCCATCCGACTTAGTCGCCCTATTTCAACTAGAACGACCAGTCAGAGTGTGCCAAGATGGGCACGTCCTAAGGCCGTCAGACGTATAGTGCGTCTCGGAGAGGAGTGCTTATGTTCGACAAGATAGTCGTCGCGATTGATGAGTCAGATCATGCGAAGTCGGTGATCGCTGCGGCCGCTGATCTGGCGGCGAAATTCGGTTCCGAGGTCCGAGTGTTGCACGTCCTCGAGATAGGTTTCGTCGGCAAGGCGGGAACAGTCAATCTCGAAGACTCAGAAGAAACCCACAAGCTCGTGAACGACGCTGTTGCGGCGTTCGAAGCCAAAGACGTACGCGCAAGCGGCAACGTCAGGGCCGCTTTGCACGGTCGGGTGGCCGCACAGATCAACGATGAGGCACAGCACTTCGGAGCGAACGCCATCGTGACTGGGACTCGCGGCCTCGGCGACTTCGAGGGAATCCTCCTCGGCAGTACGACGCACAAACTGCTGCACCTGACGAATCTGCCTGTTCTCGTCATTCCATAACCTCCCAACGACGGCTGCGGCATGCCGTCGCACGCTGGATATGAATCGGACATCGCATCGATCAACGAATCGATGGTGGACATGTCGCATGGTGTGCACGCCGCAATCCCAGACGACCTGTGCCACTTCCATCGTTGGTTGGCCTCCGCGGACGCCCTTCGTCGCTTTCGATAGTTTCGTTATCGAGGGCTACTATTTCGATGACCGCAGGCTTAAGGAGACGAATTGAGTACTTCAATCAAAGGCAGGCCGAGCCGCGAGGCGCTCCTCGAGATGATTCACAGCGGTGAGATCGACACGGTAATACTCGCGATCACCGACATGCACGGACGCTTGCAGGGCAAGCGGCTTGACGCGATGTTCTTCGCTGACGAACTCGAATTCGGCGCAGTGGAGGGGTGCAGTTACCTGCTCGCGTCCGACGTCGACATGCGAACGGTCGACGGCTTTGCCCTTACGTCGTGGGAGCGCGGCTACGGCGACCTCGCCTTCAAGGCCGACTTCTCGACGATTCGGATGGTGCCCTGGCACCAAAAGACCGTCATCATTTTCGCGGACGTCGAGACCGTCGATGGTGCACCAGTCGCGGTATCCCCCCGCCAGATTCTCCAGCACCAAGTTGATCGCCTCGCCGAGCGCGGATGGACCGGCTTCACCGGGACCGAACTTGAGTTCATCGTGTTCAACGACACCTACGAAGAGGCGTGGACCGCCGGCTACCGCGACATGTCGCCCGCGAACCTCTACAACGTTGACTACTCGCTTCAGGGAACGTCCAGGGTCGAACCGCTCTTGGGGGAGATTCGCCGGTCGATGCGTGATGCCGGCATGGTCGTCGAGTCGGTGAAGGGCGAATGCAACTTCGGTCAGCACGAGATCGCTTTCAAGTTTGCCGAACTCGTCGACAAGTGTGACGAACACGGTCTCTTCAAGTTGGGTTCGAAGGAAATCGCCTCGCAGGAAGGCTGCAGCCTTACGTTCATGGCCAAGTACAACGAGCGTGAAGGCAACTCGTGCCATATCCATCTTTCACTTCGCGATAGTGAAGGTCATCCGGTCTTCGCGGGTTCTGGAGCACACGGCTTCTCCACCGTGTTCGAGCATTTCCTCGCCGGCCAGCTCGCCTACGCCCGCGAGCTCTCCCTCTTCCTGGCGCCGAACATCAACAGCTACAAGCGCTTCGTTGCCGGTTCCTTTGCCCCGACCGCCCTGCTGTGGGGGCTCGACAACCGGACCTGCGCGTTCCGCGTGGTCGGGCACGGTTCGTCAATCCGCGTCGAGTGTCGTATCCCGGGCGGCGACGTCAACCCCTATCTGGCGGTCGCGGCACTCGTCGCTGCGGGACTACGAGGAGTTGATGAGGAGTTGCCCCTGGCCCCGCCATTTGAAGGCAACGCGTACGCCGCGCCTTCATCACGGGTGCCCACCACGCTTCACGAAGCGCTGGAACTCTTCGACCGAAGTCAGATTGCCCGCGACGCCTTCTCCGATGAGGTCGTCGATCACTACACCCACGCGGCCCGAGTAGAGGTAGCCGCATTTGACTCCGCAGTAACCGACTGGGAACGCTACCGAGGATTCGAACGCCTATGACCACGCAACTCGGCATCATCAATCCGGCGACCGAAGAAGAGGTTGCTTCGGTCGAGATGCACGACATCGAAGAGACCGACCGGGCGATTGATCGCGCGGCCCAAGCCGCGCTGGAGTGGCGACGGGTCACCCCAGCCGACCGAGCCCGACTCCTGCGGCGATTCTCCGAGGTCGTCGACTCGCACATTGAGGAACTCGCGCGGCTCGAAGTCGCCAATTCGGGACATACCATCTCGAACGCTCGCTGGGAGGCGGGGAATGTCCGAGACGTCCTCGCCTACTACTCCGGCGCGCCCGAACGTCACTCGGGACGCCAGATCCCCGTTGCGGGCGGCGTGGACATCACGTTTTACGAACCGCTGGGGGTCGTGGGCATCATCGTGCCCTGGAACTTCCCGATGCCAATCGCGGGATGGGGGCTCGGGCCCGCGCTCGCGGCCGGGAACACGGTGGTCCTAAAGCCCGCCACGCTCACCCCCCTGACGGCCATTCGACTGGCGCAACTCGGGCTCGAGGCCGGTATTCCCGAGGGCGTCTTCCAAGTGGTGCCCGGTGACGGAGCGACCATTGGCCAGCGATTCGTGACCCACGAAGCCGTACGCAAGGTCTGTTTCACCGGGTCGAACGCCGCCGGACGCAAGATCATGGAGGGCTGCGCGGCGCAGGTGAAGCGGGTCACGCTGGAACTCGGCGGCAAGAGCGCCAATATCGTCTTCGCCGACGCCAACTTGGAGCGCGCGGCGGCCAGTGCTCCCTACGCGGTCTTTGACAACGCGGGACAGGACTGCTGCGCACGATCGCGACTCCTCGTACAGGAGTCGGCCTACGAACGATTCATGGAGCTCTTCGAGCCCGCCGTCAAGGCGGTGCGGGTGCTCGATCCGGCGGACGAATCCAGTGAGATGGGGCCGTTGATCACCGCCGCCCAGCGCGAAAGCGTTCGTTCCTACATCGATGAATCCGATGTGGCCTTCCGGGGCAGTGCTCCCGAGGGGCGTGGGTACTGGTTCGCGCCCACGGTGCTCGAGGCGCCGGATCGCACGGGCCGGGCCTATCGCGAGGAGATCTTCGGACCTGTCGTCTCGGTCGTTCGGTTCAAGGACGAGGACGAGGCGGTGGCCATCGCGAACGAGAGCCCGTACGGACTCTCGGGGTCGATTTGGTCCCGCGACATCGGACGCGCCCTGCGGGTCGCGCGCGGCGTGGAGACCGGTGCGCTCTCGGTCAACTCGAACTCCTCGGTACGCTATTCGACGCCGTTTGGCGGATTCAAGCAGTCCGGAATCGGGCGCGAGCTGGGTCCGGATGCGTTATTGGGGTTCAGTGAGGAAAAGAATGTATTCATTTCAACGGAGGAATAATGGGACGTCTGGACAATAAGGTCGCAATCATCACGGGGGCCGCCAGCGGCATCGGTCGAGCCACCGCTCGTCGCTTCGCCGGCGAAGGGGCCAAGGTCGTGGTGGCCGACCTCGCCGTGGGCGAGGGGACGGACCTCGCCAAGGAACTGGGCGGGACCTACGTCAACGTCGACGTGGCCGACGAGGCCAGCGTCCAGGCCATGTACTCGTCGGTTATCGACGCCTACGGCGGCGTCGACGTGCTGTTCAACAACGCCGGCATCTCCCCCGCCGACGATGACTCGATCCTGACGACGGGGCTCGACGCGTGGCGTCGCGTCCAGGACGTCAACCTGACGTCGGTCTATCTCTGCTGCAAGTACGGAATCCCCCACCTGCTCGAACGCGGGGGCGGTTCAATCATCAACACGGCGTCATTCGTCGCGGTGCTCGGTTCGGCGACTTCGCAGATCTCCTACACCGCCTCCAAGGGTGGCGTGCTCGCGATGAGCCGTGAACTCGGTGTCCAGTTCGCCCGACAGGGGATCCGCGTCAACGCCCTGTGTCCGGGGCCGGTCAATACGCCCCTGCTGCAGGAGCTCTTCGCCAAGGACCCCGAACGGGCGGCCCGACGACTCGTGCACGTGCCGATGGGCAGGTTCGCCGAGCCCGACGAGATCGCCAAAGCGGTGCTCTTTCTCGCGAGCGACGACTCCTCATTCATCACCGCCTCGACGTTCCTCGTCGATGGCGGAATCCATGGGGCGTACGTCACGCCGCTCTAGTCGCGTCACTGGCACCGGGCACGTCAAGAGTTGACGTTGTCGAGGACCTCCGGGGAGCCGCCGCGAGCGGTGGTCGGCGACGGAATGAAGTAGTCGCTCAGGTACTTCTCCCCCTCGTCGCAACAGATGGTCACGATGGTCGCTGACTCGGGGAGCTCCTTGCGGAGTCGTTGTGCGGCGATCATGTTCGCGCCTGAACTCGGGCCCACGAGAAGCCCGTGCTCGCGAGCCAACCGGCGCATCTCGGCGATCGCGTCATCGCTGTGCACGTCCACCACCCGGTCCACGATCGACTGGTGGCGTTGGTAGATGGTCGGCACGAAACCGTCGGATATCCCCTCGATGCGGTGCAGTCCCGCGTCGCCGCACTTGATGGTGCACGACTCGGCGGGCTCCAGCGCCACGATGAGGACCTCGGGGTTCACGGCGCGCAGCGCCTCCCCGACGCCGATGAGGGTTCCGCCGGTGCCAACGCCCATCACGAACGCATCGGGGAGTTTCCCCGGTGGCAGCTGTTCGATGATCTCGGGTCCCAGCCATGTCCGGTTCTCCTCGACGTTCCACTCCGAATCGAACTGGTGGGGGGCAAAGTAGCCGGGCAGGTCGCCCAATCGACTCGCCTCCTGGAGTGCCTCGTTGACGTGGAAGGTTCCGATGGAGTGCACCTGAGCTCCGAAGGCCACTGAGATCGCGGTTCGCTCGGGGCTGAGGCCCTCGGGCATCACCACCAGCATCTTGTAGCCCTTCACGGCGGCCACCATGCTCATGGCGTTTCCCGTATTGCCGCTGGACGCCTCGACAATGGTGTCGCCGGGTCGAAGGAGGCCCTCGCGCTCGGCTCGCTCGATGATGTAGCGGGCCATGCGGGCCTTGATCGAGCCCGACGGATTCAGATACTCAAGCTTCACCCAGACGCCATCCACCTCGATCAGCGGCGTCGAGCCGATGGCGTCGAGCACTGTTGCTCCGGGGCGGAATGTGGGCTCCATACGGGTCTCCAATCGACATCACACTCGTCATTGTGACACTACGGCGTGAGCGTTGGTGGCCCCAAAAGCGCGGAGGACCGTGCGTTGGCCCTTCTAGGGGACCAGGAAGTTCGTGAACTGCCAGGGGTCTTCGTGGTCCAAGGTTCGCCCAGACCATTGGTCGAACCAGTCGACGTGGGTTGACACCGGGTCCCAGTCGAGCGGACCCGACCAGGTCGTGCCGACGTAGGGGATGGCCACCCCCAGCACGTCGCGCCAGGGCAGTTCATCGGGCACGCGCACACCGGCCCTCGGCGAACGGAGCAGCCAATCCACCGCGCCGAGAATCGAAGCCGCGACTTGAACCGTCGTCGCGCTCTGGTGCGGCGCGGCCATCCGCGCCTCGTCGATGGAGGTCTGCATCCCCGTCCACCACGACTTGTAGGGGTGGCCCATCAACAGCACGCCCAACTCGTCACGACCCGAGATGATCTCGTTGTTCATGATGCGCTGGCGGGTCGGATAGTCGTACTGGTTCCCCTCCAGTTCAATGAAGCTGGCCCAAGCTGCGTCCGTCGGACAGTAGGCGTAGTGCACCGTCGGCCGGTACACCGCCCGGTCGCCTTCCCAGACGGTCAGGTGGTCGCAGATGGTGAAGGCCTCGCCGTGGCGGATCACCATGCCCACGATGGGTCCCGAGGGAACTCGCGATCGCACCAGGGTCTTGTGCGCCATCTTCGCGAAGCAGATCTGATTGCGAGGCCCCTCGCCTTCGTGGGTCAACGCCAGGGGCGGCATGGTCCGTTCGTGCGTGCCCCAGCCCATCTCGGCCGGTGCCACGCCTTCTTCGTAGAAGCCGTCCACGCTCCAGGTGTTCACGAACTCGCCGACTTCCTTGGGCTGGTCCGTGATCTGGGTGTCGCGCTCGGCGATGTGAACCGCCTTCACGTTCAGCAGCTGTGCGAGCACGTTGTAGTGGCCGTTCACCATGGCGCTTTCGATCTCGACGTGTCGGTCGGCCAACAGTCCATCGTCGAGCACCGCCGCAGCGATTTCGCTCAGCGCCTGCTTGGTGAAGTGGCTGACCAGTCCGGGATTGGCACCGTGCTCGACCACCGCCGAGGGGCCGTCGTTCGAACCCCAGCTGGCGATCTGGCGACGCAACGCCATGTGGCGCCAGTAGAGCGTCCGCTCCTGGGGCGAGGTCGTCGCGGGGTCGTGGTAGGGATTCCACACCTCGACCGAGGTGTTGAGGTAGCGAACATTGTGCTCGCGGCACCAGTCCAGCAATTCGGTGAGACCGATGTTCCACGCGAGGTCGATGAGCAGGTCACCGTCACCGAGGTGCGCTTCCAACGTGGCGTCGAGGTTCTCGGCGGTGATCTCAAACTGCTGGTAGCGAACGCCACGGGCCAGCGAGGTCGCGATCCGTTCTCGATTCTCCCGACCCTCGAGAACAGTGACCGACGAGGGTTCAAGGTTGAAGTGATCGAGCAGAAGCGGCAGTAGGCACTGGGCCACCGAACCGCACCCGAGAATTACAACACGACTGGGCATGTGGAAATCGCTCAATTAGGACCTCTGACTGTTGGAGTTGCGGCAAAGAGACACCATCGACCCTACCTTCAATCACTTCAGTCGCTCCGAGCGAAGGCAGAGTAGTCGTGGCCGCGAGCTCCGTCGGTGCGGCCGACGCGGCTACGAGACCGTCATGCCGCCGTCGACGGCGATGTCCGCGCCGGTGACGGCGGACGATGCCGGCGAGCAGAGCCACGTGATCGCGGCGGCGATTTCACCGGGTTCGAGCAGGCGCCCGATTGGCTGCTGCGCCGCGAACGCCTCGCCGCTCTCGAGCCCGTACACGCGAGCCGACGCCTCCAGAATCGGCGTGCGCGTGGAACCGGGACTCACGGCGTTCGCGGTCACGCCGTGTTCAGCCAAATCCATCGCCACCCCACGAATCAGCCCGACGACGGCGTGCTTGGCCGCCGAGTACGCGGCGAGGCGTCGAAGACCGAGCGAACCGGCCGCCGAGGCCACGGCCACGATGCGCCCGTTGGCGTGGGGCCCATTGCCGATCAGCGTCGGCGCAGCCGCCTCAATCAACCGACGGGTGCCCAGCACGTTGACCGACCAGACGGCATCCCAGGCCTCGTCGCTGATCTCCCAGAGCGGGGCACCCGCGGCCACCACTCCCGCGCTGGCCACGACCGCGTCGAGGCGGCCGAAGTGCCGGGTGGCGGTCTCCACCGCAAGTCGCATGTCGGTCGCGCTGCGCACGTCGCCCACGAGGCCGAGCACCGACTCACCGTGTCGCGCGACAACGTCGTCGAGTTCACCCGGCGTCGCCAGGGCGTAGGGAACCTCGGGGATGTCGCGACACCGGTCGACGGCCACCACGCGGTAACCGTCGTTCACGAGCGCGTCGACTGTCGCGGCACCGATGCCGCGCGCCGCGCCCGTCACGATGGCGACGCGACTCACGAACCCAGCGTCCGAAAGAAGTCGTGCGGCGCCACGACGTCATCACGGCAGAGATCGAGCACGCTCCTCTTCCCGAGGCCCAACAAGGTCGAATCAATACCGGCGCGCAGGACGTCGAGCACGTTCTCGACGCCGGCCTGCCCGTTCGCGGCGAGACCCCACAGGTAGGCCCGTCCGATCATGACGGCCCGTGCTCCGAGCGCCAGGGCTTTGACGACGTCGCTCCCGCGGCGCACGCCCCCGTCGAGCAGGACCTCGATCTGATCGCCGACCGCGTCGACGACCGCGGGCAGGGAGCGAATCGGCGCCGGCGTGCCATCGAGATTGTTGCCCCCGTGGTTCGACACCGACAGGGCGGTCGCCCCGAGATCCACGACGCGCTTGGCGTCATCGACACGGCTGACGCCCTTCACCATGAACGGCCCCCGCCACTGGGCTCGCAGCCAGGCCACGTCCTCCCAGCTCGGCAGCGCGCTCTGCATCCACTCGTAGTACGCGCCAAAGAACGTCGGCGCCGTGATCCCGGGCAGCGCCATATTGGGGGTCGTCAGGCCGGGCAGGTGGCCGGATCTGGCAAATGACCAGAGCCACCGAGGTCGCACGATGACTTCGGGCGCCAGTTTCAGCGCCGCCTTCAGATTCACCTTGTCCGGGATCCACGGACTGCCCCAGTCTCGGCCGTTCGCGAACGACCAGTCCAGGGTCAGGATTATTCCCTTGGCCCCCGCCGACTGCGCGCGCTCGAGGCGCTGGACCATCGTGTCGCGGTC
>PKYK01000017.1:0-3488 GCA_003133665.1 Acidimicrobiaceae bacterium | reverse complement strand
ACGCCGGTCGGAGAGATGATGACCGGCATCGAGAGTGACTGTCCCATGACCGAGGTGGAGAGCTCGCGCTGGTTCGAAAGCCCGGCCACGTGTGGCGCAAAACCCAGCTGATCGAACGAGTCCAGGTTGTCCTTCGAGGAGAGACCTTTTTCGGAGCCGGCCACGAGCGCTCCGTAGACGGACCTGGGTAGACGTTGCTGCGCGCGACGTTGGGCGACGGCCACCGTCTCAAACCATTTACTCCCCATGACTCCCCCAAAGGCTCATGCCGAGACTACCGGAGGTTCGTTTCGCCCCCCCCAGGAATTCAGTGCGACGTGATCGACACGGGCACTCGTCGCGAGTGGTCCGGTGACGGCACGGGGCGAATGGTGACCCTCTTCTTCGCCAACGCGGTTTCGCCATGACCAAAGACGCACTCGGGGTCGGGGTCGGTGAGCTCCAGGCCGGTGAAGAACTTGGCCGCCATGCAACCACCGCGACACGCGTCGTACGAGCCGCACGATGCGCAGGCTCCCGCACTGCCGGGCTCGCGCAAGGCGCGGAACAACTCGCTCTGCTGCCACACCGCCGCGAAGCCGCCGCCACGAACGTTGCCCGCCCTGAACTCTTCGTGGATGACGAATGGGCAGGCGTAGACCTCGCCGACCGGATCGACGAGGCACACGACCCGCCCGGCTCCGCAGAGATTGAGACCATCGAGTGGATCGCCGAGCGCCGAAAGGTGGAAGAACGAATCACCGGTCAGCACCTCGGGGCGCTCGAGCAGCCAGTGGTAGAGGCGACGATTCTGTGCGGGCGTCGGGTGCAGCGCCTCCCACACGTCCACGCCCCGGCCCGATGGGCGCAGGCGCGTCAGACGCAGTTGGGCACCGTAGCGCTTCGCCAGGGTCTCGAACTCGTCGAGCTGCTCGATGCTCTCGCGCGTCATGACCACCGAGATCTTGAAGGGGCCGAAGTTGGCGTCTCTGAGGTGATCCATGGCCAGTCGGGCGGCTGCGTAACTGCCGTCTCCGCGAATTCGGTCACTCGTGGTGGCGTCCGCGCCGTCGATGGACACTTGAATGTCCAGATAGTCGATCCGCGCCAGTCGTCGCGCCGCTTTCGCGTCGATGCGGGTGCCGTTGGTCGAGAACTTCACGCCGACGTTCTGGGCCACGGCGTGTTCGACCAGTTCGAAGAAGTCACGACGGATCATCGGCTCGCCACCGCCGATGTTGATGTAGAAGATCTTCATCGCCGCGATCTCATCGATCAACGACTTGGCCTCGGCGGTCGTCAGTTCATCGGGGTCCCGCCGGCCCGATGACGAAAGGCAGTGCGTGCACGCGAGATTGCAGGCGTAGGTCAACTCCCAGGTGAGGCAGATGGGCGCGGCGAGGCCCCGTTCAAATCGGTTGCGGAGCGAAGTATCAGCGCCCACGGAGGATCTCCGAGGTCACCAGGGAAGCGAGGGCCCGCACGTAGCGGTCGTGCTGTCCAGCGGGTACGAGCGCGTCGACGGCCAAGTCGGCGCTCTCGAACTCATCGAGTCGGCGCACCAACGCCACGAGCTCGGCCGATTTCAAGAAGACGAGTCGTCGATTGCCGTGGTGGTACGCCAGGGCGCCGAAGGCTTCGTCACGCAGTGAAACCCGGGGACTTAGGCGCCAGGGCGCCGACGCATCAAAATCGTCGGTCGTCGACGGCGACACGGTCTAGTAGACCCCGCAGAGGCCGTCAATGGAGACCTCCTCGACCAGGAGCTCCTCGCTCTCCTCGAGGGTTCCTTCCACTTCTTCGGCAATCAACGTCTCGGTCGACACGGTTCCTCCTCGAACCCTCCCATTCTGCCGTGTCCGAGGGCTTCACGACAACGAATCGTGCCAAACTTCGTCGGTGAGTGCCCAGCCGCCCATCGCCCCGTCACCGGTGGATGCCCCGATCCCCATCGGCACGGTGGTCCATCTCGACCCCGACGCGAAGTTCTACGACCGAGACCTCGTGGCGGGTGGATCGCCCTGGCGGCTGCTCCGTCTGGCGGGCGGCTCACGAGCGGTCGCGGAACGGTGGCTCAACGGAGGCGTCGTGCGCGCGGGAGAGGAGCGGTTCGCACGCACGCTCGTTCAGCAGGGGCTCCTCCATCTCCGCTACGTCGATGCACCGGACATCGACGACATCGACGTCGTGGTTCCGGTCCGAGACGACGTCGAATCGCTTCGCCCGCTGCTCGTTCAGTTCGCCGGATTTCACGTCACCGTGGTCGATGACGGGTCGCTCGATTCCGGATCGCTCGACCAGTGTGCCAAGCAGTTCGGTGTCAACCTCGTACGACTCGATGAGAACGTGGGTCCGAGCCAAGCGCGCAATTTCGGGGCTCGGGCCACCGAACGGCCTTTCCTCTGGTACGTGGATGCCGACGTCGAAGTCGACAATGCCGCCGATGTGATGCACCGCCTGGCCGCACAGTTCAACGATCCACTCGTCGGCGCCGTCGCGCCGCGCGTGCGCGGTGCGGCCGGCTCGTCACGGCGTGACCGCTTCGAGCAGCGGTTCGGTCCGCTCGACATGGGTGCCCGCGGCGGGCTCGTGATTCCCGGCGCAACCGTCGGCTACGTGCCCAGTGCGTGTCTCTTCGTGCGCCGAGGTGCCCTCGGTGACGGATTCGATCCGTCCATGCGTGTCGGCGAGGATGTTGACTTCGTCTGGCGTCTTCACGATCAGGGCTGGCTCGTTCGCTACGAGGCCGACGTGGTCGTGACTCACCCGGCCCGCGACACGTGGCGCCGGTGGTTGAACCAACGCGTTCGTTACGGCGAATCGTCGGGAGAGCTCGCCGCGCGCCACGGCACCCGTCTCGCCCCTCTTCGCACCGACGCCTGGACGCTCGTGGCGTGGAGCAGCGTGCTGCTGCGTTCGCCGATGCTCGGAGCGAGGATCGCTCGGATCACCCGTGACACTCTCCGAAGCCGCCTCGGGCCGTCGAGTGACGACCCCGATCAGGTGGCGAGCGCAATGGTCAGCCGAGGACTGCTGCGCGCCGGCGGTCCCCTGGCTCGCTCCGTCGTGCGAACCTACGGTCCCCTCGTGCTCGTGGCCGCGTTCCACCCGAAGCTGCGTCGTCGAGCGCTCGCCCTCTTCGCCCTCGGCACGGCGTGGCGCTGGCAGAAGGTTCGCGTGCACGTCAGCGACATCCCGCTCGCCGTGGCGGACGACGCGGCGTACGGACTGGGTGTATGGCGAGGGGCGTGGCGCGCCAAGTCGGCGCGCGCGCTGACGCCCAGCATCACGAAGTCGTCAATCGGGCTGCGCGACGTCCTGGGTCTCACGCCCCAGGGCCGGTAACCGGGCGGGGATCGCCCTAGAAGCGCACGACTCCGCGGATGTTCTGGCCGGCCTCGAGGTCGAGGTAGCCCTGGTTGACTTCATCGATCGAGTACTCCTTGGTGACGAGCTCGTCGATGATCAGGTTGCCCTCGTGGTGCATCTTCAGCAGTCGAGGAATCTGC